>NZ_JBFBCH010000013.1:0-214160 GCF_040683055.1 Polymorphospora sp. NPDC051019 | reverse complement strand
GACTCCACGACTCGGTGGTCGACAGCAGGTCGGCGCCGCCGGCCTGCTCGTCCGCCCAGCTCAGCAGCCGGCTACCGACGCCCTGCCCGCGCCAGACCGGATGCACCAGGCCGGTGCTGGTGGCCGGCCGCCGGTCGATGCCGACACTCACGGCCGCGATCAGGCCGCCGTCGTACCAGGCGCCGAGGGTACGGGCCTGGAGCAGCCGGGCCCGCAGCAGCGCAGAACCGGTGAACAGCGGCAGCCCACCGTCGACGGCCAGGCACGCCTCGGCCAGGTCGGTCAGCGCGGTGAGGTGTTCCTCGCCGAACTCTTTCCAGGTCAACACGTCCATGCCCGGGTCCGCCATCATCCTTTGCCCTTCACTGCCGTCGATTGCCCGCCCGCCGGCCCTGGCGGCTGACGCCGGGCCGGCGCGACGGTGCGCCGTTGGGCAGTAAGTAGGCGTCCCCGCCGGTATCGCTGTCAACGCGGTTTCAGCCAGTCCGCCCGGGAACGACAGCAAGAAGACGGACTGTCGGTGAGTTGGAACTCTGGGCATGAGGGGGTCTCGACGGCCGGCTCGGTGCCTTGTCGTCCGGCTGGCCCGTGTCTACTGTGCGGTGATGTTCTCGCGCCTCTTGACGGTGACCTTCGATGCGCACGACGCGACTCGCCTGGCGCGGTTCTGGGCCGGCATGCTCGGCCGGGAAGTCGTCGAGGACGCGGATGGTGCGCTGCTGCCCGGCGACGACACCCAGCTCAGCCTCCGGTTCGTTCCGAGCCGCACGGAGACGGTGGGGTCGAACCGCATGCATCTTCACCTGACCAGCGCCAGCCGCGCCGACCAGGAGCGCATGGTGGCGACGGCGCTGGGGCTCGGCGCCGGCCACGTCGACGTCGGGCAGCGCCCCGAGGAGGGGCACATCGTCCTGGCCGACCCCGAGGGCAACGAGTTCTGCGTGATCGAGCCGGGCAACGCCTTCCTCGCCGGATGCGGCCTGCTCGGAGAACTCGCCTGCGACGGCACCCGGGAGGTCGGCCTCTTCTGGAGCGAGGCACTGGGCTGGCCGCTGGTGTGGGACCAGGACCAGGAGACCGCGGTCCAGTCACCGTACGGCGGCACGAAGGTCGCGTGGGGAGGCCCACCCGTGGCCCCGAAGGAGGCGTGGAACCGGCAGCGCTTCGAACTCGCCCCGGTTGAGGGCGACCAGCAGGCGGAGGTCGACCGGCTGGTCTCCCTCGGCGCCACCCGGCTCGAGGTGGGGGCGGACGGCGCGGTCGTGCTGGCCGATCCGGACGGCAACGAGTTCTGCGTGAAAGGGAACTGATCACATTCCACGGAGGTGCCCTGAGGGCGGGGTGTGGGGTGACCTGGTGAGCCTGTGATCGGGAGGCCGTGGTTACCGCGGCGCATCCGGTCGACGATCGACCGGGTAGCCCGGGTCTCCGGACATCCAGAAGAGGGAGCAGAGCCGATGCCACGTAAACCGATCGACATCACCCTCCCCGGCCTGTCGGGGAAGCGCGCCGTCGTCACCGGCGCGAGCGACGGGATGGGGCTGGGGATGGCCGTACGGCTGGCCGCGGCCGGTGCCGAGGTGATCCTGCCCGTCCGCAATCCGCGCAAGGGCGAGGCCGCGATCAGCACGGTCCGGCAGGCCGTGCCCGGGGCGAAGGTCTCGTTGCGCAGCCTCGACCTGTCCTCGCTGGAGTCGGTCGCGGCCCTGGCCGACGCCCTTCGCGGGGAGGGCAGCCCGATCCACATTTTGATCAACAACGCGGGCGTGATGCGACCGCCGAGCCGGCAGACCACGGCCGACGGGTTCGAACTGCAGTTCGGCACCAACCACCTCGGCCACTTCGCGCTGGTCGCCCGGCTGCTCCCGCTGCTGCGCGCCGGCGGTGCCCGGGTGACCTCGCAGGTCAGTGTCGCCGCGCGTCGTGGCCGTATCAACTGGGACGATCTGAACTGGGAACGTTCGTACGACGGCATGCGTGCCTACAGCCAGTCGAAGATCGCGTTCGGGTTGTTCGGCCTGGAGTTGGACCGCCGCAGCAGGGCGCACGGTTGGGGCATCACCAGCAACCTCTCGCACCCCGGGGTTGCCCCCACCAGCCTCCTGGCCGCCCGCCCCGAGCTCGGCCGCAGCCAGGACACCCCCGCGATACGCCTGATCCGGGCGATGTCCGCTCGCGGCATCCTGGCGGGCACCGTCGAGACCGCGAAGTTGCCCGCGCTCATGGCCGCGACCGACCCGGGTGCCAAGCCCGGTGTGCTCTACGGGCCCAGCGGCCCTGGCAACCTGGGCGGTCCGCCGGCCGAGCAGCGGATGTACACGCCGCTGCGTAGCAGCGAGGAGGCCCAGCGCGTCTGGCAGGTGTCCGAGCAGCTCACCAGGACGTCCTTCGTCAGGGCCTGACCATCGGTCGCCCGACCTCTCCCGAAAAGCCACACGGGTCCTCGTGGTCGGCGCGACTCCATCGCCACCCTCGGCCGCTACCCATCCCGGGCTGTCACCACTGCCCGGGCCAGGGATGAGCCCTGAACTGGATCGGGGGCTGATACAGCACCGGAGGCCGGCACCGCACCCGCGGCTACCTCAGCCTTGCCGTTCATGGGTACACCGTCACGACTTCTGCCGGAGCCCCGGGCGTGGCGCCGCGATCAAGGCGACCGTCTCCATGGGCAGCTCGGCCCTCCGTTCGATCTCCAGGCCGGCCCGGTTCAGCAGCGTGGTGATCCGGTCAACGGTGCGGTGCCCGCCGCCGGTGGTCATCAACAGGTGCAGATCCCACAGCGCGGGCAGCACGGTCGGGGCCTCATCGTCGACGAAACGGTCGAGGAGCAGCAGTCGCGACGAGGAGTCGACCATGGCGCGACGGCACTTCTCGAAGACCTTGACGACCGCGTCGTCGTCCCAGCCGGCCAGAACCCGACAGAGGATGTAGACGTCTCCGCCCTGGGGGACGTCGGTGAACATGTCGCCCCCGACCAGTTCGACACGGTCGAGTCCGACGGCGGCCGCTAGGTGCTCACCCGCCTGGGGCAACATGTGTTCGCGGTCGAAGAGCGTGCCCCTGGCATCCGGTGTGGCGCCGAGGATCGTGGCGAGCAGTTGGCCGCCTCCGCCACCCACGTCCACGACCATCTTGCCGGAGAAGTCGAAGATCTCGGGTACCTGGTGGAAGAACATGCTTGCGGCGTTCAAGGTGTGCTGGAATCGCCGGGCGGTGGCCGCGTCCTCACCGAGGTATTCGTAGAACGGCCGGCCGTAGGCGGCCTCGAAGCCCGAACTGACCGTGCTTATCGCGTTATGGGCGTGCCCCCAGGCGGAGTAGAACTCCTCGCCGTAGAGCAGGCACATACCGCGCAGGGACTGAGGGCCGTCGAGCAGTGCTGCGCTCACGTCGGTGTTCCTGTAACCGGTCGACTCGTTGCCCTCGAATACGCCCATGGCCACCAGAAGGCGCATCAGGCGGTGAATGCCCTCTTCATTTGCCCCGGTTGATTTAGCCAGTTCGCCGCGGGTGGTGCGGCCGGCCTTGATGTGATCCGGCAATCCGAGTTTGACCGCGGTGTAGAGGGCCTGTGCCCGCCAGCCGCCGGTGATCATTTCGATTACGTCTCGAGTGGCCTGCAAGTCGACTGTCATTCCGCCCCGCTAACCGGCTGATATCAACGTTCGCCACTGTACCGCAAAGGCGATCGCTGGCGGAAGGGTCTCACTTGCCCGGGGTGAATCCGGCAAGTAATCCGACGGTCTACTGTGGGCTTGTGAACACTTGGTGACACTGTCTGGGTGCATGGTTGGACGACGATTGTCGTAGGACTACGTCCGCCCCACGAAGCGTGGTGCGGGGAATGCGCTATGCGTACAGCGTTCCCCGGGCGACGACGACGGCGGACCCCGCCACCTGGACCGACTCGATCCGTTCCGGCGTTCCCGTGGCCCGAGCCCGCATTGTCGAAGGACGGCCGATCTCGACGCCCTGGCGGATCTCGATCCATTCCCCGAATGGGATCAGACCGTGCCGGGCCAGGTGCACCGCGAGCGAGCCGGCGGCCGAGCCGGTGGCCGCGTCCTCGACCACGCCATAGGCAGGCGAGAACATCCGCAGTCTCCATCGCGTGCCCGATCCCGCGAAGCAGTTGGCGGCCATGTCGGGCAGCCTGGCGAGAATCCGTTGGTCTGGCTCCACGGCGGAGAGCGTGGCCACGCTGCCCAGGCCGACGAACACGTGTCGCGGCCCGTTTCGGTAGACCTCCACCGGCAGGGTGCAGGCGGACGCCGCCAGGCCGAGACCGGCGAGCAACTCGTCCGCGCGGTCGTAGGGCTCCCACGTGGGGATGGGTTGCCACATGCTGGCCGTGCCGGCCCGGCCGCCGCCGGCACGCTCGAGATCGAACGCCACGGTGCCCATGGCGGTCTCCATCCGGATCCTCTGCGCCGGGTTCGACTCGCCGAGCACAATGGCAGTGCCCAGGGTCGGATGCCCGGCGAACGGCAGCTCGTTCACCGGGGTGAAGATCCGGACCCGCACGTCACCGTCGTCTTCCGCCGGGAGGACGAAAACGGTCTCCGACAGGTGCATCTCCTGCGCGATCCGCTGCATGCGCTCGGGAGAGAGATCGGCGGGATCCACGAAGACCGCGACCGGGTTACCTTCCAGCGGAACTTCGGTGAAGACGTCGGCCACGACATACTCGTACGTACCCATAGGTCCCCCTTCTCGAAGGTCAGTGGGTGTCGGACAGGGTCTGGTACGCCCTGCCTACGGTGTTGCCGCAGCCGGTGCGTACCACCGGCATGCCGGCGAAGACAGCGACGCTCAGTTCGGTGTTCTTCGCCGGGTCGACCATTCCGAACGGCGACATGCCTTCACTTCTTGTGCAGGTGATTGGGCAGCTTTCAGGTAGGGATCCCGCCACGCCTGATCACTGGCACCTCGATCCCCAGTGCACGCAACTGCTGGAACGGGTTCATGAACTCGCGGTTCTGCTTGATCTTTCCGTTCTCGAGCAGGAAAGAATGGATGAAGTGGTTCCTGTAGTAGCCGGGCGGGTAGTCGGGATAAAGGATCTGTCCTTCTCCGTCACACTCGACCCAGAACCTGTTGGGGTCCTGCGTGTCGAAGATCTCCACGTTCTTCCATTCCCAGTCGGGGAACATCCGCAGTGACCATTCGCCGTGCGCCTTGAGTTTCTCGTGGCCCTGGGAGGCGACCGGTTTGCCGGTATCGCTGGTCCACAGGCCGGCGCTGCCGTCCTCGGTGAAGAGCAGGTATCGCGTCAAGCGGTTCTCGCCCTTGCGGCTCATGTAGTCCGCGACGACGGCACGGTTGCGGTCTCTCAGGTCGAGGTCGGTGGCGAACGCCTCGGACTGGGTGTGATTCGTCGTCAATTCTGGATCCCTTCGGCTCGTGATTGCGTGCATCGGTGTGCTGGTTATCGTCCGGCGTTCGGTGTCGGAGCCGGAGTTGGAGCCGGTAGACAGTGCGTTGTCCCGGGCGCGGTCAGGGCTGCAGCCGGCCGGTACGCCAGCCCGTTCCGTCGCGTTCGTACAGCAGCCTCTGGTGCAGGCGGCCGGGGTCGGCCTGCCAGAACTCGACCGATCCGGGTTCGAGCAAGTAACCCAGCCAGGCGGCCGGGCGAGGCAGCGGCAAGCCAGCACCGGCCAGTTGCTCGGCCCGTCTCCTCAGTTCGTCCTCGTCCAAAAGGGGTGCGCTCTGGTGTGAAGCCACCGACATCGGGTGCGTGCTGACCGGCCGGGCGGCCCACAAGGCATCAGCTTCCTCGTTGGGCAACGCATAGGCCGGACCGGTCACGATCACCTGGCGGCCGGCCTCGCGCCAGTAGAAAACGCCGGAGGCCCAGCCGTTCTCGGCCAGGTCCCGGCCCTTGCGACTGTTGGCGTGCGTGGCGAACACCAGACCCGTGTCGCGGACCTTGAGGACCTGCACGATCCGGTTGGAAGCGTGGCCACGGGCATCCGCGGAGGCCAGCGCCAGCGCACCCGGCTCACGGACGCCGTCCGCGACCGCGCGGTCGAACCAGGCCCGGAGCAGGCCCATCGGTTCGGCGGGCGGGATGGAGAACTCATCGGTGCTCAGGGGGTGGGTGGATGTGCTCACTACGACTTCTTCACCGGCTCGAAGGCCAGGCCGCGGTCGAGCAACTCGCCGGAGTGGACACCTTCGATGATGGCCTCGATGTCGGTCTCCATCCGGTGATTCGGCGGGTATCCGATGAGTTCGGTGGCCCGGTTCGGGGGCATCGGCGCCGTCAGGTCAGCTGTGGACTCCCACAGCGTCACCGCACCCCAGCGGTTGGCCTGCCGGTCGGAGATCCAGAACTTCAAACGCAGTCCGTGGATCCGCTCCCACGGCTGCACGCCCTCTTCTCGCAGGTAGACGCGCAGGGAGTCGATGGTCTGGCCGGACCCGGACAGGTCCCACCAGGAAATGCTTGCTTTCATACGTTCAGTACCTCCTCGGTCTGTGTCAGCGGCGCCAGCAGCTCACCCAGGACGCGTTCGCCGTCGCGGGTGAGTACCGACTCAAGGTGGAACTGCACCGAAGCAAAGTGCGGCCCTCGTAGGGCATGCACCTCGCCCGTGCCGGCGTCCAGGCTGGCCTTCACCCCGCCGATGCCAGGACACTCCAACTGCTCAGCGCGTCCGTAGGCCTCGTAGGAGTTGTAGAAGCCCACCTGTTCCCGCGAGCCGAACAGGTCGATCTCGCGCTGGGTGCCCTGGTTCGGGACCGTCCGGCGCCTCAGCCGGAGCCCGAGGCGCCGGCACAGCAACTGGTGGCTCAGGCACACCGCAAGGAACGGGATGCGTCGGGACAGCAGGTGCTCGATCGCCGACGTGAGGTGGGCCATCCTCGGGTCATCGGCGTCCCGTGGGTCGCCGGGACCGGGGCCCAGGATGACGAGATCGTGGTCGTCGAAGCGGTGGGGCGCGTCGAAGCGGTCGAGTCGCACCGTCAGCCCGATGGCCCGCAGTTGGTGGGCCAGCATCGAACTGAAGGTGTCCTCGGCATCGATGATCAGCGCCCGGCGGCCGCTCAGCGCCGGGTGTGGCTGTGCGCGCGAGCCGGCGTCGCTGAGCCAGAAGCGCGCGATGGTCGCGTTGCGCCTGCCCAGCGCCTCGCGGATCCGCGGGTTTCCGTTGAGACGCTCGTTGGCACCGAGCGCCGAGAGCAGGCCGGCGGCCTTGGTGCGGGTCTCGGCGACCTCGGCGGCGGGGTCGGAGTGCCGGACCAGGGTTGCCCCGACCCCGACCTCGACGCGAGCGCTGTCATCGAACTCCGAGGTGCTGATGTCGGCGGTGCGGATGAGAATGGCGGAGTCCATCGTCCGCGCGCCATCGGCGTCACGGCCGATGAGGGCCGCGACGCCGCCGTAGTACCCGCGGCCGCGCGGCTCGTAGCGGGCGATCACTCGGCAGGCGTTCTCCAGCGGACTGCCGGTCACGGTGGGCGCGAACATCGTCTCCCGCAGGATGTCCCGGGGATCGAGGTCGCTGCGCCCCTCGATGACGTATTCGGTGTGCGCGAGCCAGGCCATCTCCCGCAGGAACGGACCCACCACCCGGCCACCGCCCTGGCAGACCCGGGCCATCATCTTCAGTTCCTCGTCCAGGACCATGTACAACTCGTCGGTCTCTTTGCCGTCGTCGAGGAAGTCCATGACCTCCGACAGGACCGGTCCCGTCGGCGGGTAACGGTAGGTGCCGCTGATCGGGGTCATCGCCGCGACGCCGTTTCGCAGGCTGACGTGGCGCTCCGGTGTGGCGCCGACGAAGGTCCGGGTGCCGGTGTGCACGAGGAACGTCCAGTAGGTACCGGTCTCCCGGGTGAGTAACCGACGGAACAGGCTCAGCGCGCTGCGCGTGGAGTAGCCGGTGATGGTGGTGACGAACGTCCGCTTGATGACGAAGTTCGAGCCCTCTCCGGTGCCTATCTCGTTGTCGAGGACCGCGCGAACGATGTCAGCGTAGGCGTCGTCCTCGGTGTCGAACCGTCCACCGGTCAGGGCGATCGGCTCGTCCGGGAGGTGTCTCAGCGCCTCGGTGGTGGAGATCTGGCCCTGGTCCGTCACCGACATCGCGAGCAGCGGTGAGCCGTCCGCGGCGGCGGTGAAGCCGCGCTCGGTGATCTGCCGGTGAGGCACCAGGACCAGCGCCTCCTGACGAGCCTCGCCGGGCCGCCCGGCCTGGTCGGCCAGCGGGATGTCAGCGAGCCGGGCCGGCGTGCTGACCCGGCCCAGCAGGATCTCCAACCGGTCCGGGCCCAGGGTCTCCGGGCGGTGCAGCAGGGCGAAGGCGCCCGGATCGGGTCTCAGCACCTGCTCGAGCAACTGCTGCGGCTTCATGCGAAGACCTCCCCGGTGGTGGTGACCACCGAACAGCGAGTGGCCGCGTAGTCGAGGGCCAGCCGGTGATAGTCGGCCGAGAAGTCGCCGAGAGCGTCGGCGACCAGGAACGACTGGATGTCGTTGGTGAACGCGTCGAGGGCCGTCGCCAGTACACCGACGTGCGCGTACACCCCGCAGACGATCAGCTGGTCGCGGTCCTGCTCGCGCATCTGCGCCAGCAGGTCCGAGCGGAAGAACGCGCTGTAGCGCCACTTGGTGAGCACCCGGTCCGGCGGCCGCGGTGCAAGCTCGGCGACGATCGACCGATCGAGGGGGTCGACGCTCATCCCCGGGCCCCAGATGTCCTTCAGCAGGCCGCGTTCCTGCTCGGTCATGCCACCGGGCTGCGCGGTGTAGAACACCGGGATCCCGAGCGCGGCGCAGCGCTTCCTCAGTTGCACGCAGTGGCGCACCAGCGTGTCACGCACCGCCGGGGGAAAGGGTGCGAGGAAGTAGCGCTGCATGTCGTGCACGAGTAGTACCGCCCGGCGTGGGTCGGGGGTCCACCGTGCGGTGCTGACGGGCAGCTCACCGCTCGTGGGAAGTGGGTAGGCGGGGATCGGCGCTATGCCCGGCACGGTGTCTCCTCGGCCCGGTTCATCATCATCGCGTCTGCCAGGCCGAGACCACCGCTACCGCCTGGCGAGGGTTGAGGCGCGGGTCGCACAACGTCGTGTATCTCTCGTCGATCCGGCCGGTGTCGTGGCGGATGTCGACGCATTCGGTCACGTCGTCGGGGCTGGTTTCGAGGTGCATTCCTCCCGGTGTTCCGCCGGCTGCGCGAACCGCTGACTGGAACGCCGTGACCTCCCGGATGATCGTCTCCACGACTCGGGTCTTGCGGCCCTCGGCGGTGGTCACGGTGTTGCCGTGCATCGGGTCGACCAGCCAGATCGCCGGGTGTCCGGCGGCACGCACGGCGCGGACCAGTGGGGGAAGCAGATCCATGGTCGCGTCAGCGCCCATCCGAGCGATCAGGGTGAGTCGGCCCGGTTCCCGTTCCGGATCCAGCCGCGTACACAACGCGAGCAGGTCGGCGACCGTCGTACGCGGCCCGATCTTGCACGCAACGGGGTTGATCACATTCGCGAGTAGCGAGACGTGCGCCCCCTCGACCTCGCGGGTGCGTTCCCCGATCCACGGCCAATGGGTGGAAGTGAGCGCGGCCCGACCCTGCCCGTCCCGGCGTAGCATCGGGATCTCGTAGTCGAGCAGCAGAGCCTCGTGACTGGTCCACACGGCCGGCTCGATACGCGCCTCCGGCGTCGGGGCGAGGTGGTCCATGAGTTGGCTCGCCGCCCAGTATCCCGCCAACATGCGTAGTGGATCGGGCCGCCGCACCTGTGGGTCCGGCTCGGGACCGTTCACCATGTGCCCTCGGTACACCGGGATCTCGACGCCGTCGACCCACTCGGTGGCCGCCGACCGGGGTTTGGCGTACTGGCCCGCGATCCGGCCCACCCGTACCACGGGCTGGTGCGTGACAGCGCTCATGACGCCGGCGAGCACGTTGAGGAGCCGGGTCTTCCGTTCCACGTCACCCGCGGTGCATTCGGCGGGGTCCTCCGCGCAGTCACCCGCCTGCACCACCTGCGCCTGGCCGGCGGAAACTCCGGCGAGCAACCCTCGGAGCCTGCTCAGGGATTCGACCTCGACGAGTGGGGGAAGGCTCGCCAGCACCGCCCGGACGTGCTCGACCTGTGCCGGGTCGTCCCATTCAGGCTGCTGCCGCGCAGCCAGGGGGTGCGAAACCTCGAGCGAGGTGGCGTTCAAGTTTTCTCCAAACCACGAACATGCCGGCAACTCGTTATTCGCGCATCAATGGGGTGGCCCGCCGACGATGGCCTCCGGCCGGTCCATCGAGGTGGCAGGGGGTGGGGTTGTCCTGGATGCAAAGCCGCGTACCGTTCGGCTGTTCACGAACGATGTCGCCGAAATTACCAGTGCGTTTCTGAACCGTCCCGGTCGACGATCGCTGCTTCGGGATCCTGGCGGGCGACGATCCCGTCCCGGTCCTTGGCGGCGATCCTTTCGGTCAATAGTTTGAGCAGCGCCTCCGGGTTGGCGGCGCCTTTTGCGAGGGTGTCGGCCGGGGCTGTGACGGCAGTCGAGCCGGTCGTGGCCGGCGACATCTGCGCGCGATGATGCCGACCGCGAACGTGCGGGTGACTTGGTTCATGACATCTTCCCTGAACTGGAGATGGTAGTCAGGTGAATACGGCACGTTTATCCAGTGCCGCCCTGTTTGTCATCCTGATCTCGCTACGGCATTCATATAACAGTGCGTAACTGGCTCGTGTCAAGGTTCGGAGGGCTATGACGAGTGTCAATGTCTTTCTTCATTCGGTAGAGAGTCGAAGCCTAATGCCCGCATGGCGACTCCCACCTGCGGGAACATGGTTCCGGAAAGTTCTGCCCCGGCATGAGGTCCGCGCCCCGGCGCCATGCGGCTCGGGGTTCCTACAGTTGCGGATCTTCACGGCTCGAATGGCTTCTGGGCGCTTTTCCTGTATGCGTAGTGTCGACAATCCGCCTAAATCGCAGGCGGTCGCACGGTCTGTGCGCGCGGATCACGCAAGTCGGCGATGGTTGCGGGGGTGGGCAGGGGAAGGCTCGGTCACCCGGACCCTCTGCCGGCTGTTGAAGGCATGCCTGTCCGGGCTCGTCACCTCGGCATCCGCCGTGCTGTCGAGGACGGTCCCGGCTTCGGTGTGCAGAGCCGCGCGAAACGCGTGGGCGAACATGCATGCGGTGACGGTGTGGTGCCAGGCGGTCCATGTGCGGACCTGATGCTGGTCGATGCCGATGAGGCCCTTGCCCTGCCCGTCACCCTCCTTGATCCTCTGTGGGGTCTCCGCGATGCGCCGCAGGACAGGCACGGACGCGCGGTGGCGGGCGTGGGCGAGGAAATACGTGACTTCGCCCGGATCGCCGACCGAACGCCGTACCAGCAGGGTGTGCGCGAACCCGTCGGCGGGGATCTCATCGCTGACCCGCAGGTTTCCGCCGAGACTGATCAACGCCCAGTCGTGGGAGCGATCGTCTTCACCGCCCCGCGCGCGGGTTCGGGGCTGCCAGGCGCTGTCAGCGATCCGGGTGAGCAACTGACCGACACGGGTGACCGGGACGGTTCCGGGTGCGACGCTGATCTGCGTCAGCGGCAGGGCCGCCGACACGGCTACCACGTACGGCAATGACCGCTGCGCACACCAGTTGCGGACCCGTGGATGCTGCCCGTACCCGTCGGCCATGGTGACCCACCCGAACGGGACGGCCGCGTCGGCCGCCTCGGTCAACAGTTCGACGGCCTGGTCGTGTTTCGTGGCGAACCCGACACCCACCGGAATGCCGGCCTCACGGCAGCGCCCCGGATCGTCGGTCCACTGTGTCGGCAGATGAAGGCGACGACCGATGTACGCGTGCCCGGCCCGACCGGCGTACGACAGCATGACCGCGACCTGGCAGTTCTCGATCCGATTGGTGGCGGCGCAGTACTGCGGGGCCACCCCCACCGACTTGTCACCCTTCTTCGGCACCTGGGTCTCGTCGATGATCAGCACCCCGTTCGGGTCACCGAGATGCTCCACCACATGGGTGCGGACCTCGGCCTCCAGGGCGTCGGCGCTCCACGCGCCCCGCGACAGCAACGCCTGCATCCGGCCCGGGTGGGTGTGCCCGGCCCGCCGGGCCAGGGTCCAGCAGTTCTTCCTGTCCAGATCCGACAGCAGCCCCTCGATCAGATCATGGAACACCTCTCGAGGCTCCGGCCGGGCGAACAAGTGCCCCACCTTGCCCGTCAGCTCCCGTAGCCGCAGCTCCCAGCCCGACATCAGACCAGCCATCCCGCGAAGTCACACCCCCGTCGTCACCGGAAATGAGCCCTCCACCTGCTGCTCGTGCCGGCCGAACCGGCACGGGCAGCAGGGCGGCGGGGTCACATCGCGCGACGGCGGTGCCCTCGGGCTGGTTCGTCTGGCCTGGGACCGCCAGCCGAGTCACCCCGAGCATCGTGGTGGTCGGTGCCACCCCGGCGGCGCCCAGACGCGACGCCGGCACGCCGTAGTGCGGGATAAGTTTATCCGCATCGATGGCGTGGACGTTGAGTCGGACGAGGAGTTCCAGGGACATGCCGCCCGCGGAGCTGATCATGCTCGACCACGACGACTCGGCGCTCGAAGCCGTACGGCTGACCATGCCGCCGGATCACGCGCGGACCGCGCGTCTCGTGCTCGCCGACATCCGGGACGCCGGCCGGATCGAACGGGTGGTCCGGCGCCGCGGAGACGTTGAACTTCTGTGTGCGCAAGGGTCTGCGGGTCGCCTGTCTGGGCGACGTGCGGGTCGTCCTGCGCCCCGACGCCGGGCGGATTCTCGATCTGAACGCACCACACCCCCGACGCGACGAACTGTTCACGCGGGATGCCGCCCGGTGGTCGGCGCTGTGGAGCGAATGGACGGCCTGGAACCTGTCACCCAGTTCGCTGTTCGTCTATGCCTGGAATCCGCGCCTCCGGGACGCGGTCGACCCGTTCTCGGCGACCGGGGCACGCACCGTGGAGATCGCCAGGTCGGCGGCTTCGGACGACTTCGTGGGTGGGGGTTGAACCGGCCCGTCGCGACCGTGCCCGGCCCTGTCCGGGGCACCCGGCCGCAGACCTTCTCCCTCAAGGTAGCCGAACAGCGCCGACGCCGCCCGTAGACGGCGCCAGCTCAGCTCGTCCAGGTTCCGCAGGCGGGCCTCCAGGGCCGTCCGGGTACGGGTCGAGTCGCCCTGGTCCATGGCGTCCATGACGGCCTTCGCGGCCGGCAGTGGATAGCCGGAACCGCGTAGCATCGCGATGACCCGGGCCCGGACGAGTTGCTCCCGGTCGTAGAGGCGGTATCCGGTCGACGGTTCACGCGCCGGTGCGAGAAGGCCGAGTTCCTCCCACACCCGCAGCGCCGACGGTCGTACGCCGGCGATCGCGGCGGTGTCCCCGATGCGTAGCGGTCCGGACGTCCGCAGCACCGCCGGTGGCTCCTGGTCGAACGTCCTGAGCAGTGCCTCCGCCGCGGCGCGTTCGTGATCGAGTTCGGCGTGCCCGCGGTCGACGGCGGCCAGCGCGCCGGCGGTGTCACCACTGTGTACGGCGCTCAGCACGGCGACCGCGGTGTGCCAGCCGTATCCGTCGAGCAGGATCCGCGCGACCGTCAGCGCCCGCGCGTGCCGGCCGGTGAAGACGCGGTAACCGTTGGCGGCGCGTTCGGCCGGCGGGAGGAGCCCGACGTCCACGTAATTGCGGATCTGCTGCACGGACAACCCCGCCGAGCGGGCCAGGTCGACGCCGCGCATTCTGGATTCGCCAGTTGAGGGTTTCATCCGCTCGAACCGGTGACCGGACCGCCGTTGAAGCGGATTGTCGTCGTGGTCATTCGGTAAAAGTATCAAACTGTACTTGAATGATATCGTCGATGTTCCTGGTCGTTGTCGAACAGGAGGTTCGACGGGTGTCGTCCGTCGTTGTCGAGGATCTGTCCATGACCTACCGGGTGCCGGTCCGGCAGGCCGGATTGATGTCCGCCCTGCGGTCGGTGGTCCGGCGGCGTTACCGGGACGTCCACGCGGTGCGGGACGCGTCGTTCCGGATCTCCAGTGGCGAGGTCGTCGGATTCGTCGGCCCCAACGGGGCGGGGAAGACGACCACCATGAAGATCATGTCGGGACTGCTGTACCCGACGGCGGGTGAGGTACGGGTGCTCGGCTTCACGCCGTGGCAACGCAGGACCCCGTTCCTGAAGCAGATCGCACTTGTCCGCGGTAGCCAGCCCACCGGTGGCTCCCAGGAGTTGACGCTCCTCGACGCCCTGCAATACCAGCGCGTGCTCTACGAGGTTCCGGCCGCCGACTTCCGCCGAAACCTCGACGAGCTCTGCGAACTGCTCGAACTCGGCCCGTTGCTGGAACGGCAGCTGCGGGCGCTGAGCCTGGGCGAGAAGATGCGGGCCGGACTCGCACTGTCCCTCTCGTACCGACCGAAGGTGCTGTTCCTCGACGAACCGACGCTGGGCCTGGACGTGTCGGCGGCGACCACGATCCGTCGGTTCCTCGCCTCCTACGCGACACAGACCGGGGCGACGATCCTGCTCACCAGCCACTACATGGCCGACGTCGAAGCCACCTGCCGTCGCCTGATGCTGATCGACCACGGCAGCGTGCGGTACGACGGTCCGCTCGGGCAACTGTCGGCCCGGCTGTCCCCGTACAAG
The DNA here is from genome assembly GCF_040683055.1 of Polymorphospora sp. NPDC051019. NCBI lineage: Bacteria > Bacillati > Actinomycetota > Actinomycetes > Micromonosporales > Micromonosporaceae > Polymorphospora > Polymorphospora sp. NPDC051019. Next base: position 199,513 of record NZ_JBFBCH010000013.1, on the reverse strand, counting down.
CTGGTCCGGATCAGCGCGGCAGACGCGACCAAGGAGGTCCTCGCCGAGATCGCCGAGGTCGTGTCGACCTCCGGCATGAGCTGGACGCTGCGGGTGGCCCGCGCCGACGTGGCCAGGGTGACGTCGGTCCTGCTCGCCACGTTCGAGGTGGCGGACCTGGCGGTCGAGGAGCCCACGCTGGAGGACGTGATCGATCGCGCCTACCGGGACGGCGTATGACCCGCCGGCTGCGGCGCCTGGTCCTCCTGCGGATCCGCAACCAGTTCCTCGACTGGTCCGGCGCCTGGTGGTTCACCGTGACCCTGGTGGCCAGCGAGGCGGTCGGCCCCCTGCTCGGGCTGGTTGTGTGGTCCGCGGTGCTTCCGGGCGATCCGGCGGTCGCCGGCTACTTCGTCGCGCTGGTCGCCGTGCAGCTGCTGACCGCCTCGTACGAGAACCACACGTTCTCCGAGGCGATCTACGAGGGCAAGATCAGCCACGACCTGCTCCGGCCGCAACCCGTCATCGTCGCGCCCATCGGCGAGAACGTCGCGATCCGGATCTGGCTCGGCATCTTCGGGCTGCCGCTCACCCTCGTGACCGCGCTGGCGGTCGGCGTCTCGTACGACTGGACGGCGCTGGCGGCGGCGGTCCCGGTGCTCGTCGGCGCCGCGGTGCTGCGATTCCTGTGGACCTGGCTGCTCGCGCTGGCCGCGTTCTGGACCGGGCGCGTACATGCGCTGGTGACGTTGGGAGGAATGATGGTCTTTCTTCTCGGTGGCGGTGCCGCCCCCGTCTGGCAGCTACCGGACGCCTGGCAACCCGTCGTCGGTGCCCTGCCGTTCTACGCGATGCTGGGCCTGCCCGCCGACGTCGCGACCGGATCGGTGCACGGCTCGGCCCTCGCCGTCGCGTACCTCGTCCAGCTGGCCTGGAGCGCGGCGTTCGCCGGTGTCGCCGTCGTGGCCTGGCGTGCGGGCGTACGACGGTTCACCGCCGTCGGGGCGTGACCCGTGCGCGTGCTGGTCAAGATGGTCCGCCTGCTGGGCATCGGTTTTTCGATGTCGCTGCGCAGGACGTTGGCGTTCCGGGTGGACCTGCACTTCGACGTCATGATGTCCGGTATCTCCTTGGCGTCCACGCTCGCCGCCGTGTTGATCATCTTTGGCCGTACCGACCACCTCGGGGGATGGACGCGACCGGAGATGTTCGTGCTGGTCGGCACCTTCGAGCTGCTGACCGGTGTCAAGGCGGCGTTCGTGGACCCGAATCTGTCGCTGCTCGCGAACCGTGGCATCCGGGAGGGACGACTCGACCATCACCTGCTGGCGCCGGCGCCCGGTCTGTTCCTCGCCACGTTGGGTACGGCGGCGCCGTTGTCGTGCATCCACGTCCTGCTCGGACTCGGCGTCGTCGGAGTCGGGGTCGGCATGACCGGCCGGGCTCCGGAGCCGGTGGCGGTCGCCGTCTGGCTGCTGCTGCTCCTCCTCGGCACGGCCGCCACCTGGGCCGTCGGGACACTGATCGGCTGCATCGCGTTCTGGGCGCCCAAACTCGACCTGCAGAGCATCTACGGCACCGCATGGCAGTTCGGCCGCTATCCACCGGACATCTACGCCCGACCGCTACGGTTCCTGCTCTCCTACGTCCTGCCGCTCATGCTCGTCGCCGCGTTCCCGGCCGCGGCGTTGCTGCGGTCCCCGGACTGGACCACGGTCGCGGCGGCCGCCGCCACCGCCACGACAGCGGTCCTGGCCGCGTTGGCGGCGTGGCGGGCCGGGTTGCGGCGGTACGTCGGGGCGACCAGTTGACCCTGGCCGGGTGTCCGGTCCCGCGCTATCCGGTCCGGCGCCAGTAGATCGAGTACGGGTCGATGAACCGGATGGGGTCGGTGATCCGGTTCCGGTCCCGGAACTCGTGTACGGCGGCGGCGCAGGCGGGTATGCCGTAGTCGTCGACGATCAGGAAGCCTCCCGGCGACAACCTGGGGTACAGGTGCACGAGAGCGTCGGTCGTCGAGCGGTGCAGGTCGCCGTCGAGCCGGATGACGGCCAGGCGGTCCAGCGGCGCCGACGGCAGCGTCTCGCTGAACCAGCCGCTCAGGAACCCCGCCGCCGCGAGCAGCAGCGCCGGGGACGCGGCGGCGGTGCCGAGCACAACCGCCGAGCTGGTCCGGCTTTTCGCCGGGAGCCACCGGAGCAGGAGCAGACCAACCAGCAGGGTGGCAACAAGAGCCGGTGCGATGACGTAGGCACCGAAGACCAGCATGTCCTCGCGCGGTGAGTTGTCCCCCAGCTCGCCCGTCCCGGACACCTGGTAGACGAGGACGAGGTAGGCGACGACCATCAGGCCGTGCCAGCCGAGCATGACCAGGTACGCCGACCGTCCACTATCGACCCGCACGAAGGCACCCTATCGCTCGGCAGTCCCGGGCTGGCTATCCGTCAGCGGCGGACTTCGACCGGGGTCAGTCCGCTTCCGCCGCGGCATCCGTCAGGGCCTCGATCAGGGCACGTGGCACGGGCTGCGTCAGCGCGACCTCGCGTACCGCGACGCAGATCGCCCTGACCGGCTCCGGGTGGCGTACCGGGCGAACGGCGACGCCCGGGTGGCGGGTTCCCAGACCGAGTCGGGGTACGAGGCTGACGCCGAGACCGGCGGCGACGAACCCCTGCGCCGTGGCGTAGTCCTCCGACTGTGCCACGAAGTCCGGGGTGAAGCCGGCCGCGGCGCAGCCGTCCATGATCGGTTCCAGGCAGGGGCCGGACGGTTCGCTGCCGACCCACGGCTCGCCGGCGAGGTCGACCAGGTCGATCACCCGCCGGGCGGCGAGCCGGTGTCCGCCGGGCACCACGGCCCGGTACGGGTCGTCGCGCAGGTGCACCACGCGGATGCCCGGGGGAGGGGCGTCACCGGTGCGGTGGACCACGATGGCCAGGTCGGCGTCCCCGCGCTCCACGTCCGGCAGCGGATCTCCCGAACCGATCAGCCTGGGGTCGATCGTCACCCCCGGGTGCTCGCGCCGCAGGCGGGCGAGAGCGGGTGCCAGCAGGGTCGGCCCGACCGAGGCGAAGTAGTGGATCGTCAGCCGGCCGGTACGCCCCGCCCGCAGGTCGGCCAACGCGGTCTCGGCCTCTGCGACGTGCCGGCCGATGACGGCCGCGTGCGCGGTGAGCAGCCGACCCGCGGCCGTGGGCCGTACGCCCCGGCCGACCCGTTCGAGCAGCGCGATCCCGGCCTCCCTCTCCAGCGCCGCCACCTGCTGGCTGACGGCGGACGGTGTGTAGCCGAGGTGGGCCGCCGCGGCGGTCACCGATCCGCTGGTGACCACCGCCCGCAACACCTGCATTCGTCGTACGTCAAGCATGTAGCGGAGCTTAATCGTCGTACAGAATCTTTCGCTTTTTCTTTCGGGTTGGAGCCGGCACGGTGGGCACCGTGAACAGGCTGCGAACATGGACCCAGGTGGGCGGGCTCGCCCTGCTGTGGGGATCGACCTTTCTCTGGATCGACCTGGCTCTCGAGGCGATGACCCCGGTCCAGGTCACCCTCAGCCGGTGCGTCCTCGGATCGGGCGCGTTGCTGGTCGCGTGTTTCGCCTCCGGGCGGCGGCTGCCCCCGTGGGGGGCGACCTGGTGGCACCTCGCCGTGGCCGCCTTCTTCTGCAACGCCCTGCCGTTCGCCCTGTTCAGCCTCGGCCAGCAGACCGTCGACTCCGGGGTGGCCGGCGTCCTCAACGCGACCACCCCGCTGTGGGCGGTGCTCATCGGCGTCGTCGTCGGCACCGAACGCGGCCTGCGGCCGGTCCGCCTTCTCGGACTCCTGCTCGGCTTCACCGGGGTCGTGCTGATCTTCGCTCCGTGGCGGTCGACCGGACCGGTCGGCGGCGGCGCTCTCGCCATCGTCGCCGCCGCGGCGAGCTATGCCGTCGGCTTCGCCTACATGGGTCGCCACCTGGTCGGCAAGGGCGTCCCCACCATCTCGCTCGCGGCGGCGCAGCTCGTCGCGGCGACCGCCCTGACCGCGCCGCTCCTGCCGGCCGGCGGCCTGACACCGGTCCGGGTCGGCGCGCAGACGCTGATCGTCGTCGTGATCCTCGGCGTCGTCGCCACCGGAGCCACGTTTCACCTCACCTACCGGATCATCGCCGCCGAGGGCGCCACCAACGCCGCCGCGGTCGGTTATCTGCTGCCGGTGGTCTCGGTGGCACTGGGCGTCGTCGTGCTCGGCGAGGGTCTCAACCCGCGGATCGTCGCGGGGACGGTGGTCGTGCTCGGCGGGGTCGGTCTGATCCGCCGGCACCAGCGGCCGCGGTCGGCGCCCGCGCCGGCCGCGACGAGCGGCTGACCGGCCGCCCTCGGGCAGGACCGGCGCGTCCCGGCCCGGGGTGACCCGGGCCGGGACGGCGTACGTCAGCCGGCCCGCTCGGCGGCGCTGCGCTCGACGCAGAACTCGTTGCCCTCCGGGTCGGCCAGCACCACCCAGCCGCTGCCGTCCGGCCGCCGCTGGTCGGCGACCTGCGTGGCGCCGAGGTCGAGCAGGCGTTCGACCTCCTCGTCCCGGGTGCGGTCGGTCGGTTGCAGGTCGACGTGCAGCCGGTTCTTGACCTGTTTCGGCTCGGGTACCCGCAGGAAGAGCAGCACCGGACCGGTGCCGCCGCCCGTCGGGGAGAGCGCCACCTCGGGATCGCCGGGGTGGTCGTCGTCGCCGAGCCGGTAGTCGAGCACGGCGGCCCAGAACCCGGCGAGGGTGTACGGATCGGCACAGTCGAAGTCGACGTGCCGGATGAGCGAGGTCATGGTGATCCTCCACGTGTGGATGGAGCGCCTCGCCGGATGGGCAGGTGTCAGCGTGGGTGGCGAGGCGCGGGCATGGACTGGCTGGACATCGACCGCACCTCCCTTCGCCGATCACGGCTGACTGGTCATGATCTTCTCACGGCCACCGTCCTGGCCACGATCCGGGTCTGGCCCGCGACCGCCGGCATTCCCCGCCCGGGCCGGACCAGTCCGGCCACCTCCGCTCCGCCCGGTCGCCGCTCCCCGCGCCGCCTGATCCCTCGTTCCCCGCCCGGAGCGATGGGAACGGTGGACACGCCGAACGGGGTGCCCCGCACCCAGCGGGGCACCCCGATCGACGACGGTCAGATCCGCGGCCGGAGCAGGTCGGCGAGCGCCCGTTCCGCCAGGTCCAGCGCCGTCTCCGCCATCGTCCGGTCGACGATGGTGGGGCGATGCAACCCGCCGGGTTGCCAGTTGTAGTCACCGTAGTGGTGCCGGACCTCGTTGCCGATGGTTTGTTGCTGCCCCGTCACGGTGCGGCCATCGAACGTACACCTGACGGTGAGCAAGCCGGTCGGGTTGAAGATGGAGTCCTCGCAGGTCGGCCTGACGTTGCCGATGATGTGTTCCAACGCCTCCTGGTACTCGGCGTACATGACTCTCATGGTGGGGATTCTCGCCTGGGCGATGAGCAGCACGTCCCACTGCGTGATCAGGGCCTTGCCGACGATGTCCCGCTCCGCGTCGCCGTCGAACTCCGTGAGTTTCTCGCGCGCGTTGATGGTCCCCTGAAGGACCGTGTTCATGTACATCGGGAGCATCGGCGGGATGTCCATCATCTGGGTACCGGTCACCGCGTAGCGCACCTGGCCTCTGATGTCGGCGATCTGCAGGTTGTTGAGCTGCGTCAACAGATCGGTCTCGACGCCGGCCAGCGCGCCCCTGATGTCCTGGGTGAACTGGATGAGTTCGTTGGCGGTGAGCCCGTCGGCGGCCGAGTCCAGGAAGGCCGCGGTCACCCGGATCATGTCGAGGTACCGGTTGTAGTCCGCGGCCACGGCCGGTCGCGCCGTGCCCACCAGGAGCAGGACCGTTCCCATGACGGCCGCGAGAATCCGGCGCTTCATGCGTTGGCCCGGATCTGCTTCAGCTGCGGCAGTTCCCGCAGGACCGAGGGACGCACGGTGTTGCGCATCACGTTCGTCTCCACGAAGACGTAGTCGATCGGGTTCATGATCTGTGAACCTGCCTGGAGTTCGGTCCACGTTTCGACGTCGCCGGTGTGTGCCTGGCAGGAGTAGGTGTGTTCGGTGACCCAGGCGAACTCGGGGTCCCAGATGGTGCCATAGGAGTGGACACACCACGGCTTGATCTTGTTCAGCACGGCCTCGTAGCTGGCGATCAGGTCGTCGAGCAGGAGCGTGCTGTCGAAGCCGAACTTCGCGAACGTGACCATCGCGATCGAGTAGATCTCGCCCATCACCCGGGCGATGTGGTCCGCCGCGCCGAGGTCCTGGACGGCGTCGAAGTAGGCCGACGACAGCGTCGCGCAGTCGAGCGTGCTGTCCAGGAACACCGACAGCGTGTAGATGTCCATCTGGTCGATGTTCGGCATCAGGAGGGTGTTGGAGCGGGCGCACGCGCGTACGTCGGCGGCGGCGATGCCGTCGATGTGGGCGAGGATCTCCTGCTGCGACCGGTTGATCGCGCCCAGGATCTCCTGCTTCGCACGTTCCAGATCGGCCGGGGTCACCCCGCCGCCACCACCACCGCCGAACAGGCTCCCCGCCACCACCACGGCGACGTTGATCCAGAACGACGCGTCCACCGCCTTGGCCGGTTTGGCCGGCCCTCCCGCCACGATCGATGCGGCGAGGCACACGGCCAGCAGGCCACCGAGAAATCGTCTTCGCATCATGTCCTTCCTTCGGTCGCTATGCATCGACGTGAGTCGAACTGTCGGGCGTAGCTTCGTCCGGAGCACTGGACATCGACTGGACATCGGCTGGACGCTCATTCGCCGCCGAACCTGGAAGACCGCCCGGCGCCAGCACCGGATCGGTGCTGGCGCCGGGAATTCAGTAGGTCAGGACTGCTGGGACGCCTTCTGCACCAGTCTCATGTGCGTGACGAAGTCGCTGACGGCGGTCAGCCCCTCCTGGTACGCCCCGCTGGCCAGCCGGGCCGACTCGGCGGCGTACTCGCCACGCAGCGCGGAGACCCGGGCCGCGCCGGCGAGCCGGACGCAGTGGGTGACCGGGTCGGCGAGGGTGGTGTCGTACGTCGGCCGACCGCAGGTCTTGCCGAACGCGCCCGGTGCGCCACCGCGCGGGTCGTACCAGGTGCCGACCGGGCACCCGCCGGCCGCGTCGAGCGTGCAGTGGCCGTACGCGGTCAGTGCGCCGGTGAACGCCTCCCGGAAGTGGTCCGAGTAGCCGGTGCCCGCAAGGGTGAAGCGGCCCGGCAGGTGGTCGCCGCCGAACAGCAGCGCCCGCAGCGACTCGTTGTGCTCCAGCGCCTTGGACCAACCGACCTGCGTGTACGCCTGGAGCAGCATCAGCGTCTCGTCGAGCCGGTCGAGCGCCTTGCGTAGCGGGCTGGTCGGGTCGTCCATCCGCTGCAGCACGGTGGCGTAGTAGACCTTCTGCCTGGCGTGCAGCGAACCCATGGCCCGCATCCAGGCATCGTTCTCGGCGACCGCGACGTTGCCGATCGACGCGCGGTCGGCGAACTGCTCACGGTGCGCCGACCAGAGCTGGCCGACCTTTTCGTTGGTGTCGATGGTGCGCTGGTAGCCGGTCTTGTGGTTCACCCATTTGATCCGGTCCGCGTGCGTGGTGTAGGTCAGCTTGCGGGCGTCGGTCCAACTACCCTGCGGCCACTTCACCTGGATCTTCGCCGTGATCGTGATGTCGGCCGTCGTCACCGTCTCGACCCGCCCGTCGGTGGTTTCCTGGTTGCTGTACACCGCCTCGTAGCAGGTCCGGAACTCGGGCCGCTGTCCTTCGGCGCGCAGTACGTACGCGGTGTGGTAGGCGTGCGGTAGGTGCTTCGTCGTCGTGTTGGCCGCGATGGCAAGGGTGTTGCCGGGGCCGCCGACCGTCGTGCTGCACGGCGCCATCGTCTCGACCTCCGGCACCCGCGCCGGTGGCGGCTGGCTCGCGTCGATGAACGGGTTGTAGGCGCCGTCGAGCGCGACCTCGTCGCGTACTCCTTCCAGCTCCTTCGAAACCGCGCCCAGCTTCGATTCGTAGTCGTTCATCAGGTTGGTGAACAGCTTGTTGGTGGTGCCGTTCTGCGGCGCGCTGAACGTCGCCGCCGTCTGGTTGACCTTCGTGCCGACGGAGACGATCTCGTCCCAGACCGATCCGCTGACCGACCGGGCGAACTGCGGGTTCTCCGCGGCGAGTTGCGTCCAGGCGTGTGCCGAGACCGACCAGACACCGGCGTTGGGGACGCCCCGTCCGCTGCTCACCGACGGCATCGGCAGGTCCGGGTCCCAGCCACGGCTGCGGGCGAGCCACGCCAGGTAGTAGAGCGAGCCGAGCGGGGTGTGCTGGCGTACGGCGTCGGGTGTCACCGACGGCGCCATCCCGTCGGTGATGGCCAGCGGTGCCGAGGCCGCGGTGGTCTTGGCGGTGAGGGAGAACGTCGACGCGCCCTGCCAGTACTCGGTGAAGTTCGGCACCGGCTGCCCGGTGCGGCCCTGGTAGTCGAGGTACCGCTCGGCGGCGAGTTCGAAGTCGTGCATGGCCTGGGCCTCCAGGGCCGCGTGGGTCGACGCGGAGAGGGCCACCAGCCTGGTGTCCAGCGACAGCAGTTGGCTCTGGATGTCGCCCAGCTCGCGGCGTACGTCGTCGATCGCCCCCTGGAGCCGGGTGAACTGCGTCATCATGTCCGCGTAGACGGTGCTCAGTGCCTTCTCGATCGCGTCGAACCGCTGGTGCATCTCCGTACGCAGGTTCTCGATGTCCTCGCGCACCTTGGCGATCTCTTCGAGGATCATCTGCTCCGGCGACGGGCCGGATCCCATGAAGATGCTGGTCAGCGTCATGACGGCGCCGAGGATGTTGCCGGTCATGACCACGGTGCCGATCGAGGTCAGTGCCTCGGCGACCCCGAGCCCGGCGATCTTGGGGATGTAGTCGCTGATCGACTTGGCGATCGTGATCGCCGCGGAGCCCACGGCCTGGATCTCCCGGGCCGCCTTCGGGTCGGCGAACCCGATGAACGTGGTGAGTACCGACAACCCGGATGCCAGGCCGGCGAGGACGACATCACGTTGTGCCGCCTCGGCCAGCGCCCGCGTGTACGCCTCCGGCGTCGGCTTCGGCCCCGGCCCGACCGGGTACTTCAGCGACTGGCGGGCGAGCTCCGCCCGGATCTCCTCCTCCTTCGCCTGGATCCGCCCGAACGCCTCCTCGGCCATGCGACGCGCCTGCGCGAGATAGGTGGTCTGGTTCTGCGTGTTGGCCATCAGCGCGTCGACGTTGACGTACGTCCTGAGCAGTGGGTCGGCCATCAGTTGGTCCAGCGACGCGTTCAGCCGTACGCCCACGTGGGTGCCGACGAGGCCGTCCCAGGCGTCGGCGAACGTCGGGTCGTCCACCCCGGCGGCGGCGACCAGCGCCCAGACGCGGTCCTGCACGCCGTAGTAGCTGTTGGTGAAGACGTAGTTCTGGTAGGCCCCGGTGACCTGGTTGCGGAACGCCTCCCGCGCCAGGACGTCGTTGCCCCACAACTCCTTGAGCAGCAGCTTGGCCCCCGGCGCCGCGAGGTTGACGAACGGCAGCGCGCTGATCGCCTCCACGCCGTTGACGACCAGGGAGTAGGGACTGGTGTTCTTGACCGATTGGTACCTCGCCAGGACCGCGTTGTTGAGCATCACCCCGGCTTCGATGATCTCCTCGCGGGTGGCGTTCGGGTGGGCGGCACGCCAGTCGGTCAGCGACGCGGAGACCACCATCGCCCGGATGCCGTCGGCCCCGCGGCTGTGCATACGCATGTGCGCCGCGAACAGGTGTTGGCGGGCCGTCTCCTCGTCGTAGTCGACGGCGGCCGACGCCTTGACCGCGTTGCCCAGAACCAGGGCGGTGACCGTGACCAGGATGACGGCCAACCTGCGCGGCCACCTCCGGTCGGGCGGGTGTGTGAACACGGGTCGATACCTACCTCTCTCTGAAGTGGAAAGCAGCACGGTGTCGGAGACGACTGGTGTCCGGCTGGTGCCGGGCGTACCTCGGACGACCAGCCGTACTCCGCTCCGGGCAGGGGCTAGTCCATGCACGGCTGCTCGGGGTCGGTGCCGGAGAATCTCGGCGCGTCCGGTGCGGGGGCGAACTCGCCGGAGTTGATGCCGCCCACCAGCTTCTCCGAGAAGCGGGCGTTCTCCATCGTCATGACGTAGAACTTGTAGAACGTGGTGTGGTCGAGGTTGCGGATGGTGTGGCTGTAGCGTTCCCGGCCGGCCTGCGCGGGGAGGTCGACAGACTCGCTGAACGTGCCGGTCTCCCAGTAGCCGGTCTTGAGCTTGCAGTTCCACTTCCACTTGCGTCCCACCCAGTCGTAGGTGATGCGGAAGCCGTCCTCGCTGTCGGAGGGATCGGTGAACTCGACGGTGATCCGGTGTTCGTCGCCCACCTTCCACGGGGTGAGGACGAGACCGGTCGGCGTGGTCGGCTTGATCACGTACCACTCCGGGTAGAAGGTGATGCCCTCCGCAGCCGGTGCCGTGCCGTTCGGCACGTTCGCCACCACCACCTTGAGTTGGTGGCTGCCGACCGTCGCCGGAGCGGGGAACGTGATGCTGAACCCGTGGTTTCCGCCCTGTCCGGTGTGCGGCAGGGTGGCCTGCACCGTGCTCTTGAGCAGGGCGTTGGAGTAGGCCCTGACCGTGACCGGGCCCCCGTCGGCGTCACGCGCCCAGCCGGTGATCCAGATGACGCCGCCGTAGCGGGAGTAGTAGTCGATCTTTCCGGTCGGTGCCGCGTCGTCGAGCGGGGTCGGATCCTCCGGGAACTCACCGTTGCAGATCGGTCGCGGGTCGCCGAGTTGGCAGCCGGGATCGGCCGGAGCGCCGCTCGGCGTGGCGAGCGTGAAGGCGGTGAACAGTAGTGTCGCGGCGACGGCGGTGCTGAGTCGTCTCATGCGGACCAGCGTCGGGTTGCCCGCTGCAACCTGACTGGCAAGCGCCGACGGCGGCGCTCCGAGGTACGACCGCACGCTGTGCGGCAGGCGGTACCGGCACGGCAGGCGTCCGGGATCGGCGAGCACCAGGGAGTGGTGGATGAGTTCGACCAGGGGAGCCGTGGCGGCCGGCCCTCCGCCGACCCGCTGCGCGTCGGCGAGGGTGAAAGGGCCGTCGAAGACCCGGAGCCGGTGCAGCAGGCGGCGGCCGGCATCGGTCAACAGTCGACGGCTGGCCTCGATCTCGTCGTCGAGCAGCCCCTCGTCGAGGGTCGCCAGGACGTCGGCGGGGGCCAGCGCCGCGCAGCGCGCCGCCACCCGCTCGATCCCGAGCGGGAACGCGTCGAGCCGGCGGCAGATCTGCGCCGCGAGCGCCGGCTCCAGAGCCGCGCCGCCCGCGGCCGTGACCCGGTCGCCGAGCAGGCGTACGGCGTCCGGCTCGGACAGCGCGGTCACGGCGACGACCCGCTCGCCCGGTGTCTCCAGCGCGCGCCGGCCGGTGACCAGGACCCGCAGCGCCGGGCAGCGGGCGAGCAACCCGGTCAGCACCGGTACGGCCTCGGCGCGCAGGTGGTCGGCGTTGTCGACGACGACGAGCGCGGCCCGGTGGCCGACGCGGTCGGCGAGCGCCGGGACGGTGACGGAGGGTACGCCGATCGCGTCGGCCAGGGCCGCCACCACGGGCGTGCCGGCGGGCAGCCCGGACAGGTCGACGTACCAGGGGCCGTACCGGTCGGGGCGGTGCCGGGCCGCCTCTTTCGCCAGCCGGCTCTTGCCGACTCCGGCCGGTCCGGTCAGCGTGACCAGACGGCCGGCGTCGAGGGCGGCGCCCACCTCGGCCAACTCGGTCGCACGGCCCACGAACGACGAGATCGCCACCGGGAGATTGCCGGCCCCTACCTCCGGTCGCCCACCGAGGACGGTGTCGTCCTGGCACAGGATCGCCATCTCCAGGCGACGCAGCTCCGGGCCCGGGTCGATACCCTGCTTCTCGGCGAGGTGCGTACGGGCCCGCCGGAGCACCGTCAACGCGTCCGCCTGCCGTCCGGACCGGTAGAGAGCCGTCGCCAGCAGTTGCCAACCGCGCTCCCGTAGCGGTTCCTCGGCGGTGTGGACCTCCAGCTCCCCGATGGCCGTGTCGTGCTGCCCGACCGCCAGCAGCGCCACCATCCGCCGCTCCACCGCGGTCGCCCGCAGCACGTCGAACCGGGCCCGTTCGGCCACCGCGAAAGGGGCCTCCCCGACATCGGCGTAGGCGGGACCGCGCCACAGCGCCAGTGCCTCGCGCAGGACCGACTCGGCCCGCATCGGCAGGCTCTCGTCCAGCAGGGTGCCGCCGCGGCTCACCAGGCCGGCGAACCGGTCGGCGTCCAAACTCTCCGGCGGGAGCCGCAGCGCGTACCCGGGGCCGTCGCGGACCAGCAGCCGGCCCTGCCCACGGCTCGGGCGCCCCGGCTCCAGCGCGCAGCGCAGCCGGGCCACGTACCCGTGCAGGGTCGTCCGGCTGGCCGTGGGCCGGTCGGCTCCCCAGACCAGGTCCTCGATCCGGTCCGCCGGGACCATGCGTCCCCGGGCGGCCAGCAGCACCGCGAGTACCGACCGCTGCCGCCTCCCGCCCAGCGGGACCGGCTGGCCGTCCCGTTCGGCGGCGAGTGGGCCCAGCACGGACAGCCGTAGTCCCTCCATTGTGTCCTCCCCGTCGGCACGGAGGTCAGGATCGCCACGCCGCACCCCCAGATGCCAGGGACCACCGTCCCGGCGGGCCGGGACGTCGCAGGCTCGGACGAACGGTGGAGCCGCACTGGGTATCCCGATCAGTCGGGATGCCCGGCTCTGGTGCCCGGGCCGTCCCGGTCGGCAAGCTGGGGCGCCCCACCACATGAGGAGAGCGCATGGATCCACGACCGTCCGACCGGGCGCGTCCGGTCGCGGCACGCGCGGTGCTGGTCGTCACGGGTGTGCTCAGCGCCGGTTCGGTGGCCGCGTGGTTGGCGGCCGCGCCGCCGTGGCACCCGTGGATGCTCTACTCGCTGGTCGATCTCACGGTCGGTGCGATCTACGGCGTGGTGGCGTGGCTGACCCTGTCGCGGCGGGCCCACCTGGCGGCCTGGATCATGGCGGCGGCGGGCATCGGTGGTGCGGTCTCGGCCGCCGCGGCCGCCTGGGACATGGTGCGCTACCGCTGGCCCGAGCTGGACCTGTCGGTGCCGCTGGCCGGCGCCGCCTACTGGGCCTGGGTGCCGGGCTTCTACGCGTTGATCGTGGTGATGCCGTGGCTGCTGCCGGTGCGCCCGCTCCGGGCGGCGACCCGGTTCACGATCGGGGCCGGCGTGCTGCTCGTCGTACTGGCCCAGGTGTGCGCGGTCACCGTACCCGGAGCGCCGTGGGCGCTGCCGCTGGGCGGGCCGGCGGCGGCCGTCCGGGCAGCGGTCGACCCGTGGCTGGAACCGGCACTGGTGATACTCGGATCGGTCGCCGCCGCCGGGGTGCTGTGGCGGCGGCACGCCGCGCCGCCGGCCCGCCGGCACGGGCTGGGTTGGCTGGCGGTCGGCACCCTGCTGCTCGCCGCGGCCTTCGTGCCGCTGGCGCTCGACCCGCTGCTGCCGGTACGGGTGCCGACACCGGCCGCGCCGCTGCTGATGCTCGGCGCCCAGGCGTTCTTCCCGGCGTCGGTGCTGGTCGTCGTGCTGCGCCAGCGCCTGTGGGGACTGGATCTGGTGGTCCGCCGGACGCTGGTGTGGGCGCTCATGACGGCACTGGTGATCGCGGCGTACGTCGGGGGTGTCCTGATCCTGCGGGCCGTACTTCCGGCCCCGTCGGCGGTGCCCGAGGTGGTGGTGACGGCATCACTGGCCGCGGCGTTCCAGCCGCTGCGCCAGTGGGTGCAGCGGCGGGTCGACCGGCTGGTCCACGGTGACACCGGGCAGCCGCTGATCCGCCGGGTCGCCGACGGGCTGCGTGACACCGACCGCGGCACGCCGATGCTCGACGCGGTGGCCGACGGGATCGCCGCGTCGCTGCGGCTGGCCGAGGTCCGCATCGTCCTGCGCGGCGAACCCACCCACCTGTCGCCGACATCGATCGCCCTGGTCAACGGGGACCGCACCGTGGGTACGCTGCACGCCTGGCCCCGCCCCGGCGAGAAGCTGGACGGCCGTGCCTCCACCGCCCTGACCGACCTCGCCCCGGTGGTGACCGCGCTCGCCGAACTCGCCGCCGCCCAGCGGGATCTGGAGCGGTCCCGGCAGGGCCTGGCCCGTGCCCGCGACGAGGAGCGCCGTAAGCTGCGTCGGGACCTGCACGACGGCCTCGGCCCGGCGCTCGCCGGCGTCTCCCTGGCGCTGGCGGCGGGCCGCAACATGCTGCACGCCCACCGTCACCTGCCCGAGATCGCGGCCGCCGACGACCTGTTCGACCAGCTGGTGGCGGAGGTGGACCGCCAGGCGGCCGGGGTACGGGAGATCGCCCGCGACCTCCTGCCACCGGTGCTCGACGACGGTGACCTCGGCCCGGCGCTGGATCGGCTGCGCGAGCGGTACGCCGCCGCCGGGCTGACCGTCCGGGTCCGCGCACCGCACCTGCGCCTGCGAGAGGAGGCGGCCATCGCCGTGTACGGCATCGTGGCGGAAGCCGTCCGCAACGTCCACCGGCACGCCGGCGTCGACCACTGCTGCGTCGACGTCCGCGCCGTGCCCGAGGGCCTGACCGTCAGCGTGGCCGATCACGGGGTCGGCATCGGCGCCGGGGCGGGCACGGGCGTCGGCACCCGGGCGATGCGCGAACGCGCGGAGGCGATCGGTGCCGGCCTGACGATCGGCCCGGCCCGTACCGGTCACTCCCGGCCCGGTACGCGCGTGCGCCTGTTCCTGCCGGAGGCCGCCCGATGACGGCCGCGATGGCCGGCGGCGGCCCGGACCGCGGCGTGATCCGGGTCGCCGTGGTGGACGACCATCCCGTGTTCCGGCTCGGGATGACCGCGCTGCTGGGGACGCTGGACGGGATCGTCTGCGTCGGTGAGGCCGTCGACGTGCCGTCGGCACTCGCGCTGGTGGAAACCCACGATCCCGACGTCGTGCTCATGGACCTGCACCTCGGCGACCGCTCCGGCGTGGAGGCGACGCGACTGATCCGGTCCCGGCACCCGGCCGTGGCCGTGCTCGTGATCACGATGCTCGACGACGACGACTCGATCTTCGGCGCGCTGCGGGCCGGCGCGTCCGGTTACCTGCTCAAGGGGGCGTCACCGCCGCAGGTGGAGCGGGCGGTACGGGTGGTCGCCGACGGCGAGATGCTGCTCGGACCGGGGATCGGGACGCGTACGGTCAGCTTCCTCACCCGGGGAGCCGGCGTGGTGCCACCCTTTCCGCAGCTGACCGACCGGGAACGGGAGATCCTCGACCATGTGGCGCGCGGGCTCGACAACCGCGTGATCGCGCAGCGGCTGGCGCTCAGCCCGAAGACGATCCGCAACCATCTGTCGAACGTGCTGGTCAAGCTCGGGGTCAGTGACCGTGGCCAGGCGATAGTGCGGGCCCGGGAGCAGGGTCTCGGCCGGGGCTGACGTGGCCTCGACGCCGTCACGTTCTTCCGGGGACGTCCGGCGTGCCGTTCAGGCCTGCCGCGGGCGGCGGCTGCGGGCCAGGGCCGACCCGCCGAGTACGACACCGGCCAGCCCGAGGACCACGGCGACGTAACCGCCGACGATGCCGTTGCCTGTCCCGGGACCACCGTCGGCGGTCACGATCACGAACCCGCCGACGATGACGCCGATCGCCGCGGCCACCAGTGCGACAACCGCGCCTCGGCTGCCGGCACCGGCGCGGCTGGTCGGGCGGACCAGGGCCAGGCCGCCGATGATCACGCCGGCGAGAGCGACGAAGGCGGCGGCGGTCGCGATGACACGGTCGGTGGTCGGCGTACCCGCGCCGACAGTGGACGTGGCGAGCAGGTGGGCGGTCAGCATGAGACGGTCCTCGGCTTCCTCACGGTGGTGCACGGGACGGTGGTGTCGTCGATCGTGTCCTCCGCGCCCCGGA
This sequence comes from Polymorphospora sp. NPDC051019, assembly GCF_040683055.1. Classification (NCBI taxonomy): domain Bacteria; kingdom Bacillati; phylum Actinomycetota; class Actinomycetes; order Micromonosporales; family Micromonosporaceae; genus Polymorphospora; species Polymorphospora sp. NPDC051019. The sequence continues at coordinate 183,531 of NZ_JBFBCH010000013.1, read as the reverse complement.
CGTGTCGTCGTGCCAGCGTCGACATTCGACGCTGCCGCGTACGGGCGATCCCGCTGCCACGGACGCGGGGCGCGCCGCGGAGGACTACCGCGTACGTGGTAGCGGACCACTGCCGCGCTGGTACGACTCGCCGGTGCCGGGTGTGCGGTTAGGGTGCGCGCATGAGCAGCGCACGGATCGGTGCCCGGGACTGGCTGGTCGCCGCCGGTGTCGCGGTGATCCTGCTGGCCATCGGAGTGTCCGGCCACCCTGATACGACAGGCGGACGGGCCGTCGAGGATCTGCTCGGCCTGCTGCTACTGGCCGCCGGCGGGCTGGCGCTGGCGTGGCGTCGGCGGGCACCGGTCGCGGTTCTGGCCGCCACCGGGCTCTGCGCGCTCGGGTATCAGGCGGCCGGATTCGACGTCTTCGCCGTGGCGTACCTGATCGCGGTGTACGCGGCGGTCCGGGCGGGGCGCCGCACGGTGACCGTGGCGGTGAGCGTGGCCATGCTGGCGGCGCTCCCCGCCGTCACGATGATCACGGGCCCGTACGACACCACCGCGGCGTTCGCGCGGTCCCGAGGTGTGCTGGAGCTGGCCTGGCTGATCGCGGCCGGCGCGGCGGGTGAGGCGCTGCGGCAGGCCGAGCGCCGGGCGGACGAGGCCGAGCGCACCCGGGAGGAGAACGCGCTGCGGCGGGCCGGGGAGGAACGGCTGCACATCGCGCGGGAACTGCACGATTCGCTCACCCACCAGATCTCGGTGATCAAGCTCCAGGCGGAGGTGGCCGTGCACCTGGCCCGGAAACGGGGCGAGCCGGTGCCCGAGGCACTGCTGGCGATCCGCGACGCGGGCCGCGAAGCCGCCCGCGAGCTGCGCGCGACGCTCGAGGCGCTACGTGACGACAGCACGGCGGCACCCGGGATAGACCACGTACCGCGGCTCGTGCAACGGGCCCGCACGGCCGGCCTGGACGCGACCCTGACCATCGCCGGCGACCGCGCCGGCATACCGGCGGCGGTGGACCGCACCGCGTACCGGATCGTGCAGGAGGCGCTGACGAACATCGCCCGCCACGCCGCGGCCGCCACCGCGTCGGTGCGCATCGACTGCCTACCCGGCAAGGTCGTGGTGCAGGTCGACGACGATGGCACCGCCACGCCGGACTCCGCCCCGGCCCCCGGCGTGGGATTGCTCGGTATGGGGGAGCGGGTCACCGCGCTCGGCGGCCGGCTGCGTGCCGAACCCCGCGACAGCGGCGGCTTCACCGTCCGTGCCGAACTGCCCGTGGAGCGGACGCCGTGATCCGGGTCCTGCTCGTCGACGACCAGCCCCTGATCCGCCGTGGCTTCCGGGCACTGCTCGACGCCGAGGACGGCATCCAGGTCGTGGCCGAGGCCGCCGACGGCGCCGAAGGCGTGGCGCTGGCCCGCCAGCACCTGCCCGACATCGCGCTCGTCGACGTACAGATGCCCGGCGTCGACGGCATCGAGGCGACCCGGCGTATCGCGGCGGACCCCGCCCTGGCCGGGGTCCGCGTCGTCGTCCTCACCAACTACGGCCTGGACGAATACCTCTACCGGGCACTACGCGCCGGAGCGGCCGGCTTCCTCGTCAAGGACGTCGAACCGGAGGACTTCCTGCACGCCATCCGCGTCGCCGCCCGCGGCGACGTGCTGCTGGCCCCGTCGATCACCCGCCGTCTCATCGAGAGGTATGTCAGCCAGCCGCCGGCCCGGCAACCGGCCATCGCGCTGAAGGAGCTGACCAACCGGGAACGCGAAGCGGTCGTCCTCGTCGCGCGGGGCCTGACCAACGAGGAGATCGCCGATCGAATGGTGATCAGTCCGGTGACCGCGAAAACCCACGTCAACCGCGCCATGACCAAACTGCGCGCCCGCGACCGCGCACAACTCGTCGTCATCGCCTACGAATCCGGGCTCGTCACACCGCAAACCTGGTGATCGGTGCGGTCGACCCTCCTAACCGCCGGTGGCCGGACGTCGTAACGACGCGTCCAGGGTCCGCAACAGTTCTCCTACCCGGCCGCGACCGCCCGGGGCGTCCGGATAGCGCGTCAGGACACTGATCACGGTCGGGCTGGCCAGACTGCGTGCCTTCTCGATGTAGTCGGCGCCGACGTTCCGGTCGTCGCCGGCATCGAGTTCGAAGGCTCGACCGGCGTGCGCGGCCGGGCCGAGGATGTGCAGGACCTGAGTCGCTTTCGCCAGGGGGTGGAGGAAGGCGGCACTGGCCGCGGCAACGGCCGCGCGTGCGGCGTCGCTCGCCGCGGCCTGCCCGGCGTCGCGTGTCTCCTGGTACGCGCGCTGCGCGGCCCAGGCACTGTCACGGATCACCTTGTTCCGCCTGCCGCCCTCCGCGAATGCCCGCGCGGCGTCGACCGCGGCTCGTGGGCGTCGATCGTCAGGGCGCTCACGCTCGAAGATCGCCATTGCGGGCTGTGCGCAGGCCACGGCATAGCTCGTGATCTCGCGCAGTTCGGCCATGGTGAGTTCGATCCTCAGATTCTCGTCAGCCACCATCACCCCATAAACGGTATCGTTGAACCGTCGGTTAAAGCTTTCTCGTGATGCTCGTACGACAACGCGGCGAAACCCTCAAAGTGATCGGCAGACCATGGTCTGCCGGCCGGATGCGAGGTCAGGTCGACGCCGAAGGCCCGGCACCCGCGATCCGGTGGGACGGCCATCGCGCCGAACGGTCAGGTGTTCGCCAGGTGCAGAGACAGGACCAGCGCGGCGGAGACCGCCAGCTCTCGGTCGAGCAGCTCGTCTCGAGGAACGAACACCATGGCCCGTCCTTCGCCGAGTACCACGTCCTCCTGCCGTGCCCTGGTGGAGCCACTGAACGCGTGGACCGTCACGGTGTGCGGAAAACCGGCCTCGTACGGACGCGGACCGCTCCACAGGAGGCGCAGCCCATCCGCTGTCAGACCCGTCTCCTCCAGCAGCTCCCGGCGGGCCGCCTCCTCAGGTGACTCGCCCGGCTCGACGTGGCCGCCCGGCAGGCTCCACTGATTCGGCGAGACGGCCGCGTACTCGTCGCGGTGCTGTAGGAGCACCGCGCCGGACGGGTCGACAAGCAGCACGAGTGCGACGTCATAGGTGGCCACCGTAAGAGGGTGTCACCTTCACAAGCGCTTCCACCACGAAACACGGGCCGCCCACCGGTTACGGTGGACGGCCCGGATCGGCGCCGGTCGTCTACGGCCGGTAGACGTAGAGGTCGTAGGTGTAGTAGCCGTTGAACCGGCACTCGTAGTTCGTCCAGAGTCCCTGGACAATGCCGACCTCGCCGGTCGCGATGCAGGCGCCGCGCGCGACCGAGGGAGCCTCCACCGAGGTGAACGTGTCCCACCATTGCCAGTAACCGAGCGCGGAAGCGGCCGTGTCGGCCGGAGCCGGCCGTTCCGGAGCGGCCGCCTGCGCGGCCGCGGCCGAACCGAAGGTCAACATCCCGGCCAGTGCCAGACCAGCCAGAATCCGTATGGCAGTACGCATCGACAACCCTTCAGTTTGATGTTGCCCATGGTCCCCCGTCGCAGGAGGACCTTCTGGCGATCGGCCGATCCCGCGGTCAATGTTGCCGTCCCACGCTGTATCGACCAACGAAAATCCGATACGGATCCGTGCCCGATCAATGCAGAAGCGGTTATCGATGCGGCGTCCGGTCTGGCCCGCGCCGAAGCCGCCGGACCGAGCCGCCGCTAGCGGCGAGGCCCACCTCGGTCCGCTTCGGCGATTCCGCGGTAGGCGTCGGCGACGGCGTGGAAGGCCTGTTTGCGTTGGTAGGTGCCGTCGGAGCGGGCAGCCATGACCCCGAAGCCGGCCTTGTCGAGATCGAGGTGCGGATCGTCCACGTGGAGGAAGTCGGGCATGGCGAAGGTGAAGACGAAGCAGCCGTGTACCCCTTGAGAGCCGTAGAGGTCGATGAGGTCTGTCAGGTAGCGGGCCTGGACGCTTTCGTCGCGGGGATGGTCGCCGGAGATGCGGGGCGGGTCGGTGAACCAGTTGACGATCTGAAAGGAGCCCGCGCCGCGCTGTTCGGCTCCGGTGAAGGCGCCGCACCCGAACTCGGTGATCACGACCGGTCTGTCGTGGCGCCGGACGAGGTCGTGGACGCGATCGGCATAGGTGGCGGCGTTGCGGCGGGATCGGTAGAGGCTGACCCCGACCACGTCGAAGAGAGTCCAGTCGACGTGTTCCCAGGCGGCCGCGGAATAGGTGATCGGCCCGTTGAAGCGACTCCGGGCGACGGTCACGGCGTCGGCGAGCAGTGTGTGGAGCCGTCGGTCGATACGGTGTCGCATCAGGCGGCGGAACCGGATGATCAGTTGCAGCCGTAGGAACGACCGTGGTCCGGGGACGATGCCGGGCGCGGTGTGCGAGAACTCACTGCCGACCACGAGCGTGACGCGGTCGGGGTACTCACGACGAAGAAGCTCGGCCGCCACGGCGGCCGCGTCCAGTCGCTCCAGCATCGTCGTCCGAGGCAGTTCGGTGGGATCGGGACGCAGGTAGACGTCCAGGCCGAGGTCGAGCGCGCGGCCGGCGGCCGTCACCAGTCGCGGCACGTCGCCGCTGATGAGCATCACGGTGTCGCAGCGCAGGTCCCGGGAGATGATCTCAAGGTCGCGCCGCAGATCGTCCGGATGCGTTTCGCCGACGAGGTAGGAGATGCCGCGAAGCTTCAGCACGCGTTCGGCTCCTCTCGGCGCGGTCGTCGAACGGTCAGCAGGAGCAGGCGACGCGCCGCCGGCTGCGGCCACGGCGTGGCGTGGTTCCCGGCCCCTGGGGCGCGACCGGTCGCCGTCGGCGTCCCGAGTTTCGGAGCCGTCATCGCCCTGTCCTGTGTACGGCCAGTTCGAAGGTCATGGCGAGCTCGGCCGCGTAGACACCCGGGTCGGTCTCGGGCTTGGCCCGCAGCTCCCCGGGCACGGCTTCGAGAGCGGCCAGCAGGGTCACCGCCATCAGCCGGGTCGGGAAGGACCGGAACTCGCCAGCTTCCTGACCACCGCGCAGAAGTTGTTCGACGTCGGCGATCGACCGCTCCCGCGCCTCGGCGGCCCAGCCCTCAGCGTTCTCGATCTGTCCGACGGCGAGGATCCCGGCGGGCCGGTCGGCGCAGTACCGGACGAACCCCTCGATCAACGCCTTCACCGTGCCGGCATGGTCGTCGGCGTCGCCGGCGCGCGCCTCCACGAAGCGTTCCATGTCGGCGTTCACCTCGGTGACCACCTGCTCCATCAGGTCCTGCTTGCTACTGAAGTGGTAGGAGATCAACCCCTGGCTGATGCCAGCGCGGGCCGCGATACGCGTCAACGAGGTCTTGGCGTATCCGACTTCGGCGAGAGTCTCGATCGCAGCTTCCACGATCTGCCCTCGCCGGGCGGTTTCGATGAACGATCGACCATCCTGGGCGTTCGAGCTATTTGTTGGTCGCACGATCAGTAATTTACGGACTCGATCAGCTCCGCGCAAAGCCGACCGCGTACGACCGGCGTCACCCCTGGGACCAGCGAGTCGGTTGAGAGGCGCTTCCGGTGGCGTCGAGTGGAAACTCCGGGTACGGCAAGTGTCGATGGTGGCGCGGAACCGCGCCCGGGTGCGCGGAGCGTCTTCGTGGGGGCATAAGGTGCCGTCAGTGGATTCGGCGGGCCCAGAAAAGCTGGTGGCCGCTGTTCCCCTCGGGTACGAAGTGTTCGGACTCGACGCCCAGGCCGGCTTCGGTGATCCAGGTGCGGTAGGTGGCCGCGTCGGGATGGCTCCACCACATGGTGGCGGTGCCGCCGAGCCAGTTGTCCTCGGTTCCGGTCCATTGCCCGGCTCCGGTCGTTGCCAGGAACAGCCCGCCGGGTCGTAGCCAGGTGGCGATGCGGTGGAGCAGGTGGGGCTGTGCGTCGATCGGCATGTGGATGAGTGCGTAGAGGCAGACGACCGCGTCGAACGTTCCTGCGGGGAAGGCGACCAGCGTGGCGTCGGCGTGCAGGAACGTGGCGTGGGGGACGAGTCGGCGGGCGCGCGTGATCTGGACCTCGCTGAGGTCGACGCCGGTCACCCGGTGGCCACTGTCGGCAAGTGTCTTGGTGACCGGGATGCCGCAGCCGCACCCGAGGTCCAGCACGCTGGCCCCGGTCGGGAGTTGCCGCTGCAGGTCGGTGAGCCATGGTGCGTACTCGGCGGGGGCGTCGTGGTCGCCACGGTAGCGGTGGGACACGCTGTCGTAGCCGCGTCGGACGATTTCGGTGGGATCGGAGACGTTCACAGGTACAACCCTGGTCCAGGCGACAGGTGTTCGTCGATCCGGTTCGGCGCCGCTCGGCTTCCGTTCCTGCCGGGTGGCGGACGTCCGGTCCGGCATGTTCCTGTTGACGTCAACCGAGGTTCAGGTGCTGCACTGCGGAGCGTGAATTTCGACGGACTTCGGGTCGCCGTGACCGGCGCCGCACGTGACACCGGACGACTGCTCGCCGAGGCCTTCGCCGACCGTGGCGCGTACGTCTGTCTCTCGGCCCGGAACCTGGCGGCGGCCGAACAGGCCGCGGGTGTGATCAACCAGCGCGGGCCAGGGCGGGCCGACGCGTTTCGGTGCGACCTGGCCGAGCCGGACTCGGTGCGGGCGTTCGCCGCGGCCGTGGCTGACCGTACGGAGCGCATCGATGTGCTGATCAACAATGGCGCCGCCTACATCGAGGGCGACGACCTCACGCATGCCCCGGACGACAAGATCGAGAACGTGATGGCCGTCGGTGGCACCGGCACCCTGCTGTTGACCAAACATCTACTGCCGCTGTTGCGGGCGTCGGCGAGACCCGACATCGTCAACATGATCTCCGCTTGCGGCGAGACCGGGCATCGCCGGTCCGGCGCGCATCCCGCCTTCTACGCGGCCAAGCATGCCCACGCCGGGCTCGCCGAGATCCTGTCGCACCGGCTCCGACCGGAGGGTATCCGGGTGATCTCGCTGTTCCCGCCGGATTTCGTGCAGGATGGGCCACGGCAGGCCAGCGGCGACCTCACTGCACGCTCGGTCGTCGACTGCGTGCTGTTCGCGATCGGCCAGCCGCGGGACTGCTTCATCCGTGAGTTCCACTTCGAGCAGGTGCGACCGTCCCGAGGCTGAAGCCCGCCCACCGGGTAGCCGGCGGGGTGCGGGTGTTCACGGCACAGGGCCGGCGCGCCTCCCAGTGTGCTGACGGGTGGCGCGCCGGCCGGGTCGTCGATGCTGCCCGGGGCGTCCCAGGCGGGTTGGTCACGCAGGTTCTACGGGTAGCCACAGCTCGCAGGTCGCGGTGCTGAAGTCGTCCGCGCGTTCGAGGACCGCGACGATCGAAGGACCTGGCCGCAGCCGCCACGGGTTGGACGGGAACCACTCGGTCGCGGTCGCGGCCCAGGTCGTCTGCAGGGCCTGCGGATGGGGGCCGGCGGTGCGGAAGACCGCCCACCTGCCGGCGGGTGCCTCGATGGCGTCGAGGTCGTCGGGAGCCGGCGTGTTTCGGGAGACGGCGACCCCGTGCAGGTAGGTCAGTTCGCTGCCCTCGATGTCATCGGGGTCGACATCGTCGCAGACCTGGAGGAGGCCGGCCGGCTCGGTGTCGCCGAGGGCCTTGAGTCGCAGGTGCTCCTCCTGCGGCAGCGCGGTGATGTGCTGCTGGATATGCGGGCTGATGCCCTGGTGGATCAGCGGAACCCGGGCGGCGTGTCCGACGAGCCGGAACGCGGGGCGGTCGACGATGCGGGTGTCCATGGGGATGCTCCCTTCGACGGTCAGGCGGAACCTGAGCTGTGGTTGTGTGCGAAGGGGGCCTCCGTCGCGGCGGACATCACCGGGGCCGGCGCCGTGGACGGCCCGGAACGCCCGTCCGAACGCCTCGGTCGAGCCGTACCCGTGCCGTACGGCGATGCTCAGCAGATCGTCCTCGCCCTTGACGACGTCGGCGGCGGCGACGGTCATGCGACGCCGGCGTACGTACTCCGACAACGGCATACCGGCCAACGACGAGAACATCCGGCGCAGGTGGTATTCGGTCGTGCCGAGCGTCATGGCCAGTCCGCTGACGTCGAACTCGCCGTTGAGGTGCTTCTCGACAAGGTCGATCAGCCGGTTGAGTGCCGCGATCACGAGGCCTCCCTTCGACGTCAAGCCTGGCCGAAGGACCGCCGGCGGCGCCCGACCGCCGCTGTCCGGTTCGATCAGGTGCCTGGACGGTGCGGCGTCGCCTGCGCCGGGCACGGACGCCGGCGGCCTCGATGCCCTCACTTCGAGTGGGACAGGGCTGTCGGACCGTGACACTAGCCTGTCGACCATGGCGATTCCCGACCGTGTGCCGATCGCGTACGAGCCCGACTATCGCACCGACACCATCGGCCGGTATGACGGTGGGCAGTTCTTCGGCTCCGTCACGGCGACCCTCGAAGACGGCGCGGGGCGCAACTCCGACTGGTACCGCTTCAAACGGTGGTACGCCGTACTGCACCGGTTCGACGACCAGGGCGGCCACATCGACTCGCAGATCTGGTTCGCCGGCACCGGTGAGCACCGAGCCGACTCGGTCGAGAAAGCCCAGAGCTGCCTCGCCGGCTGGCTCGACGCTCTACCCGGACGCGTCTTCGGCGACATCAGCATCAAACCGTTCCAGGTCGAGGCAGACGGACACGTCTTCGGGCTCGTCGACCAGTCCGAACCCCACGACGGACGGGACCATGTCGAGTTTCTCCCCGACGGCCTCGGTTTCGCCCCGCCCTGGGACGGCTTGTACGACACCTGACCCCGACGCCTGCGGCTGGCGGCGTTACCCGGTGCCTTCCGCCAGGGCCTTGAGTCTCAGGAGGCTGGCCTGCCAGGTGGTCGCGACGGCTGACATCCACTGTGCGGTCTCGATCAGTCGGGACGGGTTCGCGCTGTAGAGCACCTCACGCCCGAGTCGGCGACTGGATACCAGTTCGTGCTGCTGCAGCGTGATGAGGTGTTTGATCACCGCCGGTCGGCTGACCGGTAGCGAGCCGGCCAGCCGGGTGGCCGTTTGCTCGCCTTGTTCCGCGAGCAGTTGCAGAACGTGCCAGCGGGTGGGGTCGGCCAGTGCCGCCAACACCTCAGTTCGTGGTCGGGACATTGTCACGGGAGCTGCCCGTAGCCGTGTGCTCCTGCAACGCCGACAGGCCGCCGGACCATCCGTCGGCCGTACCCTGGATGTGCATGCGCCGCTGTTCGGTGTCCATGGCCAGTTCGTCGAACCCGCTCTCGACGACAGTGAGGTGGGTGCCATCGCCCTCGGCGGCAAGGTTGAACGTCACCAGGGTCTGGTATCCCGGTCGGGGTTCCTCGTCCGGCACCGACGAGTACCGGTAGGAGAAGACCGTGGGCGGGTCGATCCGCTCGATGACGCCTCGGAAGGAGCCGTGCTCTTTCCAGGTGTGGACGAGTGTCCCGCCCGGACGTAGGTCGACCTGCGCGCCATCGAAGGCGAACCAGACCTGGATGTGCTCAGCCTGAGTGATCAGCTCCCATACTCGCTGGACTGTGGCGTTGATGGAGATCTCGCGCTGGATACGGTCCACGACGTCTCGTTCCCTGATCGGTAGTGTCACCCGGAGGTTACACATGCGCCCGGCTAGGTGCAACCCGTCGGTTGCACTCCTGGGTGTCGCGTCCTGGCTCGAACGGCGAATCTCTCCGCTGTCGGCAACGTGCGGCCTCCTGTGGCGCGACCGCGCGCATTCATCTTGGACGCTCCGCCAAAGTCCCGTTCAACGATTGTCGAAAGAATACAAGCGCATTGACAGTCATAAAATTGATCTGAAGAATTTGCGGCCATGGGTTCTCTTTTGCGGAGAGATCGGCTACGCGTACAGCGCCCCGCCGGCAGCACCCAACCGGGCGTTCTACCGGTGCCTCGTCCGCGGCAACGGGGAGCACTTCGACTCCGTCGATCCGAACTGCGAGGGCCAACGGCCCGAAGGACTGCCCGGCTACCTGCACCTCTGACGGGCGACGGCTGCGGCCGGGTCCGCGGAATCGCACCGCCACCGGCGTCACCGGCGCACCACCTCGACCGGGGCGGTGCGCCGGGCCGACCGGGTGACCGCCGCGCGATGGACGGGCGCGGAAGCCGCGCGAGAAATTTCTCGGCGGGATGTCGAGAACGCGCGGCCGGCTCCGTCCCCGGTGCGAACTCGGCCACAATGGCCGTACCGCATCGAGGAGAACATGATGGCCAAGTACCTGCTGCTCAAGCACTACCGTGGCGCGCCCGCGGCGGTCAACGACGTGCCGATGGACCAGTGGACGCCGGACGAGGTCGACGCGCACATCCGGTACATGCGTGACTTCGCCGCTCGGCTGGAGGGCACCGGCGAGTTCGTCGACGGCCAGGCGCTCTCCCCGGAGGGCACGTTCGTCCGTTACGACGGCGAGGGGCGGCCACCGGTCACCGATGGCCCGTTCGTGGAGACCAAGGACCTGATCGCCGGCTGGATGGTGATCGACGTGGAGACCTACGAGCGCGCGTTGGAGTTGGCCGGCGAGCTGTCCGCGGCTCCGGGGGCGGGTGGCAAGCCGATCCACGAGTGGCTCGAGGTGCGCCCGTTCTACGGCGTGCAGTCCACCGCCACCGAGTGAACGAGTCGCTGCTGCGGGAGCTGGTACCCGCGGTGATCGGTGTTCTCGTCCGTCGCGGAGCCGACTTCGCGGCGGCCGAGGACGCCGTGCAGGACGCCCTGGTCGAAGCCGTACGCGGGTGGCCGGACGACTCGCCGCGCGACCCCAAGGGCTGGCTGGTCACGGTGGCCTGGCGCAAGTTCCTCGACGCCGTCCGCGCCGATGCCTCCCGGCGGCGGCGGGAGGAGTTGGTCGAGGCCGAGCCGATGCCCGCCCCGGGCGAGGCGGTGGACGACACGCTCGCGCTGTACTTCCTGTGCGCGCACCCGTCCCTGACACCGGCCTCGGCCGTCGCGCTCACGCTGCGCGCGGTCGGTGGCCTGACCACCCGGCAGATCGCGCAGGCCTACCTCGTGCCGGAGGCGACCATGGCCCAGCGGATCAGCAGGGCCAAGCGGACCGTCTCCGGCGTCCGGTTCGACCAGCCCGGTGACGTCGCCACGGTGCTGCGCGTGCTCTACCTGGTCTTCAACGAGGGCCACTCCGGCGACGTCGACCTCGCCGCCGAGGCCATCCGGCTCACCCGCCAACTGGCGGCCAGGGCCAACGACGAGGAGGTCACGGGCCTGCTGGCGCTCATGCTGCTGCACCACGCACGGCGCCCGGCACGCACCGGCCCCGACGGCAGGCTCGTGCCGCTCGCCGAGCAGGACCGCAGCCGGTGGAACACCCACCTGATCGCCGAGGGCATCGACATGCTCCAGGCCACCCTCGCCCGCGACCGCCTGGGCGAGTTCCAGGCCCAGGCGGCCGTCGCCGCGCTCCACGCCGACGCCCGGACGACCGAGGAGACCGACTGGGTGCAGATCGTCGAGTGGTACGACGAACTGGTGCGCCTCACCGACAGTCCGGTGGCCCGCCTCAACCGGGCCGTCGCGGTCGGCGAGGCCGACGGCCCGCGGACCGGCCTGGCCGCCCTGGCGGGACTCGACCCCTCCCTGCCGCGGCACGCCGCCGTCGCGGCATACCTGCACGAGCGTGATGGTGATCCAGCGACCGCGGCACGGCTCTACGCCCAAGCCGCCCGATCAGCGCCCAACATCCCCGAACGGGATCACCTGACCCGCCAGGCCGCCCGTCTCAACGCGCAACTGCGCGGTTGAGCGGCCATTCCTCCGGAACCGTGCGGTGGGCTATCGTATTGATGAATGGCGATTTAAATGGTGGCAATCCGGTGATCGCCGCCCGTCGAAAGAGCTTTGGGAGGCTCCGATGTTGCGATCCACCTCTGGCGCCGCTCGGCTGGCGCTCGGGCTGTTCATGACACTGGTGCTGGTGCTGATCGGCGGCCAGCCGGCCGCTGCCACGGACACCACCACGTCGGCGGCCAGTTGGCGCCTGACGGACATCGGGCAGCGTATCTGCATTCCGGCCGGCCAGTCCTGGTGGACCTATTTCTGGATCACCATCGACGGGGAGTGGTCGACGCCCATCGAGGTCGGAGCCCGCAACCTACCCACGGGCATGACCACGAGCCTGCCGCATCCGCCGATCCCGCCCGGTTCGAGCGACGGTCACAACGCGCTCAACCTGATCGCGATGACCCTGCCGCCGCTACCGTTCGGGGTGTACCGGCCGGAGCTGACGGCGTCGGACGGGGTGGAGACGCAGAGCGTCCCCGTCACGATCCAGGTGCAGGAGACCTGGGGCTGCGCCTAGGCTTCAGCGGATCGGCCCCACGGCAAGGCCCCACGGCACGCGCCCGGCGGCCGGCATTGCGGCCGCCGCTGTCGGCTAGCCGTCGTATCCCGGCCACGATCGGGACCCTCATGTTGTCGACACTCCGCGCCGAGACCACGGATGAGGTACGACACCATGACATCTCCACTGCGGGCATTCCCCGCCGTAGCCACCGAACTGTTCATGCAGCAGGGACCGTCCTGCTGGCTCTTCGTCGTCGAGGCGGTCGCGCACGCCCGGGGCAAGGGGACCCGCTACCTGCGGGCGGTCATGAACTCCTACCCGAGCAGCGACGCCGTCGAGGAGGCGATGAACGCCCACCCGGCGCCGAAGCCGAACCGGCGTACCCTCGCCCTCCGGCTGACGGAGCAGAACCTCGACGCCATGGTACGGAAGCTGCTGCTGTGGGACGCCGGCCCGGGGGGCGACCACGACCGCGGCCTCATCGACCGGACGGTCGTGGCACGGTACGCCCGCGACGCGCTCGGCTCCACCGGTTCGGTCGACGTCCTGCTGCCCGAACCCGGCCGGTACGAGGTTCCGTACGTCGTCGCCGAATACCACCAGGCGCACCAGCGGGCGGTGAAGCTGGTCCAGTTGGCCGCCCAGGACACCAACGAGGTCGCCGCACTGCTCAATACCGGCTGGTCCGAGATCGGCGGCGGCCAGGCGGCGGACGACGCGCACGTGGCCCTGTGCGAGCAGAGTGTGCCCGCGTACGCCGGCGTCCGGCGCCGGTTCAAGCTCCGGAGCACCGACCGGGACGACGTCCTGGACTGCACCGGCCGGCCGGTCGCTGAGATGGAGCCGACGGTCCATGCCGTGCTGCTCCAGTCCTACGACCCGAAGACCAGGGTCGTCTCCTACAAGGATCCGAACTACGGCAACATCGAGATCCGGGTCTCGCTCACCCAGTTCCTCGCCATGGCCGGCGACGAGTCCGTCAGACTGCGCCCGTTCTTCTCCGACGGGGTGCAGAAGTCCCGTCTCGCCGACGTCCTCGACTGATGGCCGGCGGCCCGCCGGCACCGGCGCCGGCGGGCCGCGGCGTCGGCCCGGCTCAGGGCGATGGAGCCGTACGCGACCGCGACGAGCGCGTTCCGCAGCCGTGATCAGGGCTGGGGGAGCCGGGCGAGCGCCTGGCGGAGAAACGCGTCGCGGCGCCTGTTCAGGGTGGTGGCGGTCAGGTCCCGTCTGCCCTGATCGTGGATGGCGGGGGCGAACACGGCGATGTCTCCTGGCATGTTGAGCGCGGTGACCGCGTCCCAGAACGCGACGTCCCCCGCCGGTTCCCCGGTCGCGTCTTCCCATCCGGCCAGCACCTGTTCCGCCGCATCGCCGCCGAACATGAGCGCCGCGTCCAGGCGCAGCGAGGACAGGTCGATGCCGTTGTGGCCGACCCCGGCCATGTCCCAGTCGACGATGCCGGTGAGCGTGTCGCCGTCCCACAACGTGTTGCCCTGCCAGAGGTCACCGTGCACGAGCACCGGCCTGCCCGCCGGTGTCGGAAGCCGACTGACGTGCGCGTCGGCCGCCTGGAGCAGCGGTGTGGTGGGGGCACGGCCGAGCCGGCGCTGCCGGGCGAAGTCACTGGCCGGGATCGGGCGGGTGCGTACCGGCAGATCCGGCGAGGGGACGGCGGCGACAGCGTGGAGCGCGGCGGCCGCCGCGCCCAGCGCGCGCAGCCGTCGCGGTGTCGGCTCGACCGGAATCGTGCTGCTGCCGGGCACGACGGTCTCGACTACGGCCGCGGTGCCGTCGGCGCCGGTGTCGAACCCGAGGATCGTCGGTGCCCCGACGTGGCGATCCTCGGCCACGCCCAGTGCTGCGATCTCGGTGGCGAAGCCGCCTGGATCGTTCGGGGCGGTTACCTTGAGGACCGCCTCGCTGACGTGCCCGTCGTGCCGGATCCGCAGCAGCCACGGGTTGCCGCCCTCGCGTAGCCCTTTGACCACGACCGCTGTCGCCTTTTCGCCCACCTGCCGGGCGGCCCAGGCGAGTACGGCGCCGGTGGGCTCCGGGGGTCTCATTGTGGCAGCCTATGCGTGCCCTGTTCCTGCCGCCGCACCGTCGACCGCGGCGCCGAGCCCACCGCCGGCGGTACGACCCGGTCTGGTGCGGCAACCTGGGCGGTTCACCTCCGCGACGCCAGGTGGCTGAACGGCGACGTGCCGTTCAGCCACTGACTGTTCGTGCTTCGCTGATCGTGATGCGACGCCGGAGGGCGCTCGCTCCTCGGATTCCTAGGCGCGGGCCCGTTGGATGGCGGAGCAGTACTTCGAGGTGCCCTTGACCATGCAGACCCGGAGTGCGACGAGGGTGTTCTCGGCGATGTTCCCGCTCTGCCAGCCACTGCAGTAGGGGGAGTTGTGGCCCTGGGTGGTGGCGATGCGGTCGACCTGGAAGGAGGCTCCAGGGTTGATGTCCATTTGCATCTCGACTCCCCAGCCGTCGGCGTGCCGGTCGCAGGCCCGGATGGCGTCACCCGGAATGCCGCCAAGGGGGTCCGAGTTGAAGTCGCCCCATCCCACGTCGTTGGTGACCGCGTTGGTGATCGTCAGGTAGGCGTCGTAGGACTCTGACCAGTCCGCCCCCCGCAGTTCGAACTGCACGTACAGGTCGTGCCCGTCGGGCAGCGCCGCGTGTGCCGGCGACTGGACGACCAGCACCATCAGGGCGGCGACGCAGGCGGCGAGCAGTGCTCGCATCGGTGACAAGGTGCGCTTGACCATCAGGAATCCTTCCTCGATTGGATGTTGAATGACCGTTCTTCCGTCGTCCGGCCAGCCGGGCGGACGCGGCTGGTTCGGTGGTCGGGTCGCCCCGGGGCGCCGCGAGCGGGGCGGCGTCGGCGACGAGATCGACGTGTGGCCGAGTGGTCACCGGCAGTTCACCGGGCCGGCCGCCGGCCAGACGAAGGTCCGGTCCGGGGTGACACCGTCGGCATCGGCGATCGGCAGATGGAGGTGGCGGCGCACGTCCACGGCGACGGGCCGGGCGCTGTTGTCGGGCGTGTCGTCGGTCATCGCATCGTCCGGATGCCAGCTGGCGGTGGGGCGTCCGGGGCGGGCGCTGATATGGACAAGGTCGTCGGGTGCGGGAGGGGCCCGTCGTGACGCGCACAAGATCCCTACTCCGTTCTCCAGACCTCCGGGCCGGTGTAGCAGCGCTGCCATCCGGACGAGGAGGACCCGTTGTAGTAGAGGTCGACACAGACTCGTCCCCGTGCGACGTCGCCACTGGTGGAGCCGGACCAGTTCGGCCACCAGTTCACGACCGCCGTGCCTGTGTTGTCGAGTGCCCACCGGCAGTTGAAGGTGTTGCGGGGGCCTTCCCAGGTGCTCGTCTGACCGGCCCGCCGGAGGATCAGCCAACCGGTGATCTTGCAGCCGGTTGCCGAGGTCGCGCTCGATCCGAAGGAGACCGAAGTCTGCAGGCCGACGTACTGGTAGAAGGAGACATCGACGCCGAGGTCGATCCAGTTGCGTTGCTCCAGGCTCCCGCCTACCCGGTGCCAGTTCGTCGACCTCGCGGCGAACGCCGACGTGCTCGGTATCAGGATCGCCGCGGACGAAAGAAGCACGACGATAATCGCGTGCGCGAACGACTTCCTGCCAGTCATCGTTTCTCCCGTGGTGATGAGCGTTTCCGCCGGTGTCCGGCGGAGAGGCAAGCATGGTTGCCGGCGGTAGCGGCACGGTTGCGCGACGGTAGCGGCGCATGATCGACATGCGGCTATACTCCCTACGGCCGGCGGAGGCAGGTCGTGCCAGGAGGTGAGCAGGAGTGGTCTCCTTCGCTGTTCTCGGACCTCTGGCGGTGTCGCGCGAGGGCCGTCCCGTGGGTCTGGACGCGCCGATGCTGCGTAGGCTCCTGGCGCTGCTGCTCTGCCGCGCGGGCCAACCGAGTTCCGCCGACTACCTCATCGAGGCACTGTGGGGCAGCGTGCCGCCGGCGAGTGCCCGCAAGACGCTCCAGGTGTATGTGCGCCGCCTCCGGCAGGCACTGGGCGACGCGGACCGGATCCGGCACGGCTCGGGCGGCTATCTGCTCTCCGTGGACCGCGACGAGGTCGACGCGCGCCTGTTCGAGCATCTCCTGACCACCGCGCGATCGGTGCGCGGCAGCGACCTGGGCCGGGCCCGTGCGCTGCTGGCCGAGGCACTGGATCTGTGGCGTGGCGAGCCGTACGCCGACGTGGCGACCACCTGGCCCGTCGCCCGGGAGGCGCAGCGCCTGAACGACGTACGAATCGCCGCGGTCGAGGAGAAGGCGTCGCTCGACCTGGAGTCGGGCGACAACGCCCAGGTGATCGTCGACCTGGAACCGCTGGCGACGGCGCATCCGTTCCGGGAGGACATGCACCGGCACCTCATGACGGCGCTCTACCGGATCGGCCGGCGCGCCGAAGCGCTCGAACTCTACCGTCGACTGCGCGATGTCCAGGTACGCGAACTCGGTGTCGAGCCCGGGCCGGAACTTCAGCGCCTGCACCAGGCCATGCTCCGTAGTGACCCCGAGTTGTCCCGGCCGGACAGTGCCCCGGTGACCGTCGGGCACGGAGAGGACTCCGCGGGCCGACGACCACCTCAGTTGCCGCCCCCGTGCCGATCTTCGTCGGTCAGGGTGCCACCCTGGCCTGGCTCGACGAACAACTGGACCGCCCCCGCCACGGTTCGGCGCCGACGGTCATCGCCCTCGATGGTGCGGCCGGCGTCGGGAAGACCGCGACCGTCCTCGTCTGGGGACGAACCGTCGCACACAGATTCCCCGACGGCCAGGTCTACGTTGACTTCAGAGGATATGCCCCGGAGGCGCCGATATCGGCCGTCGAAGCGATGGCCACCGTCCTGCGGGCGATGGGCATCGCCGCCGAGCAGATACCGACGACCGCCGAGGACGCCGCCGCACTGCTGCGCGCGTCCACGGCCGATCGGCGGATGCTGCTGCTGCTCGACAACGTCCGCACCGTCGGACAGGTGCGGCCGCTGCTCTCCGCCGGTGGTCCCGCCGTGATACTCGTGACCAGCCGGGCCCGGCTCACCGGACTGGTCGCCCAGCACGACGCGAGCCGTCGGACGGTCGACCCGCTCGCCCCCGCGGAGTCCCGGGAACTCCTGGTCCGCATCATCGGCCGGGCGCGGGCGGACACCGCACGGGCGCCCATCGAGGAGCTGGCCCGAGCGTGCGGACACCTCCCGCTGGCGTTGCGGATCGCGGGCGCGAACCTCGCGGACCATCCACGGTGGACGACGGCGGACTACGTCGCGGCGATCGCCTCCGACAAGCGCCTCGCCCGGCTGACCGTCGAAGGGGAGGAGAGCATCGCCGTCCGGGTGGCCCTCGACCATTCGTACGCGGTGTTGACGCCCGAGGAACAGCAACTGTTCCGTCTGCTCGGCGTGCTGCCGACGCCCAGCTTCGACCCGGCCACCGCCGCCGCACTGTCCGGCGCGACCCGGGACGTCACGGAACGTCTGCTCGACCGGCTCGTCGCGATCAGCCTGGTCGAACCACGAGCCGGCGAACGGTACGCGTTCCACGACCTGGTGCGGCTGTACAGCAGGGAACGCGCACAAGACAGCGAGCCCGCCGCCCACATCGACCACGCCTGGGGCCGGGTGCTGGAGCACTACCTCGGCCTGGTCGACCAGGCCGCCCGACTGCTCTACCCCAACCTGCTGCGGCCGGAGACCGGCCGCGCCCCGGCACCCAGCACGTCTTTCGCGGACGACTCCGGCAAGGCGATCGCCTGGCTCGACGCGGAACGCGCCAACCTGGTCGCGGCGGTCCGACATGCCACCACCACCCGTCCGTACGACGGGTGGATACTCGCCGACGGGTTGCGCGGATACTTCTGGCTACAGCGCCACATGGTGGACTGGCTTGCCGTCGCAGAGGCCGGCCTGGCCGCGGCGGACTCGATCCACGACGACCTGGGACGTGCCACCGCCCACCTGAACCTCGCGACGGCGCACCTGTGCCAGGGCAACTACGCCGTCGCGACGCGCCACTACACGCTGGCCCACCGCGGCGCGGAGGCCGCGGACTGGCTGGAGGGCCAGGCAGCGGCCATGGGCGGACTCGGCACCGTCAACCTTCAGTCCGGTCAGTTGGAACTCGCCGCCCGCAGCTACCGCGGGGCGTTCGAGGCCAACCAGAAGCTCGGCCGCATCGCCAACCAGGCAACCAATCTCAGCAATCTGGGGCTCGTCTACCTCGATCTCGGCCAGGCCCGGGTCGCGGCGGATCACTTCGGCGCCGCGCTGGCACTGCACCGTGAGGCCGGATCGGTCACCGGGCAGTCCTATACGCTGACGAACCTCGGCGAGTCCATGCGGATCCTCGGCGAATTCGCGCAGGCGACCACATGCGCCGAGGAATCCCTGGCCCTCGCCCGCGCGGCCGCCTACCGCTCCGGCGAACTGGTCGCGCTGGGCGTCCTGGCCCTGATCGACCGTGACACCGGGGCGCTGGATCGGGCGCTCGATCGAGCCAGAACCGCGCTGGCCGGTGTGGAGGAGAGCGGTGACCGGTCGAGCGAGGCAGACATCCGAAACACCATCGGCTCCATCGAACTGCTGGCCGGCGATCACCCGGATGCCGAAGAGACGTACCGGGTGGCTCTGGACATCGCGTTCGCGGCCGGCACCCGGTATCAGGAAGCCGATGCCCGGATCGGGCTCGCCGAAACCGCGCTCCGGCAGGGCGACATCAAGGCAGCCCTGTCCATGGTCGACGGCGCGATCGAGATAGCGACCGCGACGGGCTATCGCCACATCGAAGCCCGCGCCCGCGCCGTCCTCGCCGAGGTGCACCGCGCCACCGGCGGCATCGCCGAAGCGCGTACCCAGGCTGCCCAGGCACTGGCTCTCCACGAGCAGGTCGGGCACCTGCTCGGCATCGACCGTACGCGTGCACTCCTGCGCCGGCTGGCGGCCGACGAGACGGCCGTACGCGACACCGAGGGCTGACCGCCGCTGGTGTCGTGCTGGCCGATCCCCACCCTCATGCCGACAGACGCCTAGCAGTAGGGATATCCCATTCCGTAGCGGTCGGGACGGTCGACTGGAGTCAGGGTGAACCCTGTCGAGAGCTCCCAGATTTCCTCGTAGCGGGCATGGCCTTCGCTGGAGATGTGCCCCCGCGGATCATGCCGGCTGCGTTGCGTGCAGTTCAGGGCGGTAAGCGCGAACGGCACGCCTTGGTTGTCTATGACAAGACGCTTGGCCTGGCCACCGATTCGGTAGTCGACGCCTATCTCGAACGTCGCCGCGCCCTGGCCGATGATCGACTCGATCACGACGACCTCCTCGACCTGGTCGCCGACCTCCAACGTGTGGTGTTCGAAGAACAGATCCCCGGGCTCGTTGCCGACGCCCCCGTCGGGCACGGCGATCCGGGCGCGGGGGTCGGCCTCGTCGAAGTCGAACATCATTCGGATGGTCTGCCCGGACGATTGCGGCGGGATGTCGAGCAAGGTGCCCGAGTGGGGATCGGTACGCCGCAGACTGATCGGCCGAACGTCGTCTATGCGAATCGGCTGATTGCGGCGCCCCTCGAGCGTCACCCGGAGGGTCAGGGTGTGCGGGTTCGCGGCACCGGCGGCGCGAAGGTCGGCTTGCAACTGACGGAAGCCGTCGATCTCGTCAGGGAAGTTCCTGAGGACCTGCCGCTGCGGGTCGGTCAGTCTGAAACCGCGCGGGAGGACGAGACTGTCACCTTCGTCGAAGAACTCGATGCTGTAGCGCAGATCGTCGTCGGACTGGAACGCCTCCCGTATGCGGTCCTTCGCCGCATCGCGGTCAAAGGTCTCGGGCAGTACCCAGCCGACGACGAACAGAGCGGCGACCACCAGTACCCCCGCCGCAGCGGTGGCGAGCCGTCCGAGGGAAAGTGCCCCGCGCCCGCGTACCTCACCGTTACGCCCGCCAGATCGATGCACGATCAGCCCGGTCTGCGAGTCAGCAGGATTCCGCTCCTGCCCGCCGCCGACCGGCCTGACCTCAAGGTGCAACTCGTACCACGCCACCGCCTCCCCAGGTACGGTTCCGGCCGCCAGCGCTCTTCGCACCTGTGCGCCCAGGGAGTAGTTCCGGTCAGCGAGCTTCGCGAGGTATCCGTTGAGGGCATGCTCCGCGTCCATCAGCGCGCGAGCGCCACGCATGTGCTGGATGTTCTCCGCGTAGCTCCTGAGCAGGTTCAGGAACTCGACGATGAGGTCGCCGTCCCCCTGGGGAAGGTGGTTTGGATAGGTGTAGCTCGTCGCCGGGCACTCCACGAACAGGTTCCAGAGCCGGCTGCCCGTTGCGAGGGTCTCGCTGGCCACCGGCTGGGCAAACCTCGGATCCGGCACGAGTACCGGCTGATTTCGTGGCGCGAGGGCGGCGTTCCACGCGGCGTGGTCGCGTTTGATTCTCCGTAACTCTTCGACCGGGTAGCGAAGTGGTTGATCGTCCACCTGCTTGTGGTGCTTGCTGCAGAGCAGGAGGAGGTTGTCGTGACTGTCGAGCTTGCCCGGGGCGAGGCCGCCCGCGCGGGGACCACCGGGGGAGCGAGCCACGATGTGGGCCTCCTCCCCAAAGACGGAAGGGTCATCTGTCGCGGTTCCCGGCGTCAGCACCAGAACCTTGCAGATGGCGCACCGGCCACCAGCCTCGACCCAGATGATCTTTCGCGTCTTCTCCGAAATGGACACCGAGGGACAGTAGCGAGCGACAACATCGAGGACAACAGGGTGCCGATCCGATGACTGGATGCCGTCGCGTTTCCTAATAGGGTTGCCCGGTCCAGGGGGTAGCCCTACCGTAGAGATCAGCACCAAGACGAAACCGACCAGGTCAGGAGACCGACATGTTGTGGCACACCTCGATCACACCGCGATGGCTGACGCCGCGCGGCGAGGTCGCCACGACCTGTGCCGGCCGATCCGGCTTCCTGGCCGGCAGCGAAAAGAACCACCACCTGGGCAGGTGGCATGGCTAGCGACCGCTAGCGATCCGCGCGCCGCCCACCCAGATCCGGGACCGGGCGGCGTTTCCGTTTCCGGACCTGCTCGACCAGTTCCTTTCCATCGACCTACGGGTGTAGCTCAACCGGCAGAGCACCGGTCTCCAAAACCGGAAGATGCGGGTTCAACTCCTGCTGCCCGTGCAACCGCCCCGGCCCCGGCCGGCGGCACGGCTCGTTGAGAACTCCACAGTGGATGGCACAGCACCGACGCCGCGCACGAGTGCGCCGCGTCGACATCGTGTTCCGGCCGCCGGCACATCCGCCGGCGGCCGGACGATCCGGAGCGAGGGAGACGGCAACCCGCGCGCCTTGGGAGCGCGAGACACCCCGTTCGACTCGGGGGTCCGGACGTAGGGGCTTGTGGCGCAGTTGGTAGCGCACCGGTTCGGCAGACCGGGGGTCGGCGGTTCGAATCCGCCCAGGTCCACGAGCGGTCGACCAGGACGACCGGCCGGGAAACCGGTACGGCACCTGGGCCAGACCGTGCGGCAGCCGGGTCGAGTCGCCGAGAAAGGCGTACCCGACCGCTTCCGTTTCGTCCTCGTAGCTCAGCGGATAGAGCACCGGATTACGGATCCGGGGGTCGGGAGTTCGAATCTCTCCGAGGACGCCGCCGGCACCGTACCGGGAGCCCGACACTCCGGTCGACGGCTCGTGCGTGGCTGTGGCTCGGCAGGTAGAGCGTCGCCTTGCCAAGGCGAAGGTCCCGGGTTCGAGCCCCGGTAGCCACTCCATCGCAGGTGCGGATCCTCCGCCCGCGGTTCACCCCGCCCTCGTAGCCCAACGGCAGAGGCCCGACGTTGAGGACGTCGACAGTGCGCGTTCGAATCGCGCCGAGGGCACGCACCATGCCGGCGCAGCACGACAGGCCGTGCAGCCGACTTGTAATCGGCAGGCAGCGGGTTCGAGTCCCGCCGCCGGCTCCACGCCCGGGTAGCCCAACGGCAGAGGCACGCCGCTCAGGACGGCGCCAGTGCGCGTTCGAATCGCGCTCCGGGTACGCGACAACGCAGCGCCACCAGGATTCGACTCCCGGCGGCGTCCGCCGCAGGGTGGAGGAGTTCGGTCGTCCTCGCCGGCCTCATAAGCCGGAGACCGCAGGTTCGAATCCCGCCCCTGCTCCCGTCCCGATAGCTCAGCAGGTCAGAGCGCCGCCCCGACACGGCGGAGGTCGCTGGTTCGACTCCAGCCCGGGACACGCCACGGTCGTATGCCCGAGTGGTCAGGGGACCGCCCGCAAAGCGGTAGACGCCGGTTCGAGTCCGGCTGCGGCCTCGACGCTGTGCCATCCGAGGTGGAGCAGCCGTCCCTGTTGGGACGCCCGGCGGCCGTGCCGGCCAGTGACTGGTCCGGCACGGCCGCCGAGGCGTCAGGTCAGCGGTTCGATCCAGATGTTGCGGTATTGCACGGTGTTCTGGTGATCCTGGAGGCGGATCGACCCGGTCGCCGGTCCTTCCGGGATGTTGCCGCCGGTCGGGCCGGTGATGGCGACGTCGTCGTGGACGAGTACGCCGTTCCAGACCACGGTCACCCGGGCGTTCTCGGTCTTGTTGCCCGCGCTGTCGTAGCGCGCGGCGCGGTACTCGATGTCGTACGTCTGCCAGGTCTCCGGTGGTGTCGCGGCGTTGACGTCCGGCGCCTTCTGCAGGTAGATCGCGCCGGCCTCGTTGTTGTCCAGGGTCGGGTCTCCGTAGGAGTCGAGGACCTGGATCTCGTACCGCTCCTGGAGGTAGACGCCACTGTTGCCGCGGTTCTGGCCGGTGACGTCCGGTGGCAGGAGCGGCACCTTGAACTCGACGTGCAGCCGGAAGTCACCGAACGCCTGCTTGGTGCGCAGGTCGCCGCCGAAGACCTCCATTGCGGCGCCGTCCACCCGCCGCCAGGTCGCGCTGCGCCCGTCGGTGTGCTGCCACTCCGACAGGCTGCCGCCGTCGAACAGGGTGATCCGTTCACCGGGTTTGCGTACGGTGATCAGGTCCAGGTTGACGTGTCCGGTGTCGGTCGCGTCCACCCGGTACTGGATCGCGTTGACGCCGCGGCGCAGCGTCAGCTGCTCGGTCTTGGTCGCCCACTCCTTCCAGGTGACCGTCGTGGGCAACACGGTCTGCTTGACCTTGCGGCCGTTGACGTAGACGCTGATCGTCTTGTCGCCCTGGAACGGGTTGGGGCCGTTGCTGTAGCGCAGCCCGACCTCGTACTCGCCGGCCCGCTTGACGTCGACGTGGACGGTGGTGGAGGCGTTCAGCCCGCCGAGGTTGTCCACGAACCCGACGCCCGAGTGGCCGGCGTGCTCGGTGTCGAACCCGGCGCCGCCCTCCCGGTTGCCCTCCTCGGCCTCGTAGAAGATCTGGTCCGGCTGCGCGCCCGGGATGGCGTTGAGGGTGTACCAGGCCTCGGTGCTCCACAGTTCCTCACCGTTGGACGCGGTGAACGAGCGCGGCGAGCGCAGGTGCACCACGCGGTTGGCCTGGAGACCGTCGACGGTCAGTGTCACCGTCTTGCGGTCGTTGGAGACCTTCACCCCGGTGACCGTCAGGGTCTCCTCGTCGACCTTCGGCCCGCCGTACGTGGGGGCCGGGGCGTAGCGCCACTGCTGGAGCCGGTAGCGCTGTGCGATGTCCTGGATGGTGGCGGTCGACAGCGGTCGGGTGTATTCGATCTTGAAGCCGATCGGGGTGGCGCTCATCGACTTCATGTCGAAGGTCCGGTTGTCGTTCGGCGTCAGCTTCTGCAGCCCGTACCGGAGCTTGCCGGCCTGGCCCCAGTTGCCGTCGGCGCCGAGCCCGCCCACGTAGATCGCGCCGTCGGGGCCGAGCGCAACCCGGTTGATGCCGGCCTCCAGCCCCTGGGTGTGCCGGAACACCGCGCCCTGGTACTCGCCGTGGACCTTCTCCAGGTACGCGCGCTGCAACCCGCCGTAGGTGACGTCGCCGATCAGGAACTGCCCGCGGTACGGACCCTTCTTGAGCAGCACCGGCGTGCTCGGCGAGTTGCCGATCTCGTTCTGCGGCAGCCACAGCACCGGCCGGGTCACCGGGTTGGCGTCGTACGGCCCGTCCGGATTGGTGTAGTGGTTGAAGAAGCGGTCCTGCTCGATCCGGACCAGCTTGGAGGCGGGCAGGTAGCCGCCCTGGTTGTCGGTGACGAAGAGTTCCTGCTCCGGTCCCCATCCGATGCCGTTCGGGGTGCGCAGGCCGCCGGCGACGTAGCTGATCTTGCCGGTGCGCCGGTTCACCACGACGCTGGTGCCGCGGTTGCCGACCGGCTGCGGGTCGGTGGTGGCGCCGCCGTAGTCGATCGCGACCGAGAGGTTGAGGTAGAAGTTGCCGCCCTTGTAGAGCAGCCCGAAGGCGAACTCGTGGAAGTTGCCGCCGTACGGCCAGGTGGCCACCGTACGGTGCTCGTCGGCGACCTCGTCGCCGTCGGTGTCGCGCAGTTCGGTTAGCTCGTGCTTCTGTGAGACGTAGATGGTGCCGTCGACCACCGCCACGCCCATCGGCTCCCGCAGCCCGCTGGCGACCCGCTTGTAGGTGACCTGGTCGGGGCCGGTCGCCCCGGTCACGTTCTCCACGATGTACACCTCGCCGAGCACCTGGTTGCTGCCGCCCCAGGTGGCAATGACCAGCCGGCCGTCGGGGGTCCAGTCCATGCCCGAGACCTGCGGCTGGAAGCCGTCCGGCCGCAGGTCGGTGAGGGTGTAGTCGGGGTGCACGGAATCGAGCGGAAGCCCGTCGCCCGGGGTGTCGGCGACACCCTCGCACTCCTTGCGTCCGGGCGAGACCACCCGCACCGCCTCGGCGTCCGTGCTCAGCACCGAGGTGGGTACGACGGCGAACCCGGCCGCGCCCGGCGGCTGCCACGACAGGGTGAGCTGCTGGCCGCCGCCGGCCTCGAAGTATTCGACCCGCAGCGCGTGGTGCCCCTCGGTCAGCGTGACGCTGCCGTCCTTCGACGTCGCGCCGTGCAGCCCGTCGTGGTCGACCACCACCGCGTCGTCGATGTAGAGGCGGGAACCGTCGTCGCTGGTCAGCCGGAACGTGTACGACCCGGCGGTGGGGATGTGGATGTAGCCGAGCGCGTGTGTGACGAAGTTGTTCTCCAGCCCGAATTCGTCGGCTGTGGACCAGTCGATGTCCGGCATCAGCTTGTCGATGTTCGGGGTCTGGCTCGGCTTGAGGGTGCAGATCTCGGTGAGTGGCACCCGCACGTCGTACGTACGTAGCGTCACCCCCGGCTGCTGGGGTGGCAGGTCCGCGGCCTGGGCGGCGGCCGGCGACGTGGCGACGACGGCCAGCGAGGCGAGCAGCGCGACGCCGAGCAGCATGGCCGGCCGGTTCGTTCGTGATGGGCGTGGAGACATTCCCTCCCCCTTCGACGGTGCCCTTGGGAGCCGCCGTCGGGACCATCGCCGAGGGCGCCTGCTCGGGGGACGAAGATGTTCCTCGATTGGCGGCTGGGGGAAATGATCGGCCACATTCGTCGAACCTGCAAGACCTTTGCGGCGTGGCAGTCAAACTTTTGCTATCGCGAGACGAAAGGTCTGGGGTTGGCGCCGCTGGCGGGACGCGGGACGGATCAGACCGACTCGAACTCCTGATCGACGCGCCCGGACGACCGGTCCCCGGGGCGGACGGGTGCCGGCCGGCCGCTCTTGAGGGTGAGCCGGATCGCCCGGTGGACGAGGAAGATCCCGAGCAGCACCATGAGGACGGCGACCGGCCAGCGCAGCGGGTCCGGGAAGTACAACGCGAGGAACCACAGCTTCAGATCGGCGCCGGCGAGCAGGATCACCGCCGGCACCACGCCCTGCGGGAGCAGGCAGAGCGGGCCGAGAACCCAGGAGAGCACCGCGACGAGACTCTCCCGCCCGGACAGCTTGACCTTGGGTACGTCGACCGGCGCCGCGACGGTCGTGGTCTTCGAGGGGTGCCCGGTACGCATCAGGAACAGCATCTCCGGGCCGGCGGCCCGCAGCCGCTCGATCGCGACCCGCCCCAACCACCAGCTGAGGAAGACGCCGGTGACCAGCCCGACCGGGCCACCGGCCCACCGCAGCGCGGCATTGTCGAACACGGTGCCGGCAACGACCAGGGCGACCGCCGGGACCGGTGGCAGCAGGGCGGCCCAGAACAGCACCTGGGACTGCCAGGTGCTCCCGGCCTGCTCGAGCGGGTTGTCCGGTCGCCGGTGCGCGTCCGGGCCGGGCGCCAGCGCGAAGACCGAGGCGTACCCGGCCAGGCCCACGCCGCCGCCGAGCAGGGCCGGCACCAGGGCGAGCAACCACGGCCACGCCCACGTGTATCCGCTCCAGATCGTGAGCCCGACCGTGACGGCGACCGTGAGGGGACCGAACACCAGCAGGTATGCCCACTGCCGGCCGCGCAGGTCCTCCCGTTCGGTGCTGGTCTGCAGGGTCAGCCACAGCGCGGTGCCGTCCGAGCCGTAGAGGTTGCAGACGACCGTGGCCGCCATCAACGCCAGGCCCGGCCCGGCCCACGGAAGCGCCGCCGTCCAACCCAGGGCCAGCGGCAGCAGCGCGGTTCCCAACGCCCACCCGAGGACGATCGCCAGCAGGTGAATCCGCCCCGGGTCCCGCCACCAGGTGCGCAGTTCCTTGCGTACGACGGCGGCGGTGCGGCCGGCGAGCACGGGCCCGGTGGCGGCCGGCACGTGGGCGCTCCCGCGGATCGTCGCCTGGCCGTGGCGGAACGAGCCCAGGGTACGGCTCCACCCGAGCAGCAGCAGCCCGATCAGCGCGACTATGGCCACCAGCACACCGGCCACGCGCCACCACTGCCCACTGTGGGCGGAGTCGACGGCGACCACGCCCCATCCGGACGGAACCGCCCGCACCACGGTCGAGTACGCCGACGGGAAACCGGTGGTGAGCACCTCCGAGTACGCGATCGCGACGACGACGACCCAGCCGGACTGGGTGAGTATCAGGAACGCGGCGAGCAGGAGCCCGGTGAACGCCGAGCCGACGCGTCCCCGGGCGATCAGGCCGATCACGCTGTGGGATGCGCGGGACAGCAGGACCACCAGCACCAGTTGCAGCGCGGCCGCGGGCACCGCGACGAGCGCCGGCAGCACGCCCTGCCGGATGCCATACACGACAAGGCTGACGAAGGCCAGCGCCGTCACCGCGGTGGTGACGCCGAGGAACGCGGCACCGAGCAGGCCGACCGCCAGCCGTCGGCGGGGCAACGGCAGCAGCGCGAAGTGGTCGACGCGCAGAACCGACGAGACGCCCCACAGCGGGCCGACCACCCACCCGAGCAACCAGACCAGGTATGCCGTCGCGAGCAGGTCGGGGACCACGCCGGGGCCGGCCGGGTCGAGCAGGCTGAGCCAGATGGTGGCGGCGGCGACCAGGAGGCCGAGCGTGCCGCCGACGACCATCAACGCGGCCCGGCCACCGGTCATCGAGTTCCGGATGATGGCCAGCTTCATCCGGATCAGGACGCCAACCACGACAGCCCTTCCGAGGCCCGGGCGTCACCGCCGGCCACCCGGACGAAGGTCTCCTCGAGGGAACCCCGGCCCCGGACCTCGTCCAGCGGGCCGGCCGTCACCACCTTGCCCTTGACCATGATGGCCACCGTGTCGCATAGCTGCTCGACGAGCGCCATGACATGGCTGGACAGCACCACCGAACCGCCGCCGGCGACGAACCGCGCCAGGATCTGCTTCAACGCCACCGCCGACACCGGGTCGACCGCCTCGAACGGCTCGTCGAGCACCAGGAGCCGGGGTGCGTGCAGCAGCGCGGTCGCCAGACCGATCTTCTTTCGCATGCCGGTCGAGTAGTCGACGACCAGTGTCCGTTCGGCGTGCGTCAGGTCCATCACGTCGATCAGCTCGTGGACCCGCGCGGTGACCGCGGCCGGATCGAGGCCGCGGAGCTGGCCGAGAAACGTGAGGAGTTCCCGCCCGGTCAGAGCCGCTCGGGCAACGCGAGGTTGTCGGGCAGCACCCCGATCAGGGCTTTGGCCCGTACCGGGTCGGACCACATGTCGGCGCCGAACACCGCCGAGCTGCCGGCGTCGGGGCGTAACAGCCCGACCGCCATCGACAACGCCGTCGTCTTGCCGGCGCCGTTCGGCCCGACCAGGCCGAAGAACGATCCCGCCGGGACGCTGAGGTCGACGTGGTCGACCGCGGTGGCGTCGCCGAAGGTCTTGGTCAGGCCGGCGAGGAGAAGCGCCGGGACCCCGTCCTCTGCCGGCCTGGGTGGGCCGGTGGCCTTCCGGATCGGTCTCGGCATCGCTGGCCTCGGCTGCCTCGGGGGAACCGCTGGGACCCCATCGTAAGAGGTTGTGCGGATAGACAGTCGGTCAAGGGTTTTGAGTCGGACGTCCATTCCACCTGTAGCGTGCCAGGACTGGCGTACCAGGCGCCGGAAGCAGGGACCCGAACACGGCGAGAGTCTCGAGCGGGGGACGCAGGAGCGGGGGGAGTCGTTTCGGTTGGCTCCGGTCGGGACTCACCCAATCGGGGTACCGCTGCCGTCCACGAGCACGATCTCTTGAGGTCTGACTTGCCGCGGTCGACAGGGTTACGGCCTGTGTCCTCTCCTCCGTACGGTGCCTTGACGATGATGCATCCGCCGATCACGAGGTTACGCAGGCCGAGTCCGATGGTCTCGTCGTTCGCCCTCAGCGCCAGGCGGTGGAGCTGCTCGGAGACGCCTGCGCTGATCCATTCGTCGCGCCTTGTCACCGACCCTTCTGGGACCAGTTCCAGGTGTTCCTTCCTGAACACACCGTGGTCCGCCCGTTGGGGCTGCCACCGACCCCGTGTCCCCGTCCGGGGCATCTTCGACAAGCTGCTGGCCCGCCTCGTCCTCGGCGGCACCTACCAGCAGCACGCAGACAAGTCCTGCTCAGCCACGACGATGCGCGCCAGGTGGGGAGTAGGAGCACGTGAGCTTCTGCTGATCGTTGGCGGAGCGAGCCGAGGGGCGCGCCGCCACGCTGCTTCCGGATGGCAGTGCGTGGCGGCGCGGTCTCCTACTCGGCCTGCTGCTGCAGCTCCGTCGTGGCCGAGGAACGGCTGATGACCACGGCACCGACGGCCAGCCCCGCGATGGCGAGCACCGCTGCGATCAGGAACGGGTCGCCCGCGTGCACCGCGGGGGCGAACCCGATGCCCACGTAGACCGCTACGCCGCTGGCCCCGCCGAGCTGGTCGGCTGCTCGCTGGACGCCGGAGGCGATCCCAGCGTCCTCGTCTGTGGCTCCGGTGACCGCGATGTACTGCAGCCCCACCAGCCCGAAGCCCATCCCGGCGGCGATCAGCAGCATCGCCGGCAGCAGCCACGCCGCCCCGGCACCCAGGGTTGCCACGAGCGCGATCACCGTCATCGCACCCGCGGCGGCTCCGAGGCCTGCCAGCACGCACGTGCGTGCTCCCCAACGGCCCAGCATCCGAGGCACGAGAACCGAGGCCGCGATCAGCGCGACGGCCAACGGCAGCATCGTGAGCCCGGCTCCCAGCGGACCGATCCCGAGCCGGTGCTGCAGGTAGAACGTGAATAGCAGGAACGATGTCGACAACGCCCCGCTGAGCAGCATCGTCGTCAGGTTCGCACTCATCCGTGCGCGGTTGGCGAAGAAGGTCAGCGGCACCAGCGGGTTCGGGGACCGCGACTCGATCCGCACGAACCCGGCGGCGGCCAGCACCGCACCGGCCAGCGCCACCAGGCTCACCCGCGGGCTCGTTCCGGGTTCGCCTGCCTCGACCGCGGCGTAGGTGAACAGCAGCGGGCAGGCGGTCAGCAGAAGCGCGCCCGGCAGGTCCAGCCGGGCCCGTTCACGGGAGGCGGGGCGGTCGGCCTGGACGAGCACGATCGCGGCCACGATCACGGCCAGGATGAAGGGCACCGAGATCAGGAAGATCCAGCGCCAGCCGAGGTGGGCGGTGATGATTCCAGAGAGGGCGAACCCGAGCACCAGTCCGCAGCTGGCGACCGCGGCCCACACACTCAAAGCCCGCGACCGGCGTGGACCCTCGGGGAACATCAGCACGATGGTGGCCATCGCGGCCGGCAGTGCGATGGCCTCGCCAGCGCCCTGCACGAGGCGCGCGACCACCAGAACGGCGAACGAGGGGGCCAGGCCCGCCAACAGTGATGCGGCGCCGAACAGGGTCGTGCCGACCAACAGCGTGCGGCGGCGGCCCAGCAGGTCGCCGAGGCGACCGCCGAGCATCAGAAGCCCGCCGCCGGTGATGGTGTAGCCGACCACTACCCAGGTCAGCGATTGGCCACCGACACCGAGATCCGCGCCGATCGAGGGCAGCGCGATGTTGACCACGGTCACGTCGACCGCGATGAAGAACTGCAGCATCGCCATCGCGCACAGCACGAGCCATGCGCGCATGGGAGACGGGCTTTGCCCACGGGAAGAAGAAACGCCTAAAAGCATCGAGTGCTCCGTCGCTCTGAAGAGTTTCCGAGCAGCACAAAGGGCCGCTCCGGACTGATCCCGAAGCGGCTGGACGTTCCATGTGGGTGGTGCTGTGAGTCGAACGTCCCGCCGCTAGCGGGACGTCCTGGTCACTGCCGCGCAAGCGGCCGAGCACGATGCGCCTGACATGCTGTTCAGCCTAGCAGCGGACACCGACCACCCAGAGGCGCGTCAGGAGCACCTATCCGCGCGACCCCTCTAAGTCGTAACTACCGCGCGCTTCAGTGAGTGTCCGAGGGCGGGACTCGCTACCGGGGCTCGGGTTTCGCCGGCGGTTGATCGCCCGGTGCGGCTGCTTCCGGGGAAGGCCCGCTCCGTGCCGCCCGGGACTGCCACGGCCAGCGCCCCTCGAGCTCCACCTCGAGGGTGAAGCTGAGAAGCGTACGGACGACGACGATCAGGGCGAGGACACCGACGCTGTGGAATGTCGGGGACACCGCCACCGTCCGGATGATGTCGCCGGCGACGAGCAGTTCCAGTCCCAGCAGGATCGCCCGCCCGACCCCCTGCCGGTACGACCGGTAGGCATCGCCCCGCTGGTGGTCCCGCCGGTAACCGCGCAGGAAGGCCACCGAGGTGACGAGCACGCCGACCGCGATGACGAGGACCCCGGCGAGGTCAAGCAGACCGCCGATCCACTGGACGACCTCCCTGGCCGACACCGCCACCCCCGGACACGAGCCGTACCGCTCCGGCACGTGGCCGCGCCGGGCGATACTCCACCATCGCCCATCCGGCGTACGGGCCAGGCGGGTTTCGCCATCTTCGGCTGAAGGGGCTGCCGGATTCGGTCGCGACCAGCTTGACAGGCAAGTGAGCGCTTGCCTATAACTGTGTGTGTGGAGGCGAACCCCGACCTGTTCAAGGCCCTCGGTGACGCGACGCGACGGATCATCCTGGACGAGCTGGCCGACAGGGACGGCCAGACGCTCTTCGAGATCTGCGGCCGGCTGACCATGAAGCATGGCCTGGCCTCCTCGCGTCAGGCGATCTCGCAGCACCTCGCGGTGCTCGAACAGGCCGGCCTGGTGCACACCCGGCGGCAGGGCCGATTCAAGTTCCACCACATCGACACGAGCCCGCTGCGCTCGATCGTCGCGCGGTGGCCCATTGACCGAGAGGAACCGAACCCGTGATTCGTATCAACATCACCAGCGTGCTCGTCGACGACCAGGCCAAGGCGCTCGCCTTTTACACCGAGAAGCTCGGGTTCATCAAGAAGACCGACGTGCCGGCCGGCGGGGCCCGCTGGCTCACCGTGGTGTCGCCGGCCAACCCCGACGGTGTCGAGCTGCTGCTGGAGCCGGACGGCCACCCGGCCGCAGGTCCGTTCAAGAAGGCACTGGTCGACGACGGCATCCCGTACACCCAGTTCGCCGTCGACGACGTGTACGCCGAGGTCGAGCGGCTCAAGGGCCTCGGCGTCGAGTTCACCCAGGAGGCGACCGACCTGGGGCCGGTGGTCACCGCCGTATTCGACGACACCTGCGGCAACCTGATCCAGATCGCCGCCATGAAGTAGCGGCGGCATCGCCGAGCGGGTGGCCAAGGGCGGAGAAGGCGATCCGATGCCTATCGGTCGATGCGTGGCGGTGCGGTGGGCAATTTCACCGCGATGCGGAGGCCACCCGCCGGGCGCGAGTTGATGGCCAGGGTTCCGTCGTGTGCGTCGACGATGCTTTTCACGATCGCCAGGCCGAGGCCGACCCCCGCGTGGTCGTTTCCCCGGATGCGTTCGGTGCCGCGTTGGAACGGCTCGGTGAGTGTCGAGACCAGCCTTGGTGAGAGCCTTTCGCCGGTGTTCTCGACAGCGAGCATGACCGATTCGGCGTGGACGGCGGTGCTGACCCACACCGCGCCATTGTCGGGGAGGTTGTGCGAGATCGCGTTGTGTACGAGGTTCGTGGCCATCTGCAGCAGAAGCGCCGCCGAGCCGACGGTGCGGGCGATGTCGCCGGAGATGTGGAGGAGGACTCCACGTTTCTCGGCCAGCGGCAGCAGCGTCTCGACCGCCTCCTCCACGACCAGGGAAAGGTCGACGGGCTCCCGGGCGAAGGATCTCTGGTCGGCGCGGCTGAGCAGCAGCAGCGCCTCGGTGAGTTCGATCGCCCGCCCGTTGACCGTGTGGAGGCGTTCGACCAGTTCACCGGCGTCTCGGGTCGGATCGTGACGTGCCACGTCGAGCAGGGCCTGGGTGATGGCGAGCGGCGTACGCAGTTCGTGGGAGGCGTTGGCCGCGAACCTTCGCTGTTCGGCGACGTGCGCTTCGAGGCGCGCGAGCATGGTGTCGAAGGCGTCGGCGAGCTCCCGGAACTCGTCGTCGCGGCCCGCCAGCCGGATCCGGTGGGAGAGGGATCCGTTCGCGGCCGACCGGGTGGCATCGGTGATGCGATCAAGAGGTGCGAGCATGCGGCCGGCGAGGATCCACCCGCCCAGGAGGCCGAACACGAGCAGGAACGACAGCACGGCGGCAGCCGCCGGGGTGAAGGCGCGTAGAAGGTCCGAGCGGTTGGGTACGAAGCCCGCGGTGGTGTTGATCGCACTGTCCGGCACGTAGCGCAGCAGGAACACCCACACGGCGGCGAGCAGCAGGACACCGGCGAGGACGAGGAACCCGGCGTAGCTCAGTGCGAGTTTGAGGCGAACGCTCATCCGGGTGACCTACCCACGGCCGGCTGCTTCGCCGTCGGTGCCCGGTCCCGCGTCGATGCGGTATCCGACGCCGGGCACGGTGGCGATCAGCCACGGCTCCCCGAGGCGCTTGCGCAGTGCCGAGACGGTGATGCGGACCGCGTTGGTGAACGGGTCGGCGTTCTCGTCCCACGCGCGTTCCAGCAGCTCTTCGGCGCTGACGACGCCACCTTCAGCCCTGACCAGGACTTCGAGTACGGCGAACTGCTTGCGGGTGAGTGCGACGTAGCGGCCGTCGCGGTAGACCTCGCGGCGAAAGGGGTCCAGCCGCAGGCCCGCGATCTCCCGTACGGGCGGCCGGTGCTGGGGGCTCCTGCGGTCGAGCGCTCTGATCCTGAGGACGAGTTCGCGGAGTGCGAAGGGTTTCGTGAGGTAGTCGTCGGCGCCGAGTTCGAATCCGGAAACCTTGTCGTCGAGCCGGTCGGCGGCGGTGAGCATGAGGATCGGCAGGCCGCTGCCGGAGGCGACGATGCGTGCCGCGATCTCGTCGCCGGACGGGCCGGGGATGTCCCGGTCGAGCACTGCGATGTCATAGGTGTTGATGCTCAGCAGCGCCAGAGCGGTGTCGCCGTCGCCGGCGATGTCCGCCGCGATCGCCTCCAGGCGCAGCCCGTCGCGGACGGCCTCCGCCAGGTAGGGTTCGTCCTCCACGATCAACACGCGCATGCCGCGATGCTACGGGTCGGCGTATATCGTCGGCATATCGGAAACCGCATACGGGCTGGCAACACTGTTCCGCCTCGACTGGAGGCATGAACCCCAGTGCACCAATGCGAACAGCACCCCGCCGGAGTCCGAAGACGGTTCTTGTCATTCTGGTGGTCGTCATCGCCGGGATCGCCGCGTCCATCGGCTACCGGTCGCTGACCTCGTCATCGTCGTCAGCCTCGTCACCCGTCGACGTACTGCTCGGGATCTGGGGGGAGGCGCCCGACGAGGCTGACGGGGTGATCCCCGACGGTGTGGTGGTGTCGGTGTTCGATGACCGGATTCCGTCGGTGGCGAACCTGGATCCGGATCTGCGCGATGCCCTTCGCCGGGCGGCGACGGACGCCGCCGGGAGCGATGTCGTCTTCCGGGTCAACAGCGGATGGCGGTCGCCGGAATACCAGGAACAGTTGCTCCGGGAAGCTGTCTCCGTGTATGGCTCGGCGGAAGAGGCGGCCCGCTGGGTGGCCACGGCCGAGACCTCCGCCCATGTCTCGGGCGACGCGATCGACATCGGACCGTTCGACGCCACGTATTGGCTTTCCCGGCACGGCGCCGAATACGGGCTGTGCCAGATCTACGGCAACGAGTCCTGGCACTTCGAACTGCGTCCGGAAGCAGTCGACCACGGCTGTCCACCCATGTATCCCGACCCCACCCACGACCCCAGGATGCACTCGGATGCACCGCCTTTCGGCGGCCCGCTCTGAAGCCGATCCCGGACGGGGATCGGGGCGAACTCACCGGCACGGCCGCCGTGTCACGGATGTGGCGGCCGTACCGTGACGAGCACGAACTACGGAAGTGGCGTCAGTAGTACATGAAGCTCGGGACCAGACCCGAGGACTGCGGCTGGGCGATGAGTTCGCCGGGGCCGATTCCGCCACCGTTCGCAACGGCGACCACATCGTAGACCGAGCCGTAATTGCCCATCCAGTGCCATCCCGGGGCCGCCGCGTCGGCCCGGGCCGAGCATTTCTTCAGGAGCGCGATCCCCTCCTCGACGGTGAGGATCTTTTCAGCGTCGGGCGCATTGCAGGTGGAGCTCGCCACGGCCGGCACCGTCGAATGAGAGGCATTGGCGGTCGACGCGGACAAGACCGCCGATCCGATGAGCAGCGCGAGGGGAGCGGCCGCCAGGGTCGCAATTCGCTTCCGGTGCATTGTTGACCTCCAAGAGAATTGGCAGGTGCCCGGGATCGGACACCAGAACCGAAGCTAGCCACGCCGCGGTGACCCGTCGTGAGTAGCGCGGTACTCAATCCGTGCGACCAGGGTCCGCGCCCCCGGAGTCGGGACGCTGTCGTCCGGCGGTGCCGTTGATGTCTTCTTTGGCATCCAAGGGCGTCAATGATGGCTACACTGGTGCCGCGACCAACGAGGTGTATTGCGGTGGGGGGCGGCATGGCGGTATCGCCCGGCGGTGACGGCCGACCTGACCCGGCTGCCGCGAGCACGGCGGCCGAGTTCGTGGAGGCCCTGCGGCGGTTGAAGAACTGGTCCGGGGTCGGCTTCCGACGGCTGGAGAGCCGCGCCGCCGCGGCCGGTCGGATGCTGCCACGCAGCACGGTGACGGCCGCCCTGGCGCGGGACACCCTTCCGCGGGAAGATCTCGTCGTCGCGCTAGTGCGTACCTGCGGCGGCGACGACGAAGAGGTGCACCGCTGGGTGACCGCCCGGCGCCGTCTCGCCGCGCTGCGCCCGGCCCCGGTGGCCGAACCCGCCCCCGGACCGGCCCCGGCCCGCTGCACCCTGCCCGCCGACCAGGCCGTGTTCGTGGGGCGGGACAAGGAGATCGAGCAGATCGTCAGCACGGTCGCCGACGCCGCACGGGCCGGGGAAGTGGTCAGCATCCATGCCATCGACGGCATGGCCGGCGTCGGCAAGACCACCCTGGCGGTGCACGTCGCGCACCGGCTCAAGGACCGGTTCGGCGACCGGCAGCTCTTCCTGAGCCTGCACGCCTACACCTCCGGCCGGCATCCCGCCGACCCCGCCGACCTGCTCGCGGACCTGCTGGCCGCCGACGGGGTGGACGCCCGGTTCCTCCCGCCGACCCTGGACGGGCGGGCCGCCCTGTGGCGCGACCGGATGAACGGCCGTCGTCTCCTGTTGGTCCTCGACGACGCCGCCAGCACCAACCAGGTCCTGCCGCTGCTTCCCGGGACGCCGGGCTGCCTGGTTCTGGTGACGTCACGCCGGATCCTGGCCGACCTTCCGGCGCCGGTGCCGATCGGGCTGGACGTGCTGTCCCCGGACGAGGCGGCCACGATGTTCGCCCGGCTGGCCGCGCGGGACGCCGGCCGGGAGGTCGCCGAACTGGTCCACGCCTGCGGACACCTCCCGCTGGCCATCTCCATCATGGCCAGCCTCTACCGGCGGCACCGATCGTGGACCATCGCCGAGCTGCGCCGGGAGATGCGGCAGCCGGCCGGCGGGCTGCTCACCCTGACCGCCGAACACCGCACGGTCGCCGCCGTGTTCGACCTTTCCTACCAACATCTTCCCGCCGGCCGGCAACGCCTGTTCCGGCTACTCGGCCTGCATCCAGGGGTCGAGTTCGACGGGTACGCGGTCGCGGCGCTCGCCGGCCTGCCGGTGCACGAGGCCGGGCTGCACCTGGACGAGTTGCAGCGTGACCATCTGCTGGAGGAGTCCGCCTACCGCCGCTACCGGATGCACGACCTGGTCCGGTCGCACGCGGTCCATCTCACTACCGCCGCCGACCCGCCCGAGACACGCGCCGCGGCGACCGGGCGGCTGCTGGCCTACTACCGCGACGCGGCCGCCCTGGCGGTGTCGGTGACCGATCCGCACGAACGGCGCCGCCGCAAGACGACGCCGGCCGACAGCCCGTTGCCGGACCTGCCGGACGCCGGCCATGCCGGCCGATGGCTCAAGAACGAGCTGGCGAACCTGCTCACGGCCGCCGCGCACAGCGGGCCGGACCGGCCGGAACCGGCGTGGGAGATGTCGGTCCTGCTCCACCGGCATCTGCGCACCCACGGCCAATACCAGGAAGCGGAGAGCCTGCACCAGCACAGTCTGGACCTGGCTCGACTCGCGGGAAACCAGGAAGCGGAGACGGATGCCCTGATCGATCTCGGCTACGTCCACCGGGCCCAGGGCCGGCACGAACTCGCCGAGGAACACTACGGTCTGGCGTTGCGGATCGCGCGGCGGCGGGGCGACCGGTCCGGCGAACTCTACGCGCAGCACGGGCTCGGCCACGTCAACTGGATGCGCGGGAACAACGAGCGATCGGCCACCCACTATGGACGGTCACTGGCGGTCGCCGCCGAGATCGGGGACCGGGGAGGCGAGCTGGCCGCCCTCAACGGGCTGGGCCACGTCGGCATGCTCCTCGGTCAGTACGAGCAGGCCGAGAACCACTACCGGCGGGCGCTACGGATCGCCGGCGATCTCGGCGACCGGTCCGGCGAACTACAGGCATTGACCGGGCTCGGCGTCATCCGGCTGAAACTGGGCGAGCTCGAACAGGCCCTGCGCCACTACGGGGAGGCGTTGCGGATCGCGCAGGACTCGGGCAACCGCGCCGGCGAACTCTACGCGCTGCACGGGCTCGGCCACGTCCGCTGGCTACTCGGCCAGCACGAGCCGGCCGCCGGGCACCAGACCCGGGCACTGCGGATCGCGCAGGACATCGGCGACCGCACCGGCGAGCTGCAGGCCCTGGTCGGCCTCGGGCACGCCCACCTGGCGCAGTGCCGGTTCGCGCCGGCCGACGAGTGCTATGAACAGGCGCTGCGCAAGGGCCGCGAACTCGGCAGCGCCAACTGGCAGTTCGAGGCACTGCAGGGCCTGGGCCGGTTGCGGCAGGCGATGGGACAGCCCGCGGTGGCTCTCGTCCAGCACCGGCAGGCGTTGCGGCACGCGACCGGCCTCGGCCAGTTGCCGGATCAGGCGAGGGCACACGACGGCCTGGCCCACGCCTACCTCGCCATCGGTGATCGCGAACTGGCCGGAAAGCACTGGCAGGTGGCCCTGGACCTGCTCGCCAAGCTGGGCACCGACCACACCGACGACGCGCAGACCACCGGTCCGCGCATCCGCGCCCAACTCGGCGAACTGCGGGGCGGCCGGTGACGACCACCCCGCAGCCGGCCGGGCTCACGGCACGAGGGTCACGTCGTAGTGCTGGAGTGCGCCGATCATCGGGTCGCCGGCCGGGCGCAGGAGTGGCGCGTACAGGACGGTTCTGAAACCCAACACCGGGGAGCCCGAAGGGGCGGCCGACGGGCACGTCGCCCGGTCCACGGCACTGTCCGTCGAGCCGCCGCCCACGATGATGCCGCGCCCCTGGAAGGACGGCCCGGCGAACACGGGACCGCCGCTGTCGCCGGGGCCCGCCGCGCAGCCGGCGTTGGCCCGGGCCCGGATCAGCGGGCCGACGGCGTCCGCGCAGCGGGCGCCGTTGACCCGGGCGAAGACGTTGACCGCCTCCACCACCAGATTCGAGTGCATGCCGGTCTCGGCTCCACTGGTGGTGACGAGGTTGCTGACGAAGTCGGATCCGGCGGTGACGCCGGTGTCCAGGCCGACGATCGCGCCGGCGGTCGAGTTCCACGCGCCGGTGTAGACGACGCCGGCAGCGCCCCCGGGCAGGTGGAGCAGCGTCGTGTCCCGGCAGTCGTGCGTACTTCCGGCCTCGACGCTGCCCGCCGGGTTCGGTAGGCCGGGGACGACGACGGTTCCGCCGCTGGGCCGGGTGCAGTGGCCCGCGCTGAGCATCAGGCGGGACGGCAGGGGCTGCCCAGCCCGCTTGACGGTGAACCCGGTGCTGCACCGTTGGCTGCCGATCGTGTACGCCGCTCCGCCCCAGAACAGCGGGCTGTCGCCTTGCCGGCCGGTCGCCTGGGGACGGGCGCCGGTCCGGACGGTCACCGGAACCCTGGCGGTGCTCAGGAGATCCCGCTGGCCCGCTTCCAGCGTGGTCCCCGTGACGGTCACGGTCAGGCCGCCGCCGTCGGCATCGGGCGCGGCCTCCGCGACCCGCTCGTCGCCGACGATCCGTCGGGCCTCGGCAGTCAGTTCCCGAAGGGTGTGCCGGGCGGGCCGGAACCGTACCGGCACCCCGGCGGTGGCCGCCTCCGCCAGGGCGGCGGGTGGGACGGTGCCCTTCCAGTGCACCAGCAGTTCGCGGCGGAGCGGGTCGGCGACGATGCTCGGATTGCCGGCGTCTCCGGCGCGCAGGATCCGCTCGGCGGCCGCGTTGAGCCGGGTCTGTAGTTCGTACACCTCGGCCCAGGACGCGAAGCCGGCCGGGGCGGCCTGGGTGGTCATCTGCGTCGTGACCGACGGCTGCGGCTTGGCGTGGGCCACCGCGGGTGTCGCCGCCAACAGGAGGGCCACGGCGGCGGCCATGACCGGTGCGGGCTTGAGTCTCATTCGGTCTCCTGCCTTTCACGTTCCGGCTTGATCGGCTGTCGGTCCTCGGGCGGGGCACCGCGTTACCAGATGCGGCGCCCCGCCAGGGAGCCGTCAGTCCACGACGGTGATGGTGTAGCGGACGCCGCCGATCGGCAGCCGGTCCGGAGGCGGCGGGCAGGGGGCGCCGGTGGGGCTGCACGGGATCGCGACGGACGTCTTGCCCTGGGCGATCTCGACGCCGTAGACACCCGCCGGTGTGCTGCTGCCGACCGTGAACCGGAGGTTGACCGTCACCCGTTCGACGGGATCGAGTGGCAGTTCCTCGATCCTCGCGGTCGTCGTCGACACCAGCCGGAGTTGGGTGGTGGTGCCGACCTGCTGGATCCCGCTGCCCCGGCGGCCCGCCTGGTGCCAGCGCTGGAACAGGACCGGGCCGAGGTCGACGACGATCTGCCCGCCGACGAGATGGAACGGTGTGCCGACCGGCCTGAAGATCAGGCTGGTGTGGGTGCGTACGAACTGGTTGTTGGCCATGGAGAACGACCGGTCCGCCGACTGGGATTTGCCGATCGCGATCGAGTTCACGTTGCGCTGGGCGATGTTGTTGTCGTTCGTGACGACCCTGTCATGGTCGGCCGGGTACGGCTTCAGTTCGTCTCCGTCGGCGTCCCAGAGCGCCGCGAGGCAGAAGTGGCCGGGACCCGGCACGTTGTCGAACTGGATCGGGATGCGGGTGACGCCATCGGCCGGTACCGCCACGTCCAGCTTGGTGGCGACGTTGACCCAGTCGGTGTTCCAGTTGGTGCCGCCACCCGGCTTGGTGCGCCGCAGTTCGAGGGTGCCGACGGCGTCGGTGGTTCCGGTGTTGGACAGTGTGATCCACACGTGGTAGCTGCCGCCGATCAGCAGTTGGTCCTGGCTGGTCGGGCACTCCACGGGTGGCACCGTGGGCGTCCAGGCGCAGACCTTGATCGCCGGGCTATGCCAGAACGGGGAGACGGTGGAGGGTTCGGCGCCGTTGTCGCTGAGGGTGTCCTGGATGAACACCTCGGAGGTGGCGTCCAACCCGACGTCGGAGCCGGCCGCGGTCGCTCCCGAGACCGTGAGCAGCAGCGCCAATCCGCTGGCCACCAGCCCGGCCCCGGCCAGCCGCCGCGGTCGCGGGAAACTCTTCAACATCGACAGCTCCTTCCTGTAGAAGCGGGCCTTCAGCGTGCGGCAGCAGGTGGACGGGCGGAGAGTGTCCGGCCGGCCCGGGTCAGTCCCGGTCCACCGGGCACACGACGGTGGCCGGTGTCCGAGTACGAGTACCCGGACACCGGCCACCGCGAGACGGACCCGCGCCGCGGGCGCATCACATGGTCAGGAGCGGCCGCCGACGGTCGAGCG
The DNA here is from genome assembly GCF_040683055.1 of Polymorphospora sp. NPDC051019. Taxonomy (NCBI): domain Bacteria; kingdom Bacillati; phylum Actinomycetota; class Actinomycetes; order Micromonosporales; family Micromonosporaceae; genus Polymorphospora; species Polymorphospora sp. NPDC051019. The sequence continues at coordinate 142,532 of NZ_JBFBCH010000013.1, read as the reverse complement.
TGCGGCGGCGGCGACCAGCGCCTCGACGTCGGCGGCCGTCAGGCGACCGTCGACCCGCAGGCCGTTCGCCTTGGCCGTGACGAACTCGACGTACTCCTGGTTGCCGCTCCACGTCCGGTCCCTCGGGTGGAGGATGTCGGTGTACGTGCAGCCGTTGCCGAGGTCCCCGTTGGCGACCCCGCTGTTGACGTTGCCGAGCCAGATCTTCCACCGCTTGTCCGAGCCGGGGCAGGCGTCGGGCGTGATGGTGACGATGACCTTGCCGATCTCCGACCGATTGCCGGCCAGGTCGATCGCCCGGAATTTCACCACGTGCCGGCCCGGGGCGCTGATGGTCAGCGGCGCCTTGTACCGGGTCCAGGCCTCGCCGTCGATGGCGTACTGGAGCACCCGGACGTCGGAGCCGCCCTCGTCGGCGCCGGTCAGCGTGACCGTCACCGGGGTGTGGTAGCTCCGGTTGTCGTCCCCGTTCGGTTCGTCCGGCGACAGCGTCGCCGCCGCCGTCGGCGGGGTGGTGTCGGCCGGCGGCTCGACCTCGAGCGTGAGTACGGCCGGGTTGTGGTCGGCGGCCTTGTGCCCGTCGGTGCCGAACCGGTCGGCGTAGTCGGTGTTGATCGGCGCGTACCGGAAGTCGACCACCGTGTCGTCCAGCCCGTCGGTGACCAGCACGTGGTCCAGCGTCTGCAGGACGCCCTGGTAGTGCGAGCTGTACCGGAATTCCGCCGGGCGCTGCCCCAGAGGTTGGTGAGCGTCGAACCGGTCTGCAGGTACTGGACGGATTCGGCGGCGTGGGCCGGCGCGCCGGGAAGGGCGCCGACGGCCGTGGCGGCCAGGGCCACGGCACAGGCGAGACCACGATGGACGGATCGCATCGCCAATGTCCTTCTGGGACGGTCGCGGGTCGAAACGTCGGGGACGTCGGCAGCCAAGCGCCAGCGCGTGGCAGGGACGCGAACACCGCTCGGACGCCGACCGACAGGTGCGACACAACGACGCCGGCTTGAGATCAGTGCCGTACTCTTCCGCGAATCGACCGGTAACCCGCATAGGCGGCCATAACCCGCCCGGTGCCGGGCGGGTACTGTCCGTCGTCTTCGATGGCGAATGCGTTCATGGACCCGGTGGGGCCGCGCGGGTGCCCGGGGTGCCGCCGATCACCCGCGACCGCGCGTGGGGTGGACCGGCCACATCCCGGGCACCGCGACGCCCGCCGCTCCGGCTATGCGGGCAGTACCGGGCAGTCCCAGACCCGGTGCCGCCAGTTCCTGCGGTCGTGCAGCGCCACCCGGTCCGGCAGAGTCCCGAAGTCCAGCGTCCGCTCCTCGGTCCAGCCCTCGAACCGGTACTCGTCGGGGCCGACCCGGACCAGGAGGCACTCGACGCCCTCCGCCGTGCGCAGCAGCGGGCCGTCCGGACCGGCGGTCACCTCGGTACGCACCCCGTCGGTATCGCCGACCGGCGCGTCGGTGACGTGGGCGAGCAGGTCTTTGCCGAGCACGGCCGGCAGCAGGAACGGCCGGACCTCCAGCGCCGGATCCGCGGGCTGGCGCGGCCGGTTGCTCACGTACGAGATCGATTCGAGATTCCCGCGGAACCGGTCGGGGAAGAGTCCGACCATCGCGTCGTTGACCATGCAGTCCACCACCAGGTGGATCCTGCGGCTGGACCCGCCGTTGCGCAGGTAGTGCGGCAGGGCGAAGTTGGCGTACCAGAGTTCGCCCGGGCGCCAGTGGTAGCTGCGGTCCTCGATGAACAGCAGCGCGTCCGGGTTGGTCACGATCGGGACGTGCAGTCGAAGCTGTCCGTAGCCGAAGCCGATGAACTCGTCCGTGTGCTCGTCGAGGCTGGCACCCGGGTCGAGCGCGAGCAGGCGGACGGCGCGCAGTTCCCCGGGGATGCGGCCGAGCAGCCGCGCGAACGCCGGCATCCGGGCCAGCGCCGGGGTCGGGGCGAATCGCACCGTCCCGGGTCCGCCCGGGTCGGTCCGGTCCGCCCGGCCACCGGGGCTGTGCAGCGGGAAGCAGGTCCAGCCAGCGGCGATCGGATCTCCGACCCGCCCGGCCGAATAGGGGCGTTGATGGTCCCACGGCCCCTGGGCCATGGCGAGCAGGTCGTCTCGCAACGGTGCGGGGTCGATGTCGGTCGTGAGGCGTACGGCGGCTGCGTCGCCGCGCAGTGCCGGCGGAGGTGGCGGGAGTGCGGTCATTGGGCATCCTCGGTCTCGGGCCGGAAGACGCGACGGGGCTCTGCGGTCCCGACATGGGTCGGTCCGGCGGCGGTGATCGATTGGGCGCACGACGGTCCGGTGGTGGTCGACGGGCACGCAGATGGTGGTGACCGGGCGGCGTGCCGCCGCATGGCCATCTCGCACCCGCGGCGGCACGCCTGTTTCGATCAGTAGTAGTGACGCATGGCGAGGACCCCTCTCTGTCGATGGACAAGCGGGGCGGAAGGGGGCGTCCCCTGACGCCCCGGATAACCCTTCGCTCCGTCGGCGCGTTGCACTGAGCGTCCCGAGGAGTTGCCGCCAGGGTTACCCTCGCGAGCGATGGGTGTCAATGCCGGTCGTCGTAGATTTTTCATGTTATGAACGACGAGCTGTTTATATTTGCCATCATCGATGGCGGGGTGAAGGATGCGGTTATCGCCATCGGGGATGTCCGCGTACTATCGCGACCCACCGACGCTCGAATCTGCCGATGTGGCGGCACGCCCGGGATCCACGGGTGCCACGCACGGGGACGGACGGATTTGCGGAGGCAGGAGATGAACATCATTGGCGAAGAGGTGCAGGATGCGGCCGGCGCCCCGGATGTCGCGGGCGGCGAACTCTTCGATCCGCTGTCGCCCGAATTCATCGACAATCCCTATCGGACCTACCGAGAAATGCGTTCGGTGGACCCGGTGCACTGGCACGCCGGGCTCTCGGCCTGGATCCTCACCACCTACCGCGACTGCCGGCGGGTCGTCGAGGACTCCACCACCTTCGCCGCTGACTACCGCCGGGCCGGGGTGCCGATGGAGCCCCAGACGATCACGGTCCAGACCCTCGACCCGCCGGACCAACTCCCCGTCCGCCGTCTGCTCGCCGAGGCGTTCCGGGCCCAACGAACACCGGCGATCCGGCGGGAACTGGTGCCGTTCGTCCGGGGCAAGCTCGCGGAACTCGCCCGCCGCGAGGAGTTCGACCTCGTCGCCGAGCTCGCGGTACCGCTCGCCACCTTCGCCATGAGTGGAGTGTTCGGCGGCGACCTGGCCCGTGGCGACGAGTTCCGTACGGCCTCGACAGCGGTGGTGCGAAGCATGATCGCCGGCGTTGCGCCGGAACGGGAACGGCCGGGGCTCGAAGCGCGGGCACTGCTCGCCGACCTGATCCGTACGGAGTACGAACGTGGGCCGACAACGGGCATCCTCGGCTTCCTGTATCGCGGGAACGCGCACCATGCCGTCGGGACCGACCTGTTGACCAATTCGCTGCGCGCGGTCCTGCTGGCCGGACTCAACACCGGGCAGCGCTTTCTCGGAAATTCCGTGCACGGCCTGCTTCAGCAGCCGGGAAGAGTGCGGGAATTCGCCGGGATGCCGGCACGCGAGCGGACCACCGCGCTGCATGAGCTTCTCCGCCACGACACTCCTTTCCAGGCGCAGGAGCGAATTGTCACCACAGACGCCCGGATAGGTGGACGTCAGGTCCGGCGCGGCGATCGGGTGGTAGTGCTGTTCGGGGCAGCGCACCGTGATCCCGCAGTTTTCGCCGAACCCGACGAACTCGTGCTCTCCCGTACACCGAATCCCCATTTCGGATTCGGTCGCGGCGTGCACGCCTGCCTGGGCGCGGCACTCGCCTTCGCGGAGGCGGACGTACTGCTGTCCGAACTCGCGACCCACCCGGCGGTTCGGCTCGCGGCACCACCGGTGCGCGAGCCGAACCCGACGCTTCGCGGGCTCGCTACGCTACCGGTACGTCTCGGAACCGATGACTGAACCGCGCGCGGACTCACCCGCCGAAGGCATCCGCGAGCCGGTCCAACGCCTGCGCCAGCAGCGGGCGCGGCAGGGCGAAGTTGAACCGCGCGAAGCCTTCGGCGGCGAAGGGTTCGCCGTCGGAGAGTTGGACCCGGGCCCGGGCCAGCAACTCGGCGGCGGGCGCGGCGGCGAAGCGGGTCCGCCGCAGGTCCCACCAGGCCAGATAGGTGGCCTCCGGTGGCCGGCACCGGACGCCTGGCAGCCGCGGCAACGCGTCGAGCAGATCGGTGCGGCGGGCGGCGAGGTACCGCACTACGTCGTCCATCCACCGGTCGCCCTGCCGCCAGGCGGCCTCGGCGGCCACCGCGCCGAGCAGGCTGGCTGTCGCCCCACGGGTGTAGCGGCGATGGGAGATGGCCGCGTGCAGGTCGGCATTTGGCGCCACGGCCAGCGCGTGGCGCAGGCCGGCGGTGCCGAACGCCTTGCTGGTCGAGGTCAGCGTAACGGTTCTGGCCGCGACCGCGTCGCCGAGCGACGCCGTCGGCACGTGCCGCACGCCGGGCAGCGTCACGTCGGCGAAGACCTCGTCGCTGATCACCCACCCGTCATGCGCGGCCACCAGCTCCGTCAACTCCCGCAGTTCGTCCGCCGACCAGCACCGACCGGTCGGGTTGTGCGGCGAACAGAGCAGCAGCAGGCGCGCGCCGTCGCGCAGCGCGGCCGCGACGGCGCCCAGGTCGAACGCGTCCCGGCCAGATCCGTCGACGGTCAACGGCACCGGCAGTGGCCTACGGCCGAGGTCCCTTACGGCGAGCAGGAACGGCGGGTACGTGGGCACCGGCACGATCACCGGTTCACCTGCGGCGGTGAGCAGGTCGATGCAGGCGGCCATCGCCGCCACCACGTTGCCGTGCGCGCTGGCGTAGCTGACGTCCGGCTCCCAGCCGTACCGGCGGGCGGACCAGCGCGCCCAGGCGCGGGCGGGAGCGGCGTCCTCGTACGGATGCCCGAGGTCGTTGCTGTCGAGCGCCGCCCGTACGGCCGCCGCAACCGGCGGAGCGATCGGGAGATCCGGGTCGGCCACCCATGCGGGCAGGACGCCGGGCGCGGTCTCGCCCCACTTGGCACCGCGCTTGCGGCGCAACCGGGCCTCGGTCAGCGCGTCGGCCAGCGCCGCGAACTCCGAGGACCCGCTGGGGGAAGGAGCCGACAGTTGTCCGACCTGATGTTCCATGACTCGTCTCCCCGAGATCGTGACGAGGTGCCGAGATGATCGATCCGGCCCCCCACATAAAGAAGACTATCGATGTCTTTCGGATCGTCAACGTCCCCGTGGACCGGCCCGACCGGGCACGACGACACGATGGGCCGGCGCGACGGGCGGGTACGCGCCGATGAGCCGGCCACGGACCGTCGACTGGGCCGCAGTCGCCGACGAACTGGAGCAACTCGCGCGGGTGCGGTCCGCGTGGCAGCGCGCCGCGGCCCGCTGGCTGGCGGAGCTGACGGCGGACTCACCGCCGCGCCGGATCCTGGACGTGGGATCGGGCCCCGGGGTGACCACCTGCCTACTGGCTCGGCAGTTCCCGGAGGCCGAGGTGCTCGCGGTCGACGTCCAGCCGGAACTGCTGGCCCGTGCTGCCGCCCTGGCCGGTCGCCTTGGCCTCGACGCGAGGGTCCGCACCCGGCGGCTCGACCTCAACGACGTCACCGAACTGCCCACCGCCGACCTCATCTGGGCGAGCAGCGTGGTGCACCACTTCGGCGACCAGGTCGCGATGCTCGCCCGGTTGGCGAGCAGGATCTCGCCCGGCGGTCTACTGGCGGTCGCCGAGGGCGGCCTGCCGAGCCGCTTCCTTCCCCGCGACACCGGGATCGGCCGGCCCGGACTGCAGGCCCGCCTTGACGCGCTCATGGAGGACTGGTTCACCGAACGGAGGCATGCCGCACCGGGCAGCGTGCGGCGCGTCGACGACTGGCTCGCCCTGCTCGCGGCGGCCGGCCTGCGGCCCCGCCGCAGCCGCACCTTCCTGGTCGACCTGCCCTCCCCGCTGGACGACGAGGCCCGCGACCACGTCCGTTCGATGCTCGCCCGGCTACGGGACCTGCTCGCCGACCGGATCGAGGCCGACGATCGGGCACAACTGGAACGGTTGCTCGACCCGCGCGCGGACGAGGGAGTGCTGCGCCGGCCGGACGTCTTCGTGCTCGCGGCCACGACCGTGCACATCGCACATACGCCCGCGACCCCGCCGCGGCCCCGGACGCCCGCCGCACGCGCGACGCCATGACCACCGGAACGACCCGACGACGGAGCGGACAGATGGAGAACACCCTCGAACCACCGGTCTATGCGGACACCGATCCGCGACAACTGCACCAGGACGCCGCCGGCCTCTTCGCGAACCTCGTCGCCGGTGTGGCGCCACGGCAGTGGACCGGCCCGACCGGCTGCCCGGACTGGGACGTACGCGGTCTCGTCAACCACGTCGTCAACGGCAACCTCCGGTTCCTGGCGATCGTCACGAACCGGCCCGTACCCGACCGCGACGAGTTCGTGCTCGGCGAGAACCCGCTCGCGGCGTTCCGCGGCACCCTCGCCCCGCTGGTCGCAGAGTTCGCCCGCGACGGCGTGCTCACCGGAGAGTTCGTCACCCCGGGCGGGCCGGAACCCGGCCGCCAACTGGTGCAGACCCGCTTCATCGAACTGCTCGTACACGGCTGGGACCTGGCCCGGGCCACCGGCCAGGACACCGAACTCGACCCGGCGCTCTGCCGGGCCTGCCTCGACATCCTGCGCCGCCGCCGGCTGCCGCGCGGCCCGGACCGGCCGTTCGCCGAGGAACGGCCCACCACCGGCGACCTTCACCCGGCCGACCGGCTGGCCGCGTTCGCCGGCCGCGCCGTCACGCCGATCCCGCAATCGGGGCGGTGACCGCGCCCCGCGCCAGACGCGGCTGGCCGATCACCTGCCGATCACCGGAAGGAGAAGACATGCGTTGGTCCACCCCCGTGACCGCGGCCGTTGCCGCCCTCGTCGTCACCGCCTCCGTCGCGGTCACGAGCCCGGCGTACGGGCGGCCGACCGTCCCGGCGGCCGGCTCCGGTCACCAGCTCGCCGACCGGTTGGAACGGGCCACCCGGGCAGCCGGCGCCCTGCGCCACCTCCGGGCCTGGCAGTCGGCTGCCGACGCGAACGGCGGGACACGCGCCGCCGACACCCCCGGGTTCGCCGCGTCGGCCGACTATCTCGTCCGGCGGCTGCGCCTCGCCGGGTACCGGGTAACCCGTCAGCCGGTGCCGTACGAGTACTACCGGATCGACACCGAGCGCGCGGTGGCGCTGACCACGCCACCCGAACCGCTGCGACTCCTCGCGATGACCTGGTCGCCGACGACACCGCCGGGCGGTGTCGAGGCACCGGTACGGGTGCTGCCCACCTCACGCGACGGCGTCGTCGACCCCACGCCGGGTTGCGAGCCAGCCGACTACGCCGGCCTGCCGGTCACCGGAACGGTTGTCGTGCTGCCGAGAGCGAGCTGTGGTTTCGTCGTACAGGAGCAGACCGCGGTGGCGCTCGGGGCGGTTGCGGTGCTGTTCTACATGCCGACCGTCCGGCCGGACAACATCTACCGGGCGTACCTGTTCGACCCCGCCGCGATCTCGGTGCCGGTCGCGACCATCACCCAGCGGGCGGCCGGGCAGCTCGCAGCGCAGACGGTGGGCAGCGAGGTCCGCGTCCGGCTGGAGATCACGGCCCACCGGGCACGAGCGGTCACCGAGAACATCCTGGCCGAGACGGTCGGCGGCCGTCCCGACCGGGTCGTCATGGCCGGCGCGCACCTGGACAGCGTGACCGAGTCCCCGGGCATCAACGACAACGCGGCCGCCGCCGCGGCCCTGCTGGAGACCGCGATCCGCCTGGCACCGCATCAGCGGGCGGTACGCAACAAGGTGCGGTTCGCCTGGTGGGGCGCGGAGGAACTGATCGAGGTGGGCTCCCTGCACTACCTGGCCCAGCTCGACGCCGAGCAGCGCCGACGGATCTCGCTGTACCTCAACTACGAACTCATCGCGTCTCCGAACTTCGGCCGCTTCATAGTCGACGGTGACGACGCCGAGCACCCCGGCGTCGGCGAGAAGCCGCCGCCACCGGGTTCCGGCGCCGTCGAGAAGGTCCTCACCGGCTACTACGGCAGCCGGGGACTGGCCTACGAGACCGTCGACCTGTACAGCATCGGGTCCGACCACTGGCCCTTCGCCGACGTCGGAATCCCGGTCGGCGGCATGGACGGCGGCACCTACCAGGCGAAGACCGCCGAGCAGGCGGCCCGGTACGGCGGCACGGCCGGCGAGATGTTCGACCGTTGCTACCACCAGCCCTGCGACGACCTGTCGAACCTCAACCTCGCCGAGTTCGACCGCAACTGCCGGGCGGTGGCGTGGGTCGTGGGCCGGTTCGCGACCGACGTCGAGGACGTGCTGGCGCAGCGTCACGACGCGTGAGCCGACCGGACGGACGGGGTGGGGGAGGGGCGCGTCGGCTCAGTGCGTCGACGCCGACGTGAACGCGAACGAGGACAGGCACAGCGGGGGCGCGTACGCGTCCCCGTAGAACCGCTCGGTCGCCACCTGACCCTCCCGTCCGACCGCCTCCACGCCGGACAACGCCTCCAGCACCGACTGGGTGAAACGCAGGTTGCGGATCCCGCCGACGATCCTGCCGTTCTCGATCAGGAAGGTGCCGTCGCGGGTCGTACCCGTCACGGTGGTGCGCACGGGATGCACCACGTTGGTGTAGTGGAACCGGGTGACGTAGATCCCCCGGTCGATCCGGCCGACCAACGACTCCGTCGTCTCGGATCCCGCCGCCATGAACAGGTGCGTCGGCAAACCGGAAAGCGGGTTCGGCGGTGCCAGCGCGTGACCGGTGGATTCGGTCCCGCCCATCCGTGCCGCCGCCGAGTCGTAGGTCAGGCCCACCGCCACACCCCGGTCGACGAGGATGGTCCGGCGCCGCGGTATGCCCTCGGCGTCGAACGGTGCCGCCGGCAGCGCGGAGGAGAGCGGATCGTCCGACAGTGTGACCGCCGGCGCGCAGATCGGCGCTCCCAGCCGGTCCGCCAGCGGTGAACTTCCCTCGCGCACCGCCCGGCCCGCGAAGGCGTGCGCCAGCCGGTGCAGGAGCACGGCGGTCGCGCACGGCTCCAGCACCACCGGATAGCTGCCGGGTGCCAGCTCCCGCAGCCCGGCGCCGAGCCGCGCCTTCTCGCCCGCCCGGGAACCCAGCGTCACCGGATCGAGACCCGCCAGCCCGACCGCCACACCCTCGGCGTAGCCTGTCGAGTCCCCAGCCGTGGCGAGGATACTCAGGGCCGCCCTGGTTCCCGCGTCGTACGCTCGCACGCCACGACTGTTGACGATCGCCAGTTCGTTGCCGGTCGTCTCCAGGGCACCGGCGCCGTCGGTTCCCGCCGGCAGCGACCGCAGCAGCGCCGCCACGAGATCGGCCCGACGCGCGGGCGGGCACCTCGCCGTGTCGGGGTCGTCCCGGCGTACCGAGTCGTAGGTCGTACCGCCCGCCGGCAGACCGGCGAAGTCGGGATTCCCGGGGACCGTGCGAGCGATCTGGTACGCCCGGTCGACCGCGCGCCGCACGCCCTCCGGCGTCAACAGCCCGGAGGTGGCCGAGCCGACCCGCGCTCCGGCCTCGCCGCCGTCGACCACCACCCGCACCCGCACGTGGTGGTCGAGCCGATGGACGTTCTGGTGGATCCGGCTGTCCGCGAACCGGGTCAGCGCCACCTGTTCTCGGCCGAGGGTCACCTCGACCTCGTCCGGCCCCGGGTGGCGCAGCGCCGCCCCGGCTAGTTCGAACAGGCGGTCGGCCCCGTAGCGGATCATCGGATCCCCACCGCTGCCCGGAACCGGCCGGTCGGCGCGCCGTGCCCGACCCTGGCCAGTTGCGACGGTTGCCCCTTGCCGCAGATCGGCACGCTCCAGACCCGCCAGTCCGAGCGGCCGCCCAGCGCGTCGCAGGACCGCCAGAAGTCGAGTGTACGACCGGCGTAGGTGGGATTGCGGTAGAGCCGCCCCAGCGACCCGGCGGAGATTTCGTAGGCGGCCTCACAGGCGAACTGGAAGTTCGTCCGCCGGTCATCGATCGACCAGGAACGGTTGGTGCACAGCAGGAATCCGTCGTCGGTCGCCGCCACGATCTCGGCGAGGCCAGCGGCGTCGTCCGTGCCGGGCGCGAGCGAGACGTTGTTCATCCGGACGAGCGGGATGCTGCCCCAGGAGTCGGCCCGGGCGGTACCGTTCGACTCCAGCCCGACCGCCGCCGCCGTCTCCCGGTTGCTGAGGAAGCCGACGAGGACCCCATCGGATATCAGTGGCGCACGGCCCGCCCGCACCCCCTCGTCGTCGAAGCCGAACGTGCCGAGCGCTCCCGGCGTCGTCGCGTCGGCCGTGATCGAGACGATGGGGGAGGCGTACCGCAGCCGGTCGCGGTCGTCGACCCGGACGAAGGAGCCGCCGGCGTACGCCTGCTCCATGCCCAGGATGCGGTCGAGTTCCAGCGGATGCCCAATCGACTCGTGGATCTGCATCGCGAGCTGTGAGGAGTCGAGGACGATCGTCGTCTCCGCCCGGCTCGGCAGGTCCGGCGCGGCGAGCAGCGCCACCGCCTCGCGTCCGGTGGCCGCGGCGTGCCCCGGCAGGTCGAGCGCGAGTACGGCCTCCCAACCGCCGCTGGCGAACTGTCCACGGAACGCGGTGGGGTACGACCGGCGCTGGGACTCCCCGCCGCCGACCGCGTAGGCGACCAGCCCGCCACCAGCGTGCAGCACGGTCTGTTCGATGGCGGCACCATCGCTGGACCGGTAGACCGTCCGGCGCCGCCAGCCGTCCGTGCTGGCCTCCACGAACGACACCCCGGGCACCCCGCGGGCCGCCGCGGTGGCCGCGAGCAGATGGTCCGCCTTCTCGGCGACCGGCATTTCCAGCGGGTCGATCTCGTGCGGTGTGACGTAGTCGCCCCGGCAGGGCGGGGAGTCGTCGAGCCGTATCGGCTCGTGCGCCACCCGGCCACTGGCCCGGGCAAGCTCCACCGCCAGCCGGGCCGCGTCGCGTACCGCCCCGCCGTCGTGGTCGGCCGTCGCCGCGAAGCCCCAGGCGCCGCCGACCAAAACCCGGATCCCCACCCCCCGACTGGCGGAGCGGCTGACCCGCTCGACCCGCCCGTCGCGTACGTCGACGGACTCGGACTCGTCGTCGACCGCGCGGACGTCGGCGAACTGCGGGCCGAAGCGGGTGACCTCGTCGATGGCGACAGCGGCGAGATCGGCGATATCCATGAATGTCATTCTATTGATTCGGGTGGTCGGCGTCCCGCCCTCCGCAGGAGAAGTGGCGCCGCGACCGCGGCCACGAGCGCCAGCGCGACCGGGGTAAGCAGCGCCACGGTCGAGTGACCGTGGCCCAGCAGGCTGGTGACCAGCAGTGCGGCGGCGGCCGAGCCGACGGTGTTGGCGGAGACGAGCCAGGCCTGCGCCTCGGTCGCGGTGCCCTCCGGCGCCCGTGCCGCCGCCTCGATCGCGAGACTGGCCAGGACCGCCGCGACCGGCAGGCCCGCGACGGGGGCGACCGCCAGCAGCAGCACCGGACTGGTGCCGGCCAGGGGAAGGACGGCCAGGGTCAGCGTCAACGCGGCGAGTGGCGGTACCAGTGCGCTGACCGGGGCCGGCCCGTTCCGTGGCCCGTCCGACCGGCGCCGGCCCCAGTAGAGGCCGCCGACGATGCTGCCCACGGAGAACGCGGCGACCAGTGGACCGGCCGCCCACGGCGCGTCGCGGACCGCGGCGAGCGCCGGCAACCCGACCGCCACGCCGGCGATGGCGCAGCTCGCCAGCACCATCAGGGCGGCCACCCGGCGGTAGGCCGCGACGCGCATCGGCCCGAACGGGCCGGCGGGCCGGTGCCGGCCCGCCGGCGGGGGCGACGGACCGGTGGCCGCCGGCCGTACGGCCGAACCGAGCAGGGCGACGCCGGCCCAGGTGACCAGGAGAATGGCGCAGACACCGAGCGCCGCGTGCATCGCCACCAGGGTCGATGCCAGCACCGGTCCGGCGATGAGGCAGAGGTCGAGGAAGATCGCGTCGAGCGCGAACCCGGTTCGCCGGACGGGTGCGGGCAGTCGCGCCCACTGCGCGCGTACGGCCGGGCCGAGCGGCGGGGTGCTCGCACCCGTCAGAGCCGCCGCGGCGGCGGTCACCGGTTGCGTCGCCCCGCCGAAGGTGGCGAAAAGTAGCGCGGCGGTCGCGGCGGTGTAGGCGAGCACACTCCACCGGACGACGCGGCCCGGGCCAAACCGGTCGACCAGCCGGCCGCTCACCGGAACGGCCAGCCCGAGCGCCAGGGTGTACACCGCGGTCAGCGCCCCCGCCGCCCCGATGCCCTCCCGCTCCACCAGCAGGAAGAGCACCGAGATGCCGGTCATCCCCTGCGGCAGGCGCGCGCCGAGGGCGGCCAGCGCCATCCGGCGACCGTGCGGATGGCGCAACAACGTCGCGTAGGGATCGGCGCCGTTCGGCGCCCTGGCGCGCGGGAGGTTCGGGCCTTTGCGCAAACCAGCCACTCCGGGAATTCGTCGCCTTCCCTGACCCGGCTAGCGTAGGCGCCGGCAGGCCCGCTCCGCGACCCGAGCGGGCGGGACGCCGCGGCCGGTCGTGGGCACCGGGGCCCGACCGGCCGGGCCGTGTTCGGCGCCGGAGGTGACCGAAGGTGGTCAGATCACCCGGACCTGGAACTGGTCGCCGTCGAGGACTCGGGACTTGTAGTAGAAGTCGCCGAGGTCGGTGCCGCCGAGGGAGTTCTGGCCCGCGGGGATCATGCAGGCGCTGAAGCCGCCGGAGTCGCCCGGTTGGCGGCTTTGCAGCCAGGGCACGTTGCAGTTGAATCCCCGACCGGTGTTCCAGTCGATCCAGAAGAACTGTCGGCCGTAGGGCTGCATCGACGCACCCTGGTCGGTGGACGCGAACGGATACTCGTCGCACTGATATTGGCCCGGGGTTCCCGGCCGGGGATAGCCGGGCCCGGTGGGGCAGGCCGCCGCACGGTTCGCATCACGGAGCGCCTCGCTCTGCGTCCTGGTCAGGATGTTCGGCAGGCCGTAGGACAGGGCCAGGCGGATGTGGTTGGCGTAGTCCGGGAAGCGCGTGGCCGGGACGTCGAGCACCGGGCGCACCGAGTCGTAGACGCATCCGGGGTGGTAGCCGCCGAGCGCCATGTCACAGCGGTGCGCGCCCGGCGTGGTGGTCAACGGGTTGCTCACGCCGTGCACCCACAGCGAGTTGGCGAACCAGAACTTGAAGCCGCTCTGTGCCGCCCATCGGACACCACTGATCGGGGTCGAGAAGTAGCCGGTGGCCGAGTGCGGGTGGCCCGGCAAGGCCGATCCACCGATGGTGCTGCTGCCGGGGTTCACCGTACAACTGGTGACGCACAGCGGTTCGGCGTAGACGGATGTGTTCGTCACGGCCGCGCCGGCGGCCTGGCCCGCGACGGAGTTGGCCCGGTAGTGGAACGACCGCGACCAGTTCAGCGATCCGTAGTCGAGCGTCGTCAGGCTCGCCACGGTATAGCTGATGCTGCCGATGACCTGGCCGTTGGGCACCAGGAAGACCACCAGCACACCGTCCTCGACGAGGCACGCGGCGACCCGCGTCTTGGTCGTGGTTCCGCCGCAGATGTCGCTGGTGAGTGTCGCGCCGTCGCCGTCGGTCTGCCGCGCGTGCCTGCGTACGCAGGTTGCCGGTCCGGACCGGCCGGCGGTGGCGAGCCTCGCCGCGTTTTGTTTGATGTCGCCGCACTCCGGCGCCGGGCGTCGGCCGTTGCCGCGGGCGCTGTGTCGGCGCCGGGTGCCGGCGCGGGTGCGTGCTCGCCGGTGTCACCGGCAGGACCGCGGCCACCAGTCCCAGAACCACCCCGGCGATCCCGACCTGTCGTCAGCACATTCCGGTTCTCTCCCTCCACCACAGGCGTTTGGCGAGGATAGGCGCGGGGGTCTGGACATTCTCTGGTCACGGCCGACAACGGGGGAGGGGCACATCAGCCCACCCCAAGACATTAAACTTTATCTATGGCGCGAGGTTGGTCGCTCGTGGGACGCCGGGAAGAACTACGCTCCATCGACGCGGCGATGCGGTCCGGCACCCCGCACGGCGTACTGCTGGCCGGTCCGGCCGGGGTGGGGAAGACCCGGCTGGCCCGTGAGGCGCTCACGTCGGCGCAACGGTGCGGCGCCGTCACCCGGTGGGTCGTCGGCACGGCGGCGTCGCGCGGGCTCCCGCTGGGCCCTTCGCGGCGCTGCTCGGCGCACTGGACAGCGACCCGGTGGCACTGGTGGCGGAGGCGTCCCGGGTGCTCGTCGCGGACGCCGGTGACGGCCCGCTCGTGCTCGGGGTCGACGACGCCCACCTGCTCGACGAGATGTCGGCACTGCTGGTGCACCAGTTGGCCCTGCACCGCGCGGCGGTCGTCATCGCCACCGTACGCACCGGCGAGACGGTGCCGGACCTGGTCACCCACCTGTGGAAGGACGGATACCTCGAACGGCTCGAGGTGTCGCCGCTCGGCCAGCGACAGACCGGCTCGCTGCTGGAGGCCGGGCTGGGTGGCCCGGTGGACAGCAAGACCGTGGACCGGGTCTGGGAGATCACCCAGGGCAACGCACTCTACCTGCGGCACTTCGTCGACGGCGAGGTCGAGGCCGACCGGCTGCGCCCGGTCCGCGGCGTGTGGCGGTGGTCGGGCGGGGCACCGGTGTCGCCCGGCCTGACCGACCTGGTGACGATCCGGATGGGCGAACTGGCCGAACCCGTGGCGACAGTGGTCGACCTGCTCGCCCTCGCCGAACCGCTCGGTGTCCGCCTGATCGCCCGGCTCGCCGACCCCTCGGCGGTCGAACAGGCCGAACGGGCCGGCCTCGTCCGGGTCGAGCAGGACGGCCGGCGGCTCGAGGCCCGGCTGACCCACCCGCTGTTCGCAGAGGTCAGACGTGCCCGGATGGGGGTGCTGCGGGCCCGGCGGCTACGCGGACGGATCAGCCGGGCGCTCGCCGACACCGGGGGTCGCCGGGCCGACGACACCCTCCGTCGGGCCGTACTGGCGTTGGACTCGGACCTGGAACCGGACTGGCGGCTGCTGTACGAGGCGGCCCGGCACGCCGGCCGGCTGTGCGACCTCCCGCTGACCGTACGGCTCGGGCAGGCGGCGCAGGCCGCCGGCGGCGGATTCGAGCCGAGCATGATCACGATCGCCGCCCTCAACGGACTGAGCCGACCGGCCGGCGCCGAGGTCGCGGCGCTGGCCGCGACGGCGGGTACGGACGACGAACTGGTCCGGGCCACGGTGGCGCAGGTGATCAACCTGGCGTGGATGGCGTTGCGGCCCGCGGAGGCGCAGGCGATGCTCGAATCGGCCGAGTCGCGGGTCGTCGACGGCGCGGGCCGGATGCGGCTGATGGCGCTGCGCGCGTTGTTCGACTGGCAGCGCGCCCGGCCGGTCGCGGCGATCGAGGCGGCGACGACCGCGCTCGCGGCACCGGGACTGCCGGACGGGTCGGTCGCTCTCGCCACCGCCGGATACGTCGTCGGCCTGGCCGCCGTCGGCCGCGCCGACGAACTCGCCGACGCGACGGCGCGTGGCCTCGCCGCGGCCGGCCGGTCGGCGGAGTTCGGCTACGTACGCTTCCCGCTGATCACCGCGCAGGTCGCCGGGCTGCGCCTGGCCGGCTACCTGCGGGAGGCGGCCGAGATCGCGTACGCCTGCTGGGAGTCCGTGCGCTACCTCGACCTCCCGGCGTTGATCAGCACGGTGCTGCTGGGTGACGTGACCCTGGCCCAGGGCCGGCCGGTCAGCGCCCTGCGCTGGCTGCGTGAGGCGCACGCCGGCCTGGAGCGGTTCGACACCGCCGGCGGCTTCGAGCATGTGTGCCTGATCCCGCTGGGCCGGGCGCTGGCGCTGACCGGTGACCTGGCGGCGGCGGCCGACGTACAGGCCCGACTGCACGCCCGGCAGCACCCGATGGTGCTGTTCCTCCAGCCGGACCTGTACCTGTCCCGGGCCTGGCTGGCCGCCGCCCAGGGGGTGTCGAGCGAGGCGGTCGCGCTCGCCCACGAGGCGGCCTCGGTGGCGGCGGCGACCGGGCACTCCGCCCACGAGGTGCTGGCGCTGCACACCGCCGTCTGCTTCGGCGACCGGTCGGTGGCCGCGCGGCTCACCGCGTTGGCCGCCCGCGTGGACGGCCCGCGCCCCCCGGCCGCCGCCGCGCACGCGACCGCGCTGGCCGCCGACGACGCCGACGGTCTGCGGGCCGCGTCGGACCTGCTGGAGCGGATGGGGGACCTGCTGGCGGCCGCCGACGCGGCGGCCCAGGCGGCCGCCACCTACCAGCGGATGAACCGGCGCGGCGCGGCACACCGGGCCGCCGCCCGGGTACGCCGGCTGACCGAACGCTGCGAGGGCGTCCGGACCCTCGCGACGAGCACCGTCGCGCCCCTGCCGCTCACCGGACGCGAGCGCGAGATCGGCAGCCTGGCCGCCCGGGGCATGTCGAACCGGGAGATCGCGCACCGGCTGGTCGTCTCGGTACGCACCATCGAGAACCATCTCTACCGGATCAACGGGAAGCTGGGCACCAGGGGCCGGGCCGAACTGGCCGAGGTGCTACACGACGACCCGCCCGAGCCGCCGCCCGCCGCCGGAGACGAGCGTCCGTGACGTCGCGCCCGGTGCCGCCCGGTGCTCCTGCTGCCGTACCGCCAGCCGGGCGACCAGCCAGGTGGTGAGCACGATGCCGGCGAACGGGAGATACCTCGCGACCGTCCTCATCGTGGTGCCTCCTTCTCCGCGAGCCGTTCGCGCTGTGGGGTCACGGTGTACATCGGATCCCGGGCCGAGGCGACGCCGGCGGTGAAGAACCCGAAGCGGGTGCAGACGGCCCCGGCCAGGAAGGCCGCCCCGGCCAGGGCAGTGGCCGTACGGCTGCGCCGGCCCGCGACCGCGAGCACCGCACCACCGATGCCGAACGCCCTACCCGCCCGCAGCAGCCACCCGCCCGCCCCCTCGCGCAGGGGCTCGGCCACCAGCCCGAGGCGGCGGTCCATCCGCCGGGCCGCGACCAGCTCGACGGCGGTGCCGAGGACGGCCGCCCGCCGGGCCGGGCCGGCTTCACCGGCCGGGGCGACCAGCAGGCCCAGCCCGCCGGCGGAGGCGGCGGCGGACCCGACGAACAACGCCGGCAGTTCGCGGTACGCCTCGTGCCAGGTCGGCACGGCGGTGTCAGCGATCAGCGCGGCGGTGTAGGCGGCGACCGCCGGACCCAGCAGGGCCGCGCCCGCCGTGCCGAACCGGCCGAGCCGGGGCAGCAGCCCGGTCACCTGACTGCCCGCGGCCAGGCCGGCGAGCGGGCCGTAGCCGGCCAGCAGCCAGGACCCGACGCTCATCGGCGAACTGGGTTTGAACACCCGCAGCATGTTGAGGAACCGTTCGGGCCGGCCCAGGTCGTGGATCAGGGCGTACAGCGATCCGCCGAGCGCGCCGGCGGCACCGACCTTGAGCCCGGCGGCGAGCCGGGGCCGCCCGGCCAACTCGGCGGCGGCGCCCAGCGTGGACGAGGCGCCGGCCAGCCCGCCGAGGAAGAGGTATCCGGCGATGTCCGCCGCCCGCCAGGTCGGGGCGTTGAGCACCGGCAGCCCGTAGTAGGAGCGGAACTCGGCCTTCGGCACCATCAGCCGCTCGCCCCGTTGGCGGCGCCGCCAACGGCCGGCCGAGCCGACCACCGCCTCGCGCCCGGCCGGCAGGCCGGGGGCGCCGTCGAGGCGTACGTCGGTCCGGTTCACCTGCCACCTCCGATGACCGTCACGCCGACCAGCCCGACCAGCAGCCCGGCGGCGGCCACCGCGACCCGGCGCCACATCGCCGGCAGGTCGCGGGTGGTGACCACCGGATCCGGGGGCAGGCCGTACACCTCCGGCTCGTCGAGCAGCAGGAAGAACGCACCGGTGCCGCCGACCCCGTCGCCCGGGTCGGCGCCGTAGAGCCGGGCGTCGGCGACGCCCTGGTCGTGCAGCCGCCGGACCCGCGTCTCGGCCCGCTCGCGCAGCTCGGTCAGCTCACCGAACTGGATGGAGTCGGTCGGGCAGCTCTTCGCGCAGGCCGGCTCCTGGCCGACCGACAACCGGTCGTAGCACAGCGTGCACTTCCACACCCGGCCGTCGTCCCTGCGCTGGTCGATGACGCCGTATGGGCAGGCCGGGACGCAGTAGCCGCAGCCGTTGCAGATGTCCTCCTGCACCACCACGGTGCCGAACTCGGTCCGGAACAGCGACCCGGTCGGGCAGACGTCCAGGCAGGCGGCGTGGGTGCAGTGCTTGCACACGTCGGACGACATCAGCCAGCGGAACTCCATGTCGCGCACCGGGTGGGGGTGTCCGTCCGGCGGCCGGGACTCGGGCATCCCGAGCGAGACGGCGGTACGGCCCGCCGCCTGCGCGGTGACCGCCGCCGGCAGTTCCACGTCGGCGAGGTGGGTCTCCTGCCGGCCCAGCCGTCGCGGCTGCTCGACGAAGGCCACGTGGCGCCAGGTGTCCGCGCCGAGCCCGACGGTGTTGTCGTACGACATGCCGGTGAAGGTCAGCCCGTCCTCCGGGATGGCGTTCCACTCCTTGCACGCCACTTCGCACGCCTTGCAGCCGATACAGACGCTGGTGTCGGTGAAGAAGCCCATCCGCGGCGGGTGCGTGTCGTACCCGCTCGCGGTGGCCGGGTCGAGGCCGTGTTCGGCGGCCACTCTCAGGTCGAGTCCCATCGCCTAGACCTCCGTTCCGGTCAGGCCGGTGATGCCGGCGCGGGCCTGGTATTCGGCGACCAGTTCGAGGCGGGCGGGTCCGCGTGGTCGCCGCCCGGGGCGGATGTCGGCGGAGAACGCCTTCACCTCCTGGATGTGCGAGTTCGGGTCCAGCGAGATGGCGGACAGCTCGTTGGCGGCGTCGCCGCGGCTGTAGCCGTTCGGTCCCCAGTGGAACGGCAGCCCGATCTGGTGGATGACCCGCCCGTCCACCCGCAGCGGCGCCATCCGTTCGGTGACCATGACCCGGGCCTCGATGGCGTTGCGCGCGGTGACGATGGTGGCCCAGCCGCCGTGTTCCAGCCCGCGTTCCACCGCCAGCTCGGGGGAGACCTCGCAGAAGAACTCGGGTTGCAGCTCGGCCAGGTACGGCGTGTGCCGGCTCATTCCGCCGGCGGTGAAGTGCTCGGTGAGCCGGTAGGTGGTGACCACGTACGGGAAGACGTCCGCGCCGGACTGCCGGCCGCTGGGCTGGTACCGGTTGTGTTCGTGCGGGTAGAGCAGCCGGGCCGGGTTGCGCTGCTGGCCGTACAGCGGGTTGCTGATCGGGGAGTCCTGCGGCTCGTAGTGGGTGGGCAGCGGCCCGTCGGTGATGCCGGCCGGGACGTAGAGCCAGCCCAGCCCGTCGGCCTGCATGATGAACGGGTCGGTGCCCTTCAGGGCCGCCACCCCGGTGGCACCCTCCGGCGGCCGGTAGTCGGGGCGCTTGGTCGGCTCGAAGTCGGGCACGTCGTAACCGGTCCACCTGCCTGCCTGCTCGTCCCACCAGACCAGCTTCTTCCGCTCGCTCCACGGCCGGCCGTCGGGGCGGGCGGAGGCGCGGTTGTAGAGCAGCCGGCGATTGTCCGGCCAGGCCCAGGCCCACTCCTGGGCGACCCAGTTCTGCTCCTCGGCCGGCTTGCGCCGGGCCGCCTGGTTGATTCCGTCCTTGTACACCCCGCAGTAGATCCAGCAGCCGCAGGCGGTGGAGCCGTCGTCCTTGAGGCTGGTGTAGCCGGGGAGGGGGTTGCCGCCGGCGTCCCAGCCGTTGATCTCCGCCAGTACCGCCTCGGCCGACGGCTCGGCCACCGTGCCCTCGGTGGGGTAGTCCCAGGTGAGGTCCAGGACCGGGCGGTCCATCAGGGCGGTGGAGCCGGCGAGCCGGTCGCGGATGATCCGGCCGAGGTGGTACATGAACCACAGCTCGCTGCGCCGGTCGCCCGCCGGCTCGACCGCCTGGTGGTGCCACTGCAGCATCCGGTTGGTGTTGGTGAAGCTGCCGGACTTCTCGGTGTGCGCGGCGGCGGGCAGGAAGAAGACCTCGGTGCCGATGTCCTCGGTGCGCAGCTCGCCGGACTCGATCTCCGGGCCGTCCTTCCACCAGGTGGCACTCTCGATCAGGTTGAAGTCGCGGACCACCAGCCAGTCCAGGTTCGCCATGCCCAGGCGCTGCATCTTCGCGTTCGCCGAGCCGACCGCCGGGTTCTCGCCCAGCAGGAAGTAGCCCTTGCAGGTGCCGGCGAGCTGTTCCATGACGGTGTCGTAGGTGCAGTGGCTGCCGGTGATCCGGGGCAGGTAGCCGAAGCAGAAGTCGTTGTCCGGCGTCGCCGCCGGCCCCCACCAGGCTTTCATGAGGCTGACCAGGTATGCCTTCATGTTGGCCCAGTAGCCCTTCGGGGCGGCGTCGGCGGCGACCAGGTTGTCGAGCGTCTGGCCGGCGTGGGCGTGCGGCATCGGGATGTAGCCGGGCAGCAGGTTGAACAGGGTCGGGATGTCGGTGGAGCCCTGGATGCTGGCGTGGCCGCGCAACGCCTGGATGCCGCCGCCGGGGCGGCCGATGTTGCCCAGCAGCAACTGCAGCACGCTGGCGGCGCGGATGAACTGCGAGCCGTCGGAGTGCTGGGTCCAGCCCACCGCGTAGACCAACTCGCTGGTCCGCTCCGGGCCGGAGTTCTCCACCAGGTGCCGGCACACCTCGGCGAAGACGTCGGGTGCGATGCCGCAGATCCGCTCGACCATCTCCGGGGTGTAGCGGGCGTAGTGCCGCTTGAGGATCTGGTAGACGCAGCGCGGGTGCCGCAACGTCAGGTCCTGGTGCGGCTCGCCGGTCAGGGCCGCGCCGGCGGAGCCGTGCTTCTCGCCCCGGCCGGTCGAGGACCCGGACGTACGCTGCTGGTACTGGGTGTCCCGCTGCCCGGTGGCGGAGACGACGTCGACGCCGTCGTACTGCCAGCTCCGCTCCGAGTAGACGTGCTCTTCCGGATCGAATCCCGAGAAGAGACCGTCGAGGTCCTCGGTGTCCCGGAAGTCCTCGTTGATGATCGTGGCCGCGTTCGTGTACGCCAGGACGTACTCCCGGAAGTCCTTTCCCTCGGTCAGGACGTGGTTGATGATCCCGCCGAGGAACGCCACGTCGGTCCCGGCCCGGATCGGCACGTGCAGGTCCGCCAGGGCACTCGTACGGGTGAACCGCGGATCGACGTGGATGACGACCGCGCCACGCGCCTTCGCCTCCATGATCCACTGGAAGCCGACCGGGTGGGCCTCGGCGTAGTTGGAGCCCTCGATGACGATGCAGTCGGCGTGCTGGGCGTCCTGCATGAAGGTGGTGGCGCCGCCCCGGCCGAACGAGGTGCCCAGACCGATGACGGTGGAGCTGTGACAGACCCGGGCCTGGTTCTCGATCTGCACCATGCCGAGCGCGGTGAACAACTTCTTGATGAGGTAGTTCTCCTCGTTGTCCAGCGTCGCGCCGCCCAGGCTGGCGATGCCCATCGTGCGGGCCACCGGCAGGCCCCGCTCCTCGGCCCGCCACGTCTCCCGCCGGGTCCGGAGCACCCGGTCGGCGATCATCTCCATCGCGGTGTCGAGGTCGAGCTCCTGCCAGTCCGAGGCGTACGGCGGACGGTGCAGCACCGTACGCAGCCGGCCCGAGTCCGTGGTCAGTTGCAGCGAGGCGGCGCCCTTCGGGCACAGCCGGCCACGGCTGACCGGCGAGTCAGGGTCCCCCTCGATCTGCACGACCCGGTCGTCGCGGACGTACACGTTCTGGGCACAGCCGACGGCGCAGTACGGGCAGACCGACTTGACGACCTTGTCCGCGCCGGCCGTACGGGGCTCCAGGGAGTCGCTGCGCGGGGACCTGACCGCCGCGCCCCGCCCGGACCGGTCAGGGCCGGTGATCTGCCGCCAGACGGGCCATCCCCGGGGGGAGATTCCGGCCATCGGTCCTGCCCTTCCGCTCGGTCGCTCAGTGCCGTCCGTCCGCCCGGGCGGCCCGCTGCATCGGCTGGTCCTCGGCGGCGCGGCGGCGTACCCATTCGCGTACCAGCGCCGACGACATCGGGTTGACCTCACGGTCGTTGACCAGCCGCTGCGTCCGGGACGGCAGGAGCCCCGGCCGGCCGCGCCGCTCCCGGTTCACCGTGACCCCGTCGTCCGCCGGCACGCCGGTGGCGATGAGGTACGCCTGACCGGGCGGGATGCCGAGCCGGCGCCCGACCTCGACGTAGTCGTTCCCCTGGTCGAGCAGCCGCAGTACCTGATCCCTGTCCGGCATGACCAAAGCCTCCTAGGGGATAATCCTGGCATCACGGACGGACCGTGGCGGCCACTTTCCCCAACGCGCGGCCGCCCACCGCCGCGCGACTCACGGGACCCTGGAACTAGCTCGCGGGATGGGTGCCGGGGGTGTGGCCGAAGGTGCGGCGGAACACGTCGATGAACGCGCTGGCCGATGACCATCCGCACCGATGGGCCACCGCGGTCACGGGCGTCCTGTCGGCGAGCAGGATCAGCGCGTGGTGCAGGCGCAGCTGGGTTCGCCACTGCGGATAGCTCATGCCGAGGTCGCGGCGAAACAGCCGGGACAGGGTCCGGTCGCTGGCGCCGACCTCGCGGCCGAGGTCGACCAGCGTTCGGTTGCCGCCCGGGTCGGCCCGCAGCAGTGCGCACACGGCACGCAGCAGCGGATCGGTCGGGGTTGGCACGTGCAGCGGCTGCTGCGGAGAGGCGCGTAACCGGTCGAGCAACACGTCGCGCAGCCGGTCACGTTCCGGGCTCTGCTCAACGGGGCCGCGGGTGTAGGCCATGATCAGCTCACGCAGCAGCGGGGCGACCGACAACACGGTCGGGGTGTCCAGGCCGAGTGGGTTGCTCGTGGCGGGCAGCCCCACCAGGTGCAGTTCGAGTTCGCCGTAGGCGCGGTGGGCGTGAACGGTGCCGGCCGGCACCCAGATGGCCCGGGTGCCCGGCGTGACCCACGAGCCCGCGCTGGTCGTCACGGTCAGGACACCGCGAGCGGCGTAGATGATTTGGTGATCGTCATGGCGATGCGCGTCGATCTCAGCCCCGGACGCGAGCCACTGGCTGCGTGTGGGGGCCACCGACACGTGGCGGATTTCCGTCATTGATTGTCAGGTTATCGGAAGCCCGACAGGGTGGCGCGTTGGAAGCATCGGATCGTGCGCAGAAGAACGTCCATCACCCTGCTCTCCGTCGGCCACGCCTGCGTCGACATCTACCAGGGCACCGTCGCCGCACTGGTGCCCCTGTTCGTCGCCGAGCGCGCCTACACGTACGCGGCCGTGTCCGGCATCGTGCTCGCCGCGACGCTGCTGTCCTCGATCGCGCAACCGGTGTTCGGCGCCCTCACCGACCGCTGGGCGATGCCGTGGCTGCTGCCCGCCAGTACCCTGCTCGGCGGGGTCGGCATCGCCCTGAGCGGGCTGAGTGGCAACTACACCCTCACCCTTCTGTTCGTGGCGCTCTCCGGCATCGGCGTGGCCGCCTACCACCCCGAATCCGCCCGCATCGCCCGCGAAGCCAGCGAGGGCAGCCACACCGCGATGGCCTACTTCTCGACCGGCGGCAACATCGGCTTCGCCCTGGCACCGCTGATGGTCGCCGGTATCGCCGCCCTCGGCGGACTGAGCTGGACGCCACTGCTGGTCGTGCCGGCACTCGCCGGCACCGCGATGGCGCTGCCCGTGCTGCACGCCCTCGCCCGGCGCGGGAACACCACCCGCGAGAACACCACGCGGGCCGGGCGTGACGACGTCACCTCGTTCGTGCGGCTGACCTTCGCGGTGGTGTTCCGGTCGATCGCCTTCGTCGGCCTCGGCACGTTCATCTCCCTCTACGCCCAACAGCGCATGAACGGCAGCGCCGCCGCCGGCACCGCCGCCCTGTTCCTGCTCTACCTCGGCGGCGTCGCCGGCTCCCTGCTCGGCGGATCCGCCGCGAACCGATGGGGCCGCGTCACCGTGTCCCGCTGGTCCTACGCGGTCACCGTCCTCGCGATCGCGGGCGTGGTGTGGGCGCCCGGACCCGCCATGTACCTGTTCGTGGCCCTGACCTCCGCCGGCCTCTACGTGCCCTTCTCCCTGCAGATCACCCTCGGACAGGACTACCTGCCCAACAGAGTCGGCACCGCCAGTGGCATCACCCTCGGTCTGGCCGTCAGTATCGGCGGACTCGCCAGCCCCGTCATCGGCGTCCTGGCCGACGCGACCTCGCTACGGACCGCGCTCACACCCCTGATCCTCATGCCGGCCCTGAGCTGGCTGATGTTCCGCACCCTGCGCGACCCCGAAGCGTCGAAGCGGCCTCTGCCCGCCGAACAACAGGAAGAACCCGCCCCGTCCAGTCCTGTTCGGGTCGACTGACCCGTTCGCCCTACCGGGACTCACCGGCCCGGTCGAAAGCCCGAGGCGGCCCGTGGGGTCCGGCGCGACTGCCGCACCCCACCGACCGTCCGGCCCGGACCGGCTCAGGTCTGGTTACCGGGTATGTTCTTGTACTCCTGCGGACGGACCCCCTTCGGCCGAGGATCCTTCTGGGTCTGACCGCCGCCCTGTCTGGCGTTGGTGGTGCCGCCGAGAGCACCGATCAGGTCTTCCTTGTCCATCTGGTCGGTGTTGCCGATCCCGGCACGCTGTGCCTCTTCGCGCAGTTGCCCGGTGGTCATCTGGGCCAGGTTACGTCCCATCGTCCTCACACCTCCTAGCTCGGGTGGACCGCCCGCAACGCCCGGTATGCGCCGGCCGGGTCGGAGGGGGCCGTGCTGAGTTCGTTGTCGGCCTGCGGGAATCCCATGTCAACCGCGCGTCGCGTCGGCTCCCCGCGCTTACCCGGGCAGCCCGCGATCGAACACCACCACGGCGGCGGCCCGACGGGCCGATGGGCGTCGGTGTAACGGTCTATGTCTTTCAATTGTCGGTCGGCACCCGTGAATAACGTTCCCGGGAGATTGTTCGTTCCAGCTGCCCAGGTCAACCGCTTGGCGCACGGACCCGGCCGGCGATGAGTAGGGCGCTACTCACGACATCACGCGGCCTCGACGATACGTTTTGGCGAACTCGGAATCAATCCGACAACGACCCATCGCCTATGGAGGGCATATCCCGATGCGTCACCGATCCAGCTCGCTCCACCGTGTCATCGGCCTGCTCGCAGCCGGCCTGCTCGCGGCCGTCGGTGCGGCCGTCGCCGCGACCCCTGCCAACGCCGGCCCGATCGCCTGCAACAACATGACCAGCTTCACCCTGGTCTTTCGAACTGGCGGCGACGACCTGCGCAGCAACAGCGAGGTGATGCCGTTCCTGACGACCAGGTACGGCGACGTGGAACTACAGCATTTCCGTTCCGGCTTCGGCAACAATTCGACCCATACGAAAGTGCTGGGCCTCCACAACCTGAACTGGACGGTCAACTCCTGCGACGTCACCGGTCTGAAGCTGCGAATGTTGTCGCACAACGGCCCTTTCCAGACCGACGACAACTGGAACCTCGACGCGGTCACGATGTACGGATACGGCCAGAACGGCGCCTACAGCTACTACTTCCACGCCGCCGGCACACCACTGAAGCGCTTCACCGGAAGTAGCCAGTGGTGGTCGCAACTGGGCTGACACCACAGTCGGCGCCGGCAGCGGAGCACCCGTCCCTGCCGGCGCCGCTGCCCGGTGGTGGGCGATCCGATCAGCCGCGCAGAACCGCGACCACGGTGTCGGCGAGCGCGGCGGCGTGGCGCCCGTCCGGATCGAGGTCCGGGTCGTAGACCGTGACCTGTAGGCCGACGCAGGCCGGATCGGTGACCAGCGGACGGAGAAGTTCGGTCAACTGCGGGTGGTCGAGGCCGCCCGGATCGGGGGCATCGGCGGCCGGCATGACCTCGGGGTCCAGCACGTCGACGTCGAGGTGGACGAAGAAATAGCCGTCGTGGGCGGCCAGCCGCCGGGCCACCCGGGAGCCGACCGCCGCCGAGCCCTCCGCCAGGATCTCCGGGGTGGTGTGCACGGCGATGCCCAGCCCCCGCACCTCGGCGAGTTCGCTGTCGTAGTCGCGCACCCCGAGGATCACCAGATCCTCCTCCCGGCAATACGGCCCGAGTCCGTCGATGTCGGCGATGTCGGGCTGCCCCCGTCCGGTGACGATCGCGGTGCCCTCACCGGCGGAGGCACCCACGCGGTCGCTGTTGCCGACATGCCGGAAATCGATCGACCCGTCGAGGTACGCGATGCCGTAGCGCCCGCGCCGGCGCAGGGCGAGCGCCGGGCCGAGGAGAATCGAACAGTCTCCGCCGAGCAGCACCAGGAAGTCACCGCTGTCGACGACGGCGTCGACCCGCTCCGCGAGCTGTCGCGTGTAGCGCGCCAGCGCGGCGGCGTTCAGCACCCCGTCGCCGGGCCGCCAGTCGCGGATGTCGTAGCGCGGCGGCACGACGACACCCGCGTCACGGGCCGCGAGCCGGGACAGCAGGCGCTGGTCACGTAGGGCGCCGGCCAGCTTGTAGCAGCCGGGCACCAGGCCCGGTGCCGGCGGGCGCAGACCGAGGTTGGACGGCGCGTCGAGGACGGCGATGGGACGCATCGGCGCAGGATATCCAACCCGTCCGGGGAGGCCGGTGCGCCGAACCCGTACCGTGCCCACCTGACCGGCCCGGTCGCCGCGCGTGGCTGCGGTGAACCCGCCGCGCCGGCCGATCAGGTGTCGCGGTCGGTCATTCGAAGAACTTGAGGCTGTAACCGACGTTGGTGGTGGCCCCGGGAACGTTGGCCCGCCGGTAGGTGGTGTTGCCCCACCACACGGCCGTGCCGGTGTACCAGTACCGGTTGGACCACGAGTACGGCGTGCCCTTGGCGACCGCGTGGAACATGGTCGGGAACCGGTTGCCGGACGGCGGGCTGGTGGCGATGTCGCCGCGCTCTAGGACGAACGAGTTGTGGCCGGGGCCGTCGACGTGCAGGGTGGCGTGCCAGCCCGACATCATGTTGTCGGCGTGCGAGCCGAACAGGCAGCCGTTGCTCTTGTACCAGTCCCAGACGTACGTCGGGTCGCCGCCGGCCCGTAGCCGCAGGTCGGCCAGGCAGTACCGGCTGCTCCAGCTTCCGTTGGCGGAGTACACGATGTGCAGCTGCCCGTTCGGGTCGCGGACCGGCTGCGGCGCCTCGTTGATGTACGGGTTGCCGACGACGCGTTCCCACGGTTCCCGCGGCTGCGAGATGATGTAGCGGCCGCCGGTGGTCGTGGTGGGGCTGGTCATCCGGGCGATGTAGAGGTTCTGCTCCACATTGGTGTCGCCGGCCCAACCGGACCACACGAACCAGCGCTGGCCGTTGTGGGTGAACGGCACGCCGTCGATCGCCCACTTGTCGCCGGGCAGGGCGACCTTCGTGGCGGCCGAGTAGCCGGAGTCGGCGGTGGCGGAGCTGATGTGGTACATCCGGTGGGCGGCGCTGCGGCCGGCGGCGAAGTAGATGTGGTATCGACCGTCGTGGTGCACGATCTCGGGCGCCCACACCTCGCCGAGGTTGCCGGTGTCCCGCCACACCTGGCGCTTGGGCGCGGTGGCGATGCCCTCGAGGGTGGACGCCGTCCGCACCGCGACCCCGCCGTCCACGGACTTGGCCGAGACGTAGAGGCCGCCGACCCGGATGACGCTGGGGTCGGCGCCGCCCAGCGTGGTACGGCCGAAGGGCTGCGGCTGCGCGGCGGTGTCGGTTCCGGCCACGGCAGCGGTCGGCGCGTGCCCGAGTGCGAGCGCGCCCACCAGGGCGGCGGACGCGATGCCGGCGAGTCGGCGTGGGTGAGGCATCAGAATGTCCTCCTGATCGCTTGGTCCCGGCGGGCGGCCAGTTGTCAGAGAGCGCTCTCAGAGTATTGCCATGGCGTGAACGGTCGTCAATGTTCTGATACCAATTGTTAGGAAAGTTTTCTGAAGGCTCCGATCCTGCGGCCCGCGCTGTCAGCGGCCGGTGGACCCGTCGATCTGCTCGCGGAGAATGTCGGCGTGGCCGGCATGCCGTCCGGTCTCCTCGATCATGTGCACGAGGACCCACCGCATGGACGGTGCCGGTCCCCGGCGCGGGGGACGCGGGGCAGGATGAGCCAGATCCGGGCAGGCGTCGATGACCTTGTTCGCCCGGTCGACAGTGCTGCGGTAGTCGGCGAGCACACTGTCGACCGTGTCCTCCACGGACGGCCGCATGGTCGCCCGCCAGTTGTCGACATCCTCACCAAGGAAGTAGAACCGCTCGACGTACGTCAGATGCTTGAGCAGCCCGAGAAGGCTGGTGCCCGACGGCACTCCACCTGCCCGCACCTGTGGTTCCGGCGTACCCACGACCTTGTCCGCGATCGACGTACGTAGATGGTCGAGGAAATCCCGCAGGGTGGCCTTCTCGCCGGCGCCGGTCCACGGCGGTCCACTGTCCTTCGCCCGCCTCCCAGGCATGACGTCACTCCTTCCGATCAGATGGTCGCGTGATTCCGGCGGCTCGCCGGACCAGCAGGACGTTGTCGACGACGGTGGCAGTCTCACCACCGGGTCCGGTGGCCCGGCGGCGGGGCATGTCGGCCCGCAAGACGCACCACCGCGCCGGGTCGAGATCGAGTTCGGCGGCGATCTCGATGGGCGTGGGGAAGTGGGCGTCGGGGGCCTGGTTCCACGACCACGGCGCGGTGGAGCCGTGGTCGACGACCAGCAGAAGACCGCCGGGACGCAGGGCATCCGCCGCGGTACGCAGGACCCGGCTACGGTGCAACGCAAACGGGGTGTGGAAGTACTGGGCAGACACGAGATCGAACCGGCCGGCCGGAAAGCTCCTGGCCAGATCGTGCTGCTCGGTGGCGACCCGGTCCGCGACGCCAAGTTCCCGGGCGCGATCCCGCACCCGCTCGACGGCGGTCGTCGAAATATCCACCGCGGTCACGTGCCAGCCCCGCTGCGCGAGCCAGATGGCATCGCCGCCAGCGCCACAGCCCAGATCCAGTACGGCGCCACAGGGCAGCGGTGCGGCAATCTCGGCGAGCAGCGGGTTCACGCGTACGCCCCAGCTGCCCCGGGTGCGGTAGTGCCGCTCCCAGAACGCCTCGGCGTCCCCGCCGTGGTCGCCCGCAGGTCCTCGGCTTCGGGTGAAATCCATCTGTGGGTCGATCCCCTCGTCGGCCGGCGTGCCGCGCGTGATCCGTACGCAGTCGATGCCAGGTTGGTGTACCGCCAGCATCGCCACCACTATTTCCTACTTGCAAGAAAAATTGCGGATCCGCATCATCGGATGCATGGACAACCCCGCAGAAGACGTGCTGGCCGGAGTCGGAGCGCGTCTGCGCGCCCTGCGCCAGGCGAGGAACGCCACGCTGGCGGCGCTGGCAAACGAAACCGGCCTCACCGCGAGCACCCTGTCCCGCCTCGAGAACGGCAAACTCCGCCCCACCCTGGAGCAGTTGCTGCCGCTGGCCCGGGCACACGGCGTACCACTCGACGATCTCGTCGCGGCGCCACCCACCGGCGACCCGCGCATCCACCTGCGACCCGTACGGCGATCCGGGCTGGTGATGGTCCCACTGACCAGGCGGGCCGGCGGCATCCAGGCCTACAAGGTGATCTACCCGCCGGCCGGCCGATCGCCCACGATGAACCTGCAGACCCACGAGGGATACGAGTGGTTCTACGTCCTCAATGGACAGGTTCGATTCGTGCTCGGCGAGCGGGAATTCCAGCTCGGCGTCGGCGAAGCCGCAGAGTTCGACACCCGCATACCGCACTGGATCGGCAGCGCCGACACCCAACCCGCGGAACTGCTCGCACTGTTCGGCGCACAGGGAGAACGCGCCCACCTGGCACCATCGGGGCACTGACCCTTCCAGCCTCCACCGGCCGTGTCCGACGTACGCAGAGTGGCATCCTCCGCCCGAACCACAGCCCATGTGCCGGGGAGCGGGCAGAGGCGGACCGTCTTTGCGTGGCTGCCTGCGGACCACCGCCCCCCGTGTGCCGCAGGGGGGGCGGTCGTCAATCAGTTCGGCGGCAATCTCGGCGTAGGGATCACCCCGCGTGCGCGGGAAGCAGCGACCGGTCACGGTCAACAGCGGCCGCAATCCGGGATCACCCCCGCGTGCGCGGGGAGCAGAGATGGGGTGCAGGGCTCTTGGCTTTTATGGAAGGATCACCCCCGCGTGCGCGGGGAGCAGCATGTCCTTAGCGCTTACGCCACGGGATTTCAGGGATCACCCCTGCGTGCGCGGGGAGCAGCATGATCTCGCCGGTTTCGATGGCAACCCACAGGGATCACCCCCGTGTGCGCGGGGAGCAGGTGTCGCGGTGGGCGGCGCGGCGCGACTCCCCGGGATCACCCCCGCGTGCGCGGGGAGCAGCCTGTCCGTGCCCGACCGTCACCGGAGGCCCCGGATCACCCCCGCGTGCGCGGGGAGCAGCGCGGCTACGGGCGAGCGGTGGCCTGGTCGATGGGATCACCCCCGCGTGCGCGGGGAGCAGTGTTCGGCTCCGAGTTCGGGGCGCACAAGCTGCGCCAGGGATCACCCCCGCGTGCGCGGGGAGCAGCAGCGCTTCGAGAGCACCGAAAACACGCACACGGGATCACCCCCGCGTGCGCGGGGAGCAGGTCAGATCAGCTATCGAGCAGGTCGTGGCCAAGGGATCACCCCCGCGTGCGCGGGGAGCAGTGGCCGAGCGCCTTGAGCACGCGGTCCAGCTCGGGATCACCCCCGCGTGCGCGGGGAGCAGGTCAAGGCCACCGCCGAAGCGTCGGTGGGGGCGGGATCACCCCCGCGTGCGCGGGGAGCAGACGGGGGGTGGTTCGATTGCTTACGCGTGGACCGGATCACCCCCGCGTGCGCGGGGAGCAGGCGGCACCAGCCTCTACCGGAATGGCCTTGTGGGGATCACCCCCGCGTGCGCGGGGAGCAGCCGGTCAGCAAGGCGACGCCGCCACATGCCGGGGGATCACCCCCGCGTGCGCGGGGAGCAGGGGTTTGCGGGATTGGAAAACCCCGGTCTAACAGGATCACCCCCGCGTGCGCGGGGAGCAGGTCGTCGAACACGGCTCGGAGCCCCTCGGTTGAGGATCACCCCCGCGTGCGCGGGGAGCAGAGCGGCACGCTGACCCTTCAGGTGCTCGACGACGGATCACCCCCGCGTGCGCGGGGAGCAGATGCTCAACCGGACCACCGCGCAGCGCAAGGCGGGATCACCCCCGCGTGCGCGGGGAGCAGCTGTCCGGCTGGATGACCCGCGCCGCCCGCCGGGGATCACCCCCGCGTGCGCGGGGAGCAGGACGTGGATCCGCGGGGGTCCCTGCTGTTGGCGGGATCACCCCCGCGTGCGCGGGGAGCAGGCCCCACCCGTTGGTCGTGGGACGGACAGCGAGGGATCACCCCCGCGTGCGCGGGGAGCAGCGGATTCCGACGCAGTGGACGACGCACGTCCGTGGATCACCCCCGCGTGCGCGGGGAGCAGATCGTGACTATCAACGGCCGGGCCGGCTGCCGGGGATCACCCCCGCGTGCGCGGGGAGCAGACGGTCTATAACAAGACTGCCATTGGTGCGAAGGGATCACCCCCGCGTGCGCGGGGAGCAGCCAGGTAGAGATCGCGGCCGCGGCCTCCAGTAGGGATCACCCCCGCGTGCGCGGGGAGCAGACTTCCTGACCGGGTGCTCTAGAGATCAACTAGCCGATTTTCCTTCACTTTAGTCGGCAAGGCCGCCATCTGAACTCCCTGGCTTGGCGCGGGACCAATGTCTGGCCTGAATCATCATGGCGGACGGCTCGTGGAGCCGGAAGTCGTGACCGAAGTGTTGGG
The DNA here is from genome assembly GCF_040683055.1 of Polymorphospora sp. NPDC051019. NCBI lineage: Bacteria > Bacillati > Actinomycetota > Actinomycetes > Micromonosporales > Micromonosporaceae > Polymorphospora > Polymorphospora sp. NPDC051019. Next base: position 110,574 of record NZ_JBFBCH010000013.1, on the reverse strand, counting down.
GTGACCTTCTCGAGGCGTGGCGGCTTGCCGTATCCGAAGGTTGTGAGGGAGTGGCGGTCTGCTCCCCGTGCGTCGGGCAACTCCCGCCCGATCGAAACCCCACAGTGGACGGATGACCTCTCATTCACCTGCCGGTGGCAGGCGTTGATGACCCGGTCGGCCGTCTGCGTAGTCGAGGATCTGGGTTCGGCGTAGGTGGCGCGGTCAGGCGTTGAGGCGTGTCGGCAGAGTTCGCGGCGACCTCGGTGTGAAAGCGGGTGCGGGCGGCCAAGCGGGCCGGCAGGACCTCCGGAAGCTCTCCGAAAGTTTCAGGGCCAGCGGCTCGATGTCGGGATCGTCGAGCCTGTTGTCGACGCCCGCCCAGAGTTGGCTCGGCCTGCCATCGTGGCAATGGTCAGGTATGGAAGTTGGCGACGTGGCGGCAGTCAAGATCAGGCTTCGGGCGGCATTTCCGGAAGTTGTTGACGAGAAGTCGGCGGCGGATCGATACTCGGGAACACCCAATGCATCGGGTGTCATCGATCAAACGCCTGTTGCGACCTTGCACTCCGGTCGTCGCCGTATGACGACCGGTCAACCTCAATCGTGTTACCACGCCCGCGCGCGGTGGCCGGCGCTCTGACCGCCGACAGCTCGCGGGGCCGTATCACGCTGCCTGGTTCCCGCCAGCCGTCCCAAGGAGGGATCATGCCCATGAACGACGTCACCGCCCGTCCGAGAAGCCGCAGACGCGGGCCAGTCAGGCGGCTCATCGGCAGCGCCAGCGCGGCAGTGCTGATCGCGGCCACCATGATGCTGCCCGGCACCGCTCATGCGGCCGTGACCTCGAACCAGACCGGCACCCACAACGGCTACTTCTACTCGTTCTGGACCGACAGTTCCGGCACGGTCTCCATGGAACTGGGGGCCGGCGGAAACTACAGCACCTCGTGGCGAAACACCGGGAACTTCGTCGCGGGTAAGGGCTGGAGCACCGGCGGCCGGCGGAGCGTGACCTATTCGGGCAGCTTCAACCCGTCCGGCAACGCCTACCTGACCCTCTACGGATGGACGAGGAACCCGCTCGTCGAGTACTACGTCGTCGACAACTGGGGCACCTACCGGCCCACCGGTACGTACAAGGGCACGGTCACCAGCGACGGCGGTACGTACGACATCTACGAGACGATGCGGTACAACGCTCCCTCCATCGAGGGCACCAGGACCTTCCCGCAGTACTGGAGCGTCCGGCAGTCGAAGAGGACGGGCGGGACGATCACCTCTGGCAACCACTTCGACGCGTGGGCGCGCAACGGCATGAACCTGGGCAGTCACGACTACATGATTCTCGCCACCGAGGGATACCAGAGCAGCGGAAACTCCAACATCACCCTGGGGAGCGGTGGCGGTGGCGGTGGTGGCGGTGGTGGCGGCTGCAACGCGACGCTGTCCGCGGGCCAGCAGTGGAGCGACCGCTACAACCTCAACGTCGCGGTGTCCGGCTCCAGCAACTGGACCGTGACGATGACCGTACCGTCACCCGCCGGAATCATCGCGACCTGGAACGTCAGCGCCAGCTACCCCAGCGCCCAGGTGCTGACCGCCAGGCCCAACGGCAACGGCAACAACTGGGGCGTCACCATCCGGCACAACGGCAACTGGACCTGGCCGACCGTCTCCTGTAGCACCGGCTGACCGTCCGCCGGGCACCCCGGCGCCTGTGGGCCCGGCGGCTCCTGGCCGCCGCGCCCCGGGCGCCGCGCCACGGTCGGCCACCGGTCATGCGGTGCGCCGGCCCGCGCACCAGGTGCCGGTGACCCTGATCCCGGCGATCCTCTCGGGGTTGGCGCGTACCGGGTCCCGGTCGAGTTCGACCAGGTCGGCGGCGGACCCGGTACGCAGCACGCCGGCCCGTCCGGCCATGCCCAGGGCCGCGGCGGCGTCCCTGGTGTACGCCGCGAGGGCCTGTTCGACGGTGAGTCCCTCCTCGGGGTGGACGACCGTGCCGCCGGCGACGCGACGGGTGACCGCGGCCTGGATGCCGGCCAGTGGTGACAGCGTGCCGGCCGGGTAGTCGCTGCTGGCCGCCACCGGCACGCCCGCGTCGAGCATCGTGCGCAGCGGAATCAGCCGCAGAGGGGCGGGCAGCGGCAGCATGGTGAGTTCCGCGCCGAGGTCGTACAGGAAGGACGGCTGGGCGACAACGTGTGCGCCAGAGTCGGCGAGTCGGCGCGCGGTGGCGGGGTCACAGATCATGGCGTGCTCGATCCGGACCGGGACGCCGAGCCCGTTGACGGCGTCCAGAGCGTCGGTCACCGCGCCGTTGCCGACGGCGTGCAGGGCCGGCGTCAGGCCCCGGGCGACCGCCGCCCGTACGGCGGTGGTCAGCCGGTCGCGGTCCAGGACACGCAGGCCGTTGTGCCAGCGGCCGTCCGGGCGACGGACCGGGGTCCCGCCGCGGCGGGACAGGGCGAGGGCCCGGCGGCCGTGACGCAGCACCGCCAGCGGCATCCCGGCGGCGGAGCGGAGGAGCTGCCGGCCGGTGAGGCACAGGTCGCACCGTTCGCCGCCGTCGATGAGGAGTTTGAAGCCGCCGAGCGGGGTGCGGGGGTGGCCGGGATCCTGGTCGGGGTCGAGGTCGGGCATGGTGGGATCACCGATCTCGGCGGCGCCGACGTGCCAGCGGTGGACGGTGACGGCGAGATCGGGTGCGGCTCTGGCGTACCGGCCGGCCCCCTCCGGGGGTACGGCGAGGTCCGCGATGCGGGTGATGCCGTGCCGGGCGAGGAGCCGGCTGTGTGCGGTGGCGCGTTCCACCCAGTCGGCGTCTCCGGTGGTGGCGCGCCGGGTGAGTGACTCGGCGATGAAGCTCGCCTGTTCGACGAGGACACCGGTGGGGCGGCCGCGGCGGTCCCGTTCGAGGTGGCCACCGCCCGGGTCGGGGGTGGCGGTGCCGTATCCGAGCGCCGACAGTCCGGCGGAGTTGATGGTGGATTCGTGGTAGCTGACCGATAGCAGGTGCAGCGGCCGGTTGGGGCAGGCGGTGTCCAGTTCGGCGGCGGTCGGCAGGCGGCCCTCGGCCAAAAGGAGCGGTCGTACGCCGTGCAGGCGCAGCCAGCCGGTGCCGGTGTCGGCGCGGGCGATGGCGGCGATCCGGTCGAGGAGGTCCCGCAGCCTCGCCGGGTGGTCGTCGAAGGCTCGGGTGTACCGGTCGCCGGCCACCAGGTAGAGGTGGTGGTGCGGGTCGACGAAGCCGGGCAGCAGGGTGCGGCCGGCCAGGTCATGGTGGGTGGCGCCGGGGCCGGCGGCGGCCCGTACGGTGTCCGCGTCGCCGACGGCGGTGATCACGCCGCCGTCGATCGCCACGGCGTCGACGACCGGGTGGACCGGGTCCATGGTGCGGATCGTGCCGCCGCTGAAGACGGTGCTCACGTCAGACTCCGAGCTGGGCGAGCAGCCCCGCGGTCCAGGCCGCGAGGAACCGTTCCTGTTCGACGTGCCCGGGCGGGCAGCCGTAGGTGAACTCGCTGATCGCGAAGTAGAACAGGGACGACAGGGCGACGGCGGCGACGGCCGTCGCGTCGAACCCGGGCCGGTCACCGGCGAGTTGTGCCAGCCACCCGGCGACCTCGTCGAAGCCGGGTTGGAACAGCCGCTGGTACACGTCGGAGAGGTCGACGGGCAGGTCGCCGCCTCGCAGGACGAGCCGGTAGAGGTCCCGGTCGGCCGCGACGTAGGCGAGCACGGCGCGGCCGGCGACGCTGATCGCGATGCGTGGGTCGTCCAGGTCGGTGATTCTCGGCATGTTCTGGGCGGCGCGGCGGCTGTCGAGGACCCGGTCGAAGGCGGCGACGAGCAGTTCGCGTTTCGATCCGATGTGCCGGTAGAGCCCGCCGGCGCCGGGGGAGAGGCCGGCGGCGGCCTCGATCTGGGTGATCGTGGTGGCCTTGTAGCCCCGCTCGGCGAAGAGACGTAGGGCCACGTCGATGATCTCGTCGCGTCGACTCACGGCGAAAGTAAATACTTACTTACCCACCGGCGCAAGCGCGACCCCGGCCGGCGTCACGCGGCGGTGGAGGAGGGGACGGTTGCTAGCCTGCTCCCGGGGTCAAAGTTCGTCGAACGGGAGCAGTGATGACACCCGCGCCAGCGGTCGCCACCGCGGTGACCTTCGTGTGGCTCGGCATGGTGCTGGCCATCTCGTTCCTGGAAGCACCGTTGAAGTTCCGCGCTCCCGGCGTCACCCTGCCGATCGGGCTCGGTATCGGCCGGCTCGTCTTCCGCGCCCTCAACACCGTCGAAGTCGTGCTCGCCGCCGTACTCGTCGTCGCGCTCGTCGCCGGCCACCCGTCGCGCGGCGCGGTCACCGCCGTGACGGTGGCCGTGGTCGCGTTGATCGTTCAGCTCACCCTGGTCCGGCCACGGCTGACCCGCCGGTCGGACCGCGTCCTCGCCGGTCACGATGCGCCCCGGTCACGTAGCCACCACGCCTACATCGCCCTGGAGATGATCAAGGTCATCGCCCTGATCTCTGCGGGAATCCTGCTGCTGACCGCCTGACAACGCCGCCATCCGTCTGGTCGACCTCGTCCGGGTCACCGGAGCGCAGACGGGGTCTCGCCCTCATCGGCCGTCGGATCAACGGCAGCCGCGAAGGCTTCCGCCAGACACTCGTAGTCGCGCACGAGGGGGCCGACCAGGCGCGGCTCGGCTTCCAGGGCATCGACCAGGCCGTGCGCGAGGTCCCGGATGCGATCGGCCCGTGCGGGGCGACGAACCCGCGAGCGCCGGTCGAAGCTTCGCCACCGTCGAAACGCCACCTTGGCGATCCGCTCGCGTTGCTCGGCGGTGGGAAGCGGGCATCCGGCCGCGTGCAGCCGCTCGAAGGCTGCGATCACCCTGGCGTAGTCGTCCACTCCGCTCCTCCGAACCGCGCTGCCCGTCCCACCACCACGATCATGACCCGTGCCTCCGGCTGCGGCGAGACCGGGCGAACACCGGGCCGGCCGGCCGGCCGGCGGAGCCGACGGGCCCGGTGCGTACGCGATCAGCCGGTGGCGATCGAAACGCCGTAGGTGCGCAACGAGGCGTTGATCGGGACGTAGTACACGTAGTTGTAGCCCGGGGCGTAGATGGCGCTGGGGCAGGCGCTGTTCGGGACGGGGTTCTGGCCGGCGGTGATGGTGCCGAGGGCGTTCGCTGTGCCGTCGGGCCGGTAGGCGATCACCGGGCCGCCGCTGTCCCCTGGCGCGACGGCGCACCGGCCGGCGACCTGTCGGGCCTGGATCAGCGGTCCGACGGTGTCGCACGGGATGCCGTTGACGGCGAGGAAGAGGTTGACCGCGGTGACCTGGACGCCACCGAGTTCGCCACTGGAGGCTCCGTTGGGGATGACCCAGTTGCCGACGAAGCTGTCGGCGGTGCCGCTGACGGCCACGCTACCCGGTGCGAGGTCCTTGAAGACCCGGCCGAAGGAGGGGGCGTCGATGATCTCGATGTCCTGGCAGAGGATCTTGCTGTGGATGCTGCCCATGGGGACGCCGGCGCCGGTGGTGACGGTCTGACCGTTCTCGCCGCAGTGACCGGCGGTGAGCATTTGCTGGGGGCCGCCCAGGTTGATCGCGAAGCCGGTGCTGCACGCACCGATCGGTGACCAGAACCGGCCCCCGCCGTAGTAGGGGGAAATGTCGGCCTGCCGGCTGTGGGTGGCCACCGGCCGCTCACCGGTCACGACCGAGACCGGGACGGCGGACTCGCGTACGGCCGGCGCCATGCCGACCTGTGCGCTGTCACCGGTGACGGTCAGTTGGACGCCGCTTCCGTCGACCTTCGGGATGACGTTGACGACGTTCGGTACGGCGGCGAGCCGGCGGGCCGCGCCGGCCAGTTCGACCTCCGAGAACCGGGCCGGCAGCAGTCTCACCGGGACGGTGCGGTTCAGGTCGGTGATCAGTGAACGCACCGTCCCGCCGGGATCACCCTTCCAGTAGACCCGTACCTCACGGTTCTCCGGGGCGGCCACGATCCCGGCGAAGCCGGCGTTCCTGGCCGAGGCAATCTTCTCTGCCACGGCGTTGAGCCGGGTCTGGACGTCGACCAGTTCCGACCAGGTGGCGAACCCACCGGGTACGGAGCCGACCAGCCCCGCGCCGGGTGCGGTGGGCCTGGCGTCGACCGCCGGGGGTGCTGCCGGCGCCGGACCGGCGAGCGACGCGGCGACGAGCACGGCGACGCCCACCGTGACCAGGGCGCGACGCGGCATCGCACGCCGAGCCGAGGACTGTGCTCCGATCATGATCATGTGCGGGCCTCTTCCTCCCGAATCGGAGCGGCCGGTCGACCGCTCCGATTCGGGAGTGTTCCGCTTCAGGCACGTACCGTCACCCTGCGTGATGATTCTTTCGCGCGCGTTCCCAGTTGCCGGGTGCACCAGTTGCATTGATCTCATCCGGTGCATATACCTCCAAAATCCACTATCGCCGGCGGCAGTAGTGGCATGGGACAGCGCTGGGGGCAGGCCGGGCGCTGTTGACGTAGACCCGGTCCTCCAGCCCGCAGTTGACGGCCGCCCGAGCCAGGTGATCATGTGGAGCGAGGTGTCCGACCCGGCCCGGCGCGGCCGTGACGCGGCACGGATCAGCCGGCCGGCTCCAGGACGAAGACGGGGATCAGACGCTCGGTCTTGGTCTCGTACTCGGCGTACGGCGGGAAGGCCGCGACGGCCCGCGCCCACCATTCGTCGCGCTCGGCGCCGGCCACCTCGCGGGCGACGTACGGGTCGATCGCGGTGCCGTCCTGCAGCGTCAGGGCCGGGTTCGCCTTCACATTGTGATACCAGGAAGGGTGTTCGGGGCTGCCGCCCTTGGACGCGACCATCGCGTACCGGCCGTCGTGCTCGACCCGCATGACGGGGACGTAGCGCTCCTTGCCGGTCCGCGCGCCGGTCGTCGTCACCAGCACGATCGGGCGATCCAAGATCAATACGCCCTCGGTGGTGCCCTGCGTGAGGATCTGCTCGGTCTGCCTGCGGACCCAGTCGGTCGGGCTCATTTCGGGATTCGTCGTCACAACTGGCCCCAACCGTCCATCCGGCATCACTATTCCGCCGGTGACCGACCGATCACCGGTGCGGTTCAGAATCCGCACAGCAACTGCTGCAACCGCTGTAACTGGCCCGGCGGCAGCCCGCTGCGGACCCGCCGGGGATCCGAGGGGCGGCGGCCCCACAACAGCAGCAGCCGGGCCGCCGGATCCGTCTCCACCGCGGGACCGTCGTCGGGTTCGACCAGCGCGAACCGCCCCTCGCCGCGCCGTACCTCGACGACGAGATCGGGCTGGTCGGGGCACCGCAGCCGGGCGGCGAAGTCGGCCCCGGTTCCGCCCGCACCGGCCAGACCGGTTGCGAGCAGCGAGTTCTGCAGCATCCGTACCGAGTGCGCGAGCAGTTCGGGCCGGGCCAGCACCTCGTCGCCCTGGCCGTCGTCGCCGACGAGGTCCCAGCGGTGCACGGCGAACTCCTGCCGCATGTGCAGGACCAGTTCCCCGACCGGCATGCCCCACCCCAACCCGGGAACTGCCGCGGTCGGATCGGGGGCGGCAAGGTGCTTGAAGAGTTCGGTCATCTCCCGTTCGCCGGTCTCCAGCCGGCGGCGCAGCACCCGGTCGTCCAGCGCCTGGTACGGCAGCTCCCGCGCCGCCCAGTCGGTCACCGCCGGAGCGGGCCGCCCCTCGAGATGGGCCCGGGCCTGCTCGGTCAGGAGTTCTACACCGGAGACCAGGTGGGCCACGACCTCGTGCGCGGTCCAGCCCTGGCAGGCGGTCAGCGCGTGCGGTGGCACGTCCTGCAGGGTGTCGAGGAATACGTCGATCTCCGGCCGACCCCGCGGGTCGTCGCGGTCCGTCGCTGCGGATGGCACGTTGAGGACCATTCACCCTCCCGGCGGTGATCTTGTTTCGGATGCTAGCGCACGGAAGGCCGGCTACCGTCCGCCATAAGTGCAGGTTGCGGCCACGTTCGGCGGGTGCGGGGCGAGCCGGGCCCGGGCCGGTTCGGTACGGTCGCCGGGTGAGCGACGACGAAGACTTCGCCGACCTCATCGAGCGGCACCGGGGCGAGCTGCGAGTGCACTGCTACCGGATGCTCGGGTCCTTCGACGAAGCGGAAGACCTGGTTCAGGAGACGTTGCTGCGGGCCTGGCGGGGCCGGCACGGATTCCAGGGGCGCTCGTCGATCCGCGCCTGGCTCTACCGGATCGCGACCAACGCCTGCCTCGACGCCCTCACCGGTCGGGCGCGGCGCGTGCTCCCACACCACGTCGGACCGCCGTACGACCCGGGCCAGCCGCAACCCGCCGTCGTCGCCCCCTCCTGGCTGCAGCCGTTTCCCGACCACCTGTGGGAGCCGGTCGCGCCGCACTCCGACGAGCCGGAAGCGAGGGTCGTCGCGAAGGAGACGCTGGAGTTGGCGTTCCTGGCCGCGATCCAACACCTGCCACCCCGGCAGCGCGCCGCGGTGATCCTGCACGACGTGCTCGGCTGGCCGATCCGGCAGGCGGCCCAGACACTGGACGGCACCGTCGCATCCGTCAACAGCGCGCTGCAACGGGCACGAGCGACCCTGCGCAAGCACCTGCCACCGGGCCGGGCCGACTGGGCACCGTCCGCCCCGCCCACCGACGAGGAGCGCACGGTGCTACGCCGATACATGTCGGCGGCCGAACGGGGCGACCTCAACGAGATCGCCGAACTGCTGGCCGAGGACGTAAGAACGACGATGCCGCCGTACCCGGAATGGCTCGCCGGCCGACCGGCGGTGCTCGCGGCACTGTCGACGAGCTGGGACCCCAACTCGCCCGAGTACGTGGGCACGTTCCGGATGCTGCCGGCACGGGCCAACGGCCAGCTCGCCGCCGCGGCCTACGTACGACGCCCCGAAGAGCACTCGTACGCGCCGTTCGCGATCGGGGTGCTGTGCGTCGAGAAAGGCCAGATCACGGAGATCACCGCATTCCACAATCCGGCCCTCTTCCCGGCGTTCCGGCTGCCACCGCGCCTCGACCGATAGTTTTTCCGGGCGACCGTAGTCTCAAGAAGCATGACCAGAGTTCTCTACTCCGCGACCATGTCACTCGACGGCTACATCGCCGGCCCCGGCGGTGACATGTCCTGGCTCGCCGAGCACGTCGGCGGCCCCAACCCGGTGGCCGACGACCTCGTCGGAAAGATCGGCGCGCTGCTCATCGGCGCCCGCACCTACTACGGCGACGACCCGAACCGCGACACCGACAAGGAAGGCGCCTTCGGCGGCCAGTGGACCGGCCCGCAGTTCGTGCTCACCCACCGGCCGCCCACCAACCCCGTACCCGACACCACCTTCGTCGACGACCTGACCAGCGGAGTGGCCGCGGCCAAGGCCGCCGCCGGCGACCGGTACGTCAACGTCCTCGGCGCCGACGTCGCCGCCCAGTGCCTGGCGGCGGGCCTGCTCGACGAGATCCTGGTGTTCATCGCACCCGTACTGCTCGGCGACGGCGTACGCCTGTTCCACCACCCCGGTGGCGCCCATGTGCGGATGGACGAGGTCACGACCGCGCAGGGTCCCGTACCGACCATCTGGCTGAAGGTCCGGCGGTAACGGAGGCCGCGACAGGCGTGCCGCTCCACCGCGTCCGGCGGGGGAGCGGCACACCACGCGCACTGCCAGTGTTCCGCGTATGAATCCCGCCTACCGGGTCAGCGGGCGGCGACCCGTCAGGCCGCACGGACGGAGCCGCTGCGGACAGTAGGGTCGTCAACGTGGTGAGCGTACCGGTGGGTAGGCACATAGTCGTCGTCGGAGCTGGCATCGTCGGCGCGTCGGTGGCCTACCACGCCGCCCGGGCGGGCGCCGCCGTGACGTTGCTCGATGCCGGGCGGCCAGGCGCCGGCGTGACGGCGGACTCGTTCGCCTGGGTCGGAGCGTCCGGCGTACGTACCGGTCCGGCGGCCGGGATCCGGGCCACCGCGACGGAGGAGTACCACCGGGTCGAGGCCGAGTTGCCGGGACTCCCGGTGACCTGGTCCGGCTCACTGAGCTGGCGCGCGGAAGGCAGCGCGCCGGAGGCCGGACCCGGGCAGGAGATCGTGGACGCGGCCACCGTGATGACGCTCGAGCCCAACCTTCGACAGCCCCCGGAGTGGGCCGTATGGGCACCCGACGACGGCGCCGTCGACCCGGTCGGCGTGACCGAGCGGCTGGTCGCCGGCGCCCGCGCCCATGGCGCCCGGGTACATCTGGACACCGCAGTCACCGCGGTCCGCCGGGATGCGGCGGGCCAGGTGGCCGGGGTCGAGACGGCCGTAGGACCCCTGTCCGGTACGACTGTGGTGTTGGCGGCCGGCGTTGCCACGGCCGCGCTCGGCGCGTCGCTCGGCGTGCGTGTCCCGGTCGAGCCTTCACCGTGCCCGCTCTTCCGGCTTCGCGCGCCGGCCGGCCTGGTCCGCACCGTGGTCAACACTGAGGACTTCGATCTCCGGCCGGTCGCCGCGGACCGGCTGATCGCCGCCGCGGACTCGCCCGCACGGACCCTCGCCGCCGTCCGGTCCACCTTCCGTGGTGCCGGGAGCGTCGAGCTGCTCGGCACACGGCTCGGAGTACGCCCGATGCCGGCCGACGGTGAGCCGATCGTCGGTCCGGTCGCCGACGTACGCGGTCTCTACCTGGCGGTGATGCACTCGGCGGTCACGCTTGCCCCGGCCATGGGTCGCCTCATCGCGCGGGAACTGGTCAACGGCATCGACGAGCCGGTGTTGTCGGGTTGCCGCCCCGATCGCTTCTAGCGTCCCGCATCTGAATCTCGCTCACCGGTGGTGTGCGGCAGGATCTCGGCGGCGGTCTTGGTCCAGGTGAAGGGGTGGCGTCGGTCGTTCCAGCCGTCGATGAAAGTGCGGATCGCGGCGATGAGTTCCTTGACGTTGTCGAACGACCCCGCGCAGACCTCGACGAGGTTGAGCCGAGATCCGGAGGGGTCGGGGTGAAGTGCGCGCGTGCACCCTGGGGTTCTTCTTCAGCTGGCGATCTCGGGGCGCTCGTGGGTGTGGTGGTTGTCAGGCCTATCCGCGCCGGCAGTTGCACCTCGTGCTGTGGCGATCTTTCGCAGGAAGTCGCCGAACTCAGCCTTGCTAACTGAACGATCCCGACCACGACCGGCAATCAAGCGGTCCACATGGGAGCACTCCACGTGCGCGGGGAGCAGCTGCGCCAGACGGACGACCAGTGATCGCCGACGGGATCATCCCCGCATGCGCGGTGAGCAGTACGAGCGGCTGTACCGGCGCGGCTCCGCCTCCGGATTACCCCCGTCTGCACGGGGAGCAGCCCTGCTGGTACACCTCCTTCGCGATCTGCTTCGGATCAACCCCGCATGCGCGGGGAGCAGCTTGACCTGCAACTCGCTCGCGGTGATGCCGAGGGATCACCCCCGCGTGCACGGGGAGCAGGATGTTGCAGACGGATCAGTGTGGGCCGACCGGGGACCACCCCCGCGTGCGCGGGGAGCAGCTCAGGTCGCTGAGGTCGCGGGCGAGCGCCTCGGGATCACCCCCGCGTGTGCGGGGAGCAGACCATGTTTCGCTGGGCATAGTCCTTGTGCTGGGGATCACCCCCGCGTGCGCGGGGAGCAGGGGTGAACACGCCGCTCGCCCCACTCCGGCACGGATCACCCCCGCGTGCGCGGGGAGCAGAGGGCGATCCGGCGGGCTCTGCTGCTCGACAAGGGATCACCCCCGCGTGCGCGGGGAGCAGTTGTGGCGGCTGACGGTCTACGACGACCGGGTGGGATCACCCCCGCGTGCGCGGGGAGCAGCTTGTCTTCCTTGACCCCCTTACGCGGGACCAAGGATCACCCCCGCGTGCGCGGGGAGCAGGATCAGGACTACATCATCTGACCCGACAATCAGGGATCACCCCCGCGTGCGCGGGGAGCAGATGTGTTGGCCTAGCCTCAGCCGCTAAGGCACGGGATCACCCCCGCGTGCGCGGGGAGCAGAGTGACGCACGACCTAACGCTGTGGTCGGCCCGGGATCACCCCCGCGTGCGCGGGGAGCAGGTCGCGGTCCGTGAATTCCGCTCGTACTGCATGGGATCACCCCCGCGTGCGCGGGGAGCAGGGTGAGTACAACAATGGATGACAACAGACGACGGGATCAGATCACCCCCGCGTGCGCGGGGAGCAGAAGGACAGCGACGTGTCCCCGGTGGACCGGGCGGGATCACCCCCGCGTGCGCGGGGAGCAGGCTCATGCGGTCCGTCCGTGACATGCAGGCCAGGGATCACCCCCGCGTGCGCGGGGAGCAGATGCGGGGAAAAGAACGTCGGTCGGATGCCGCGGGATCACCCCCGCGTGCGCGGGGAGCAGCGCCTCGGGATCGCCTTCTGCCTGAACGTCGAGGGATCACCCCCGCGTGCGCGGGGAGCAGATGTCACCGCGCTTTAGCTCCGAACGGCTCACCGGATCACCCCCGCGTGCGCGGGGAGCAGGAGGCTCCAGGTGTTGACCTGACACTCGAACTGGGATCACCCCCGCGTGCGCGGGGAGCAGGGGTCCACGATCGCCCGCCAGAACGCCCGGACCGGATCACCCCCGCGTGCGCGGGGAGCAGGCTTTCTGACCTGGTGCTCTAAAGATCAAGTAGGCCGTTTTTCTTCACTTTGGTTGGCAAGCTTCCATCTGGATTTATCGATTCGGCAAAACCAGCGTCCCGTGCGAACTATTGAGACTAGAGGCTAGGGTTCCGGCCTTCAGCTCCATTGTAGAAGGGCGGGTAGTCCGGACCTCTGTTCGTACGGGAGCGTGCCGTGGACGCCAAGGCCGGCACCACCGACGAGGCCCGGGTTTCCGTCCCGTCAGCTGTCACCGGCTACCCGCGTAGAAGTTCACCGTCGTTGCGCTGTGTCCGGTATCCGTGGGCGGCCGCCCAGGGCCCGTAGCGCGTTGACGATGACGGCGACGTCGATGCCCTCCTGAAGAAACGCGCCGGCAACGGGCGGCAGCAGCCCGAACGCGGCCGCGACCATGGCGACCACTGCCATCCCCATGCCGGCGGTGGCGCTCTGCACCGCGATCGCCCGGGACCGGCGGGCGATCTCCACCGCATCGGCGAGCCGGTCCAGCCGGTCCACCGACAGCACCGCGTCGGCGACGTCCGCCGACGCGGTCGCTCCGGTCGCCCCCAGTGCCACGCCTACCCCGGCGGCGGCCAGCGCGGGGGCGTCGTTGATGCCGTCGCCGACCATGACGGTCACGCCGTGCTCCGACTCGGCGCGTACCCGGTCGACCTTCTGCTGCGGGGAGCAGCGGGCCACCACGTCGTCGACGCCGACCGCCCGGGCCACCCGGTCGGCCGCCTCGGGCCGGTCCCCGGTCACCATCACCAGCTTCGAGAAGCCGGCCTGCCGCAGCCGCCGTACGGTGTCGGCGGCGTCCGGGCGTACCGGGTCACGCAGGAGAACCGCACCCGTCGGACTGCCGTCGACGCTGACCCACACCGTCGACAGGCCGTCGGTCTCGGCCCGGTCCCGTTCGCGTACGGCCCATTCCGGCAGGTCGCCGCCGTGCTGCCCGACCCGGACCAGCCGACCGTCGACCCGGCCCCCGGCCCCTTGACCGGGATCCTCGGTGACCTGCTCGGGCACCACCGGCCGCAGCCCCCGCTCCCGGGCCGCCCGCACGATCGCCGCCGCCAGCACGTGCGCCGACAGTTGCTCGACCGAGGCCGCCAGCCGCAGCACCTCGTCCCGGTCACCGCCGGGCGCCGCCACCACCCGATCCACCCGCGGGCGGCCGGCGGTCAACGTCCCGGTCTTGTCCAGCAGCAGGGTCCGGGCCCGGCCGAGCAGTTCCAGCGATCCGCCGTCGCGAACCAGCACCCCGAGGCGGGCCGCCCGGGACAGCCCGGACACGATCGCGATCGGGGTGGCCAGCAGCAGCGGGCACGGCGTCGCCACCACCAGCACCGCGACCGCCCGTACGAACTGCCCGGACACCGCCCACGCGAGACCCGCCAGGACCAGGGTGAACGGTACGAACGCCGCCGCGTACCGGTCGGCGAGCCGGACCATCGGCGCCTTCGCCGCGTTCGCCTCCTCGGCCAGCCGGACGATGCCGGCGTAGGTGCTCTCGGCCGCGGTGCCGGCGGCCCGCAGCCCGAACGCCGCGCCGGCGTTGACGACGCCGCTGGCCAGCCGGTCCCCGGCCGGCCGCTCGACCAGCCGCGACTCGCCGGTCACCACCGACTCGTCCAGCGTCGCCGGCTCCTCGGTACGACCGTCGACCGGTACGACCTCGCCGGGGCCGACCAGTAGCCGGTCGTCGCGGCGTACCCGGTCGACGTCGACGGTCTCGATGCCGCCGTCCGCGGTGCGGCGGCGGGCCGTACGCGGAGCCCGGGCCAGCAGTTCGTGCAGGTCCCGGCTGGCCCGGCCCTGGGCGTATATCTCCAGCGTGTGACCGGTGGCCAGCATCAGCGCCACCACCGCCCCGGCCAGGTACTCACCGGTCAGCAGGGTGCTGACCAGGGCCAGGGTGGCGATCACGTCCACGCCGATGCGCCGCTGCCGCAGCGACCGGAGCAGCCAGCGCAGCGTGACCAGCAGGGTGACCAGGGCCGCCACGGCCCAGCAGGCGTCGGCGGCCCGGCGCGATCCGGCGATCCAGAAGCCGGCGCCGAGCAGCACCACGACCGTCAACACGGCCAGCGGCGCGAAGTCCCGCCACCGCCGCCAGCGTGGTGTCCCACCCATGCTTGCCACATCCCCGGCCGAGGCACGCCCGAACATGCCGGCCGGACCCGTCGGGGTGACTCCGCCGAGGTATCCGGAACCACCGGCACCGGCCCGGTCTGTTGGGCACGATGGAGGCGACGGGGGTGGGGATGGCAGGCGACCGCCTCGAACTCTTCGCCGCCGCCCGGCATTTGCCGGCGATCGAAGAGTTGGCTGCGGGCCAGCGAGGCGCTGGCTCACCGCGACACGGCTCGGGATCTTGATGGTCCCGCTGAGCTGGGTTGTCGAGGTGTCCGCGGCCCGGCAGACCCTGCGTGGAATCCTGTCCGGCCTCGGCCAGCCCGGATGCGGGACGAGCCGGTGCCGCGTACGCCCCGCCTGCCGGTCAAGCAGGTCATGAATGGGGCCGGGCACCGCCGCGACTTACCTGAGCGCGGTACAGGACCGTGACGGCTGGTCTGGCAGGCTCGGCCCACATGAACCACGGAAAAGACTGGTACGACTGGCACCGCCCTTACGCCGACCACGGCTCGCCGCTGGCACACAGGCTGCGCCTTGTTCAGCGGCACATCGCCGCGTGGCTCGACGAGCGGCCCGGCAAACCCGTGACCGTGGTCAGCGTGTGCGCCGGCCAAGGCCGCGACATCCTCGACGTGCTGGCAGCGCGCCCTGACGCCACGCGGGTCGGTGCCACCCTGATCGAGTACGACCCGCGGAACGTAGCCGCAGCCCGAGCAACAGCAGCCGCCGAAAACCTCGACACGGTGACTGTCATGCAGGCCGACGCGGGCGACCTCGCCTCGTACCGACAGGCGGTGCCCGCCGACCTCGTCATCATGGCGGGAGTCCTGGGCAACATCAGCGACGCCGACGCCCGTACCACCATCAACGCGCTGCCACAGCTCTGCGCCCTCGGTGCCACGGTGATCTGGACCAGGACCCGATCTACGCCCGACCTCACGCCAGCGATTAGAACGTGGCTGGCCGACGCGGGATTCGCCGAAGAGGCATTCCACGCCCCCGACGGTGTCCTGTTCTCCGTTGGCGTCCACCGCTTCACCGGCACCCCGCAGCCGTTGCCTGCTGGCGGCAAGATCTTCCAGTTCATCGCATGATGTCAAACCGAAGCGCCGACGCATTGGGAGATCGGAGGTAGGTCTGGTTGCTCGGCCGGGCTCATCCCGGGCGGTTGCCTTCTCACGGGCTGCGGGCTGTCATTCGGCGATCGGCGCCACCATCATCCCGACCGCCCCGCAGGTTTGCGGCGCGTTGGCGAACTGGTCACCGTCGAGGACGTAGAGCAGCCCGTTCCACCGGCGTGACGACGGAGATGCGCTGGCCTCTGGGGAGGGGCTGTCGTCCATCGCCTTGACGCAGGGGTAGAGGTGGCGGGGGGCCGCGTCGTCGAAGAGCTGGCTCCACGATCTGCGGCAGGCATCCACCGGGGACTCCTCGGCGGAGGAAGCCGCCTCACCCATGCGCTGCAGCCCGGCGGTGGCGCACAGGAAGGCATCCCCGTTCGCAGGAAGGGCCTCCCGGGGGGCGGTGGGCGCGCCGTACCCGCCGATCGCGGCGGTCGCGCCCCCAGCAAACAACACTCCTGCTACCACCGCACCCGCGATCCCCAAAGCCCGTCGCCGGGAGCGTTGTGCGGGCTGCCGTGCTGTGTCGAGAACCTTCGCGAGCATCGCCTCTCCTTGCGCGCTGGCTGCGAACCCAGGCGGATGGTCGGGACGCGCGCTCCGGATCGACTGTTCGGTGTCGTGCCGCTTCACTGGAGCCCTCTCGTATATGCCGTCAGACTGGTCGTGGACGCGGCCGGTGTTTCCGCTGGTTGCCGCTCGTAGGCGGCCTGGAATCGTCGGCGGGCCCGGTGAAGCCGCACGGCGAAGGTCGCCGTGGAGCAGCCCAGCACCCGGGCCGCCTCGCCGCCGCTGAAGTCGTACCAGTACCGCAGCAGCAGCACCTCCCGATCGCCCTCGGCCAGCACCGCCAAGGCCCGGAGCACGTCCGCTCGCTGCGCGGCCTCCGGCTCCGGATGGTCAGCCTCACCAGCAGCGGGCTGGGCGTGTAGCCGGGCCCGAAGTGCCACGTCTCCCCCGCGTAGGCGCTGGTGTTGCAGAATCAGCCGCCGGGCCACCCCGAACAGCCAGGGCCGCTCCTGGCCCTCCCTGACTGTTTCCAGCCTCCGCCACGCCACTACGAACACCTCGGCCACGAGGTCCTGGGCATCGTGGCCGCCCAACCGGTCACTGGCGTAGGCCAGGACCGCATCGCCATTTCGCCGAAACATATCGGTCAACCGTTGCCGGTCGGCGGCGGCCCGCTCCGATTCCCGAATTGGTGCTGTCACACCCGTACTTGTCGCCCCACGACGAAATCCTTACCGACCCCGGAGGACTTTCCAAGCGCACCCTCTACGCTGTTGGGACTGGTGACGGGACAACACCGAGAGCGCCGGTGGTGAGGCCGTCGCCGATCTCGCGGGCCAGGGCCGCTCCGGCCGCCGCCGCCTGCTCGAGCGTGTGGCGAAACTCGACAAGCTGACGGAACGCCTGCCCGTACGCCTGCTGCTGGTCGAGCGGTACGACAGGAATCGTGAGCCGGCGGATGTCGATGCGTAGGGTGCCGCTCGCGGTGCTCGAGGTTCGGCCGGCGATCCGCAGGTTGTCCGTGCGGGAGAGGACACCGGCGACGAACCATGGGTCGAAGCGGGTTGTGTCGACGCGTATCAACTGGACGCCGGGGCCGAGTTCGGCGCCGACCTGTTCCGGCGTGGCGACCCGGGCGGTGATTCTGCGGCCGATGACCGGGACGAGGATGTCGCCGGCGTCTACCCGCGGTCCGGGGGTGTCGTCGGTGGCACGGGTCGCCTGTCCGCTGGCTGGCCCGCCGGTCAGGATGTCGGCGGCGGTCAGCACGGTGCCGCCGGCGGCGTCGGCTGATCGGCTACGGGAGACGGTGCGCTGGACGGTGATACTGCCGGATCGGATCAGGTCGGTGACGTCGGCCTGGGGAGCTTCGCGCAGCGGTGCTGTCGGTGTCTCGTGGACCGCGGGCAGGCTGCGTCGCATGTGGTCGAGGAGCCGGTCGAAGTCGCCGATCCTGCCGATGATCTCGGTGGGGGTGGTGGCGAGTGTGCCGGCCTGTGGCAGGTGACGCTGTGGTGTCAGGTCGACCTGGTCGTCGAGCAGTTCGATGGCGGGTACGGCGCGGTGGACGCCGGGCATTTCGGCGTAGCTGTCGGAGCGGTACGCGTTCCAGGCGGTGCCGACGATCTGGGTGAGGGGTTGGCCGGCCGGCGCGGTGGTGGTGTCGAGCATGAGCAGGTTTCCGGCGCCCGGCTGGTGCGGATCGGGCTGGGTGAGGACCCAGACGTGTAGTCCGATGGCGGTTGGCGGCATCAGGCCGGCGGGGAGGGCGATGACCGCGCGCAGCGCTCCGTGGCGGATCAGTTCCGCGCGTATCCGGCGGCCGGCGGGGCGCGATGCGGCGGCCGGCGGCATGAGTACGACGGCGGTGCCGCCAGGGGAGAGGTGGGCGAGGGCGTGCTGCACCCAGGCGAGTTCGGGTTCGGTGCGTGGCGGCAGGCCGTAGGTCCAGCGGGCGTCGTAGGCGAGGCGGTCGTGGCCCCAGTCGTGGATGCCGAAGGGGAAGTTGGCGACGACGACGTCGGCCCGCAGGTCGGGTAGGGCGTCGGCGAGCAGGCTGTCGCCGACGTGGACGACGGGCGGTTCCGATGCCTGTCCAGCGCGCCGGGTACGCAGGTGCACGAACCACAGGCGCAGCAGGGTGATCAGCGCGTACTGGGCGTTGACTTCCTGTGCGTGGCAGCGGGTGGCCGTGCCGTCGTGCAGGGCCCGGTCGGCGGCCATGCGCAGGATGGATCCGGTGCCGCTGCTGAAGTCGAAGGTACGGGCTCCTGCGCCGGCGAGGGTCAGCATCACGTCGGCGACGACGTCGGGTGTGCCGGCGAGGCCGGACATGGAGTGGGCCGACGTCACGTACTGGCCGTGCAGGTATTCGAAGGCGGCTTCCGCGCCCTGTTCGGAGCCGAACTGGTCGACCGTGCGCAGCAGTGTGGTGAGCGGCGCGGTCCACTGTTTCGGCAGTACGTCACCGATCAGCTCGGCCAGGCCGGAGTCGAGGGTGCGCAGGTGGCTGACGAGCTGTTTCGGGGTCGGCAGGCTGTCGCCGGGTGGCCCGGCCTGGTCGGCGCGCAGGAGCAGGAGTGCGCCGGCGATGCCGAGGGCGTCGCTGATCTGCGCCGCGGGCTGGTAGCTCTCGATGTGTCGCCAGGCCCATTGCGCGGTGCCGGCCTGCGTGAGTCGTCCGTGGCGATGCAGCCACTGTTCGACTTCGCGGGCGTCGAACGCGGGGCTCGTCGGGGTGCCGCCGACGGGTGTCGGGAAGTCGGCGTAGCGGCGCCGCCAGTTGCTTACCGCTGCCCGGCCGACGTTGGCCAGTCGCGCGATGCCGCTGGCGGTCACGGTGGCCTCGCGTGGGGCCAGGGTCGACTCTTTTGTCACGCGTGAACGCTAGCATGACGATAGGGATTGTGTACACGGTTCACAGGGGCTATGTTCTTGGGCAGTTCCGATCCCCGACTCAGGGAGGACCAATGCCGCGTCGAGGGCGCAGCAGCACCATCGGAAAGTTCGCGAAGCTCCATCAGGACCGCCGGGTCTCCGAGATCAGGGTGCTCGGCGAGCTGCTGCGGCGTGAGCAGGACCCGAGGCCCGGCGAGGGCCCGCGACGAGACCTGTGCGATC
Organism: Polymorphospora sp. NPDC051019; assembly: GCF_040683055.1. Taxonomy (NCBI): domain Bacteria; kingdom Bacillati; phylum Actinomycetota; class Actinomycetes; order Micromonosporales; family Micromonosporaceae; genus Polymorphospora; species Polymorphospora sp. NPDC051019. The sequence continues at coordinate 91,060 of NZ_JBFBCH010000013.1, read as the reverse complement.
AGGGCCCAGCGGTCCGCTGACCCGTATCCGCCTGACCCGACTACCGAAGGAGGACCATGAACACCCTTGTTCGTACCCACGCCGCCGACCGCCCCGTCCGACAGCTTCCCGCCGGTCACGTACGCGTGCCGTGGCTCCCGGCGGTACGTGTCCCCCTCCACGCTGAGCCCGGCCCCTCACGCGTACGCGCGAGTGCGCCTTGACCCCGCCGTCGGCGTGGCCATCGCCGACGCGTACGCGTCGGCACCCGTGCGGGACGAGCGGGCCTACCCGGCGTACGCCGCGTTCTGCCGGGAGACCGTGCGGCAGTACCACTTCATGGTGGGGCGGGCGGAGTTCGGCGGCCTGGGCGTAACGGTCCGGATCGTCGACACCGACCCGTACCCGGACGCCGCCGCGATGCTCGCCGACCTGCGGCGGCGCCGGCTGAAGGTGTGGGCCAGCGCCGCCAGCGGCAACCCCCACCCCTACCTCAGCGACGCGGAGAACGACATGTTCCGTGCGGTCCACGACGTGTTCGGGCACGCGGCGATCGGCCGCGGCTTCGACCGGCACGGCGAGGAGGCGGCCTGGCTGAAGCACAGCACCATGTACTCGCCGCTGGCCGGGCGTGCGCTGGCGACCGAGACGCGCGGGCAGAACTGTGTCCGGATCTTCAGGTGCGGCGACGGCCGTTTTCCGGCGCAGAAGGTGGTGTTGCTGCCGCGGACGTTCAGCGATCCGGGCCTGGTGTGTGCGGAGACGCCCGCCGTCACGTGCTGAGTCGCGCGATCTCCGTACGCAGATCCAGCACCGCCGGATGGTCCGGCCCGTCCACCGGCAGCCGGTCGTCGAGAATCGTCTGGAGTTGCCGCAGCGCCCGGCTGCGCTCGCCGAGCGCCACGTGGGTGCGGGCGGCGCGAGCCCGGTAGTCGAACACCCGGGGATCCTCGTCGCCGTACTGTCGCGCGTGGTGCTCGGCGAGCCGGCGCCAGTGCCGTGCGGCGGCGCGGTGCTCGCCGGCGGCCTGCAACCGTTCCGCGTGCGCGGCGGTCAACTCCACGTCGAACCCGGCGGCGGTCACCGTCGTGGGGCGAGCCTGCTGCGGCACTCGTCCCACGACGGCGGCGTATGCCCGCACCGCCGTCACGGCGTCGGTGACCACTCCGGGTATGGGTGGCAGGTCGTGGGAGAGCGGCGCCAGGACGGCGTAGACGTCGGCGGCGCTCTCCGGCCGGTCCCGGGGTTCGATCGCCAGCAGCGCGTGCACGAGGTCGTCGAGCACGGCGGGGATGTCCGGCCGCAACCGGGTGGGACGGGGCGGCGGGTCGTGCATCTGGTGCCGCAGTGTGGTCGTGGTGGTCACGCCGTCGAACGGCGGGCGGCCGGTGAGCAGGTCGAAGAGGGTCGCCCCCAGGCCGTACAGGTCGGTGCGGTGGTTGGTCTCCTCCCCGAGGACCTGTTCGGGAGCCATGTAGCCCACCGTGCCGAGACTCTGCCCGCTCTGCGTGATCCGCGAGTAGCGGTCGTCGTCGCGCACGACCGCCAGGCCGAAGTCGAGCACCTTCACCGCGCCACTGGTGTCCAGCATGATGTTGCTCGGCTTGATGTCGCGATGGACCAGGTCGATCTCCTGTGCGGCGAGCAGGATGCTGCTGACCTGCGCGCCGATGGCGGCCACCCATCCGACGTGCAGTGGTGCCTGCTCCGCAGCCAGGTCGGCGAGGGTGATTCCGTCGATCTTCTGGAACACGACGTACGGGTGGCCGTCATGCTCGCCGATGTCGTAGACGGCGGGTACGCCGGGGTGGTCGAGCCGGGCGGTTAGCAGCGCCTCACGCCGGAACCGGCGCAAGAGATCGGTGTCCACACTGGCGGCACTGACGAATTTCACGATGACCGGGCGGTCGAGCAACTCGTCGCGGGCCGGCCAGACGACACCCATGCCCTTGTGTGGCAACGGGAGTCGGGCCAGCTTGTACCGGTTCTTCAGGCTCGCACCGGGCACCACGAGGCTCAGCATACCGACCGGACGACCGGTGGTCCGGTACGGCCGTCCGGTCGAAACTGCCCGTCTCCGTGAACATCAACCACCATTGGTCGCTTGCAAAGGTCGTTCACAGAGTGCTTCAATGTGGACCGGCGTGCGGCGGCTCCGTCTACACGCTTCCCATGCTGCGTGACCGGCACGTTCGGCCGTGTCCGGGTCACGACAGGTTCCGACTTTCGCGCCCAGGTGTCGTATGGGTGTGCCACCGACAGGGGATGGTATGGCTGAGCTGGCCCTTGGTCGGGAGTTCCTGCCCGCCTATGCCGTGCTGCCACGTCGCGTGCAGAGTGCCGTCGTCGCCGCCATCGGCAAGTTCGCCCAGCACACCCACGCCGGGCTGCATCTGGAGAAGCTGGCCGGGGCACGGGATCCGAACATCCGCACCATCCGCATCGACCTGTCGTATCGCGGGGTGGTGCTCCGGCTCGGCGAAGAACGGTACGTGCTTCTCAACGTCCTGCCGCACGACGACGCCAACACCTTCGCGGTGAGCCGCCGGTTCACCGTCAACCAGGTGCTCGGCGTGCTGGAGATGCGCGACGAGGCGGGCATCGAGGAGTTCGCCCGCACCGAACCGTCGGAGCCGCCCGTGGCCGGACTGTTCGACCAGGTTTCGACGACCGACCTGGTGCGGCTCGGGGTGGACGAGGATCTGGTGCCGCTGCTGCGCATCATGGTCACCGACAAGCAGTTGGAGAGCCTCGCCGGGCGCCTGCCGGAGACGCAGCTCGACGTCCTGCGTGGGCTCGCCAGCGGAATGACCGTGGACGAGGTCCGGGCCGAGCTGGCCGACCGGATCGTGTCGGGTGTGGACACCGACGACCTGCTCACCGCGGCCCGCCGTACGCCCGAACGGGTTCACTTCGTCTCCGGGCCGATGGAACTCGCCGCCATCCTTGCCCACCCGTTCGACCTGTGGCGCACCTTCCTGCACCCGACGCAACGCGACGTAGCCCGCCGTGAGACGTACAGCGGTCCCGCTCTGGTCACCGGCAGCGCCGGCACCGGGAAGACCGTGACCGGCCTGCACCGGGCGGTGTTCCTCGCCGAACGGCTGCCCGACGGCCAGAAGGTCCTTCTCACCACGTTCACCCGCGCGCTCGCCGACGCCCTGACCAGACAGCTCTACCGGCTCACCACCGACCCGGCGGTCCGGGCGCGCATCGACGTGGTCAGCGTCGACAGGCTGGCGTACGAGATCGTGTCCCGGGACAGCGGGAAGGTCGCCGTCGCCGAGAGCACGATCATCGACCAGCTGTGGGAAGCGGCCGCGAAGGCCGGTCCCACCTACCTGGACCGCGCCGGCCACGTCACCACCTACAGTGCGGCCTTCCTCAGGCACGAGTGGGAACAGGTGATACTCGCGCAGCAGCTGACCACGCTCGAGGCGTACCGCGACGCGTCCCGCAAGGGCCGTGGCGCACGCCTGCGCGCCACCCAACGCGAGCAGGTGTGGGCCGCGATCCACACCGTGACGCAGGAGTTGGCGAAGCGCCGCCTGCGCACCCACACCCAGCTCGCCGACGACGCGGCCGCGATCCTGCGCCGCTCACCGGCCCCCTACCGGCACGTCGTCGTCGACGAAGGACAGGACCTGCACCCGGCGCAGTGGCGGCTGCTGCGGGCACTCGTCACGCCCGGGCCGAACGACCTGTTCCTGCTCGCCGACCCCTACCAGCGCATCTACGACAGCCACGTCTCCCTGACCCAGCTCGGCATCGAGGTCCGCGGCCGGACCCGACGGCTCACGGTCAACTACCGGACCACCCACGAGATCCTCGACCTGTCGGTCAGGATCCTCAACGGTGACGCCGCCGTCGGCCTCGACGGACAGGACGACACGTTGCGCGGCTACCGCTCGATCACCCGTGGCGGCGTACCCGAGGTCGCCGCCGCCGGGAGCCGCGACGACGAGCACGAAGCGCTGATCGAACGGGTGGGGACCTGGCTGGAGCAGGGGGTGGAGCCGCACGCGATCGGCGTGGCCGTCCGCACCGGACAGCTCGTCAAGACCGTCAGCAGGATCCTGAGCGACGCCCACATCACCGTCGCCGACGACAAGCGGGGCATCGACGGGGTGCACGTCGCCACCATGCACCGCATGAAAGGGCTGGAGTTCCAGTGCCTCGCCGTCGTCGGGCTCGACGCGGGCGTACTGCCGGCCCCGAACGCGCTCACCTCCGCCGCCGAGGACCCGCACGCCCACCAGCAGGACCTGCAACGGGAACGCTGTCTGCTGTTCGTCGCCCTGACCCGCGCCCGCGACGTGCTCTACCTGTCACACAGCGGTTCACCCAGTCCGCTTCTGCCGGTGACCCGATGAGCGCCGGCACCGCCGACGACGGTCCCAAGCTGGGCGACGCGGCACGCGCCGTCTGGGGCAAGACCGACCGCAAAGGTACGTCGCCGGTCGGCTGGCTGCCGCTGTGGCGGCACCTGGCCGACGCCGCCGACGTGGCCGGACAGCTGTGGGACCACTGGCTGGGCCGGGCGGTACGCCGACGCATCGCCGATGAGTTGCCCGGCGGCGACGCCGACGGTCGCACCCTGGCCGTCTGGATCGCCGGGGTGCACGACATCGGCAAGGCCACACCCGCCTTCGCCTGCCAGGCACACGCGCTGGCCGAGCGGATGCGCGACCACGGGCTCGACTACCGGCGGGACCTGATCCGCGCCGACCGCAGGTACGCCCCCCACGCCACCGCCGGGCAGATCGTGCTCGCGGAATGGCTGCAGGACCGCGGCTGGACCGACCCCCACCCGTACGCCGTCATCGTCGGCGGCCACCACGGCGTCCCGCCGACCGACGAGGGCCTCGACAACGTGCGACTGCGACCGCATCTGCTCGGCGACCCCGCCTGGCAGCAGGTGCAGGGGGAACTGCTGACCTGGATGACGGAACGGTCCGGCGCGGGGGACCGGCTCGTCGACTGGAACGACGTACCGCTGTCGCAGCCCGCCCAGGCCGCCCTCACCGGCCTTGTCATCGTCGCCGACTGGATCGCCAGCAACGAGGACTATTTCCCCTACGTCCTGGACAGCACCGACACCGACCGGCTGCACACCGGTTGGGACCTGCTGGACCTGCCCGTTCCGTGGCAGCCCGCCGTGCCGCCGCCGAGCGTGGACGAGCGGTTCGCGACCCGGTTCGCGCTGCCCGCCGGGGCGCTGCCACGCCCGGTGCAGCGTACGGTCGCCGAACTGGCCGAAACGATGCCGGCCCCCGGCATGATGATCGTCGAGGCGGCGATGGGGGAGGGCAAGACCGAGGCCGCCCTGGCGGCGGTCGAGATCATGGCCCACCGCACCGGCGCGTCCGGCTGCTACCTGGCACTGCCCACCCGGGCCACCAGCGACGCCATGTTCGGCCGGATGCTGTCCTGGCTCCGCCGGCTGCCCGACACCCAGGTCGGCCGCGGCGACCGCGACGTGCGGCTGGCCCACGGCAAGGCGGCACTCAACCCCGAGTACGACCGGCTGCGGAGGACATCGCTGCCGAGCGGCATCGCCGAGGACGAGGGCGGCACCGACATCGGCGTGCACAAGTGGCTCGCCGGACCCAAGCGGACACTGCTGTCCAGCTTCGTCGTCGGCACCATCGACCAACTGCTGTTCGCGGCGCTGCGCAGCAAGCACCTCGTGCTGCGTCACCTCGGCCTGGCCGGCAAGATCGTCGTCATCGACGAGGCCCACGCCTACGACGTCTACATGGGACGGTTCCTCGACCGGGCCCTGGAATGGCTCGGCGCGTACGGCGTGCCGGTCATCGTCCTCTCGGCGACCCTGCCGGCCAATCGGCGGGCCGAACTGTTGGAGAAGTACGACAACGGCCGGCTCGGCCCGATTCCCCGGCCCACCTGGCGCGACCGTGGCAAGCCGCGCGTCGACCCGTACGCCCCGCTCCGCACCGACCTGCGGTACCCGCTGGTCACGGTCTCCACCGCCGACCGGGGTGGCACCGCCGTCAGCTGTGCCGACTCGGGACGGGGCGTCGAAGTCCAGGTACAGCGGCTGCCCGACGACGTGCCGGCGCTGGCGGACCTGCTGCGCGACCGGTTGACCGACGGCGGCTGCGCGCTCGTGGTCCGCAACACCGTGGCGCGGGTCCAGGAGACCGCCGCCGCGCTGCGTGCGGCTCTCGGACCGGACACGCCGGTGTCGGTGGCGCACTCCCGGTTCATGGCCGTCGACCGCGCCGCCAAGGACCGCTGGCTACGTGACACCTTCGGCCCGCCCGGCACCGGCAGCCGCCCGCACCGGCACGTCGTGGTCGCCAGCCAGGTCGCCGAGCAGTCCCTCGACATCGACTTCGACCTGCTCGTCACCGACCTCGCCCCGGTCGACCTCGTGCTGCAACGCATCGGCCGGCTCCACCGTCATCCCCGCGACGGCCGGCCGGCCCGGCTGACCACACCGACCTGCTGGATCACCGGCGCCGACTGGACCACCGAACCGCCGCAACCGGTCAGCGGCTCCCGCCGCGTCTACCAGCCGGCCGCCCTCCTGCGCAGCGCCGCCGTGCTGCTGCCACACCTCGACAGCACACCGTTGCGACTGCCGTCCGACATCGCCCCGCTCACCCAGTCCGCCTACGGCGACGCGCCGCTCGGCCCGCCGTCGTGGCAGCCCGCGATGCTCGAAGCGGAGGCGAAGCAGCGGGACGAGATCACCGCCAAGGAACTGAAGGCCGACGGCTTCCGCCTGCCCGAGGTCGCCGAACCCGGAGTGCCACTGACCGGCTGGCTCTCCGGCGGCGTCGGCGACGCCGACGAGCGCGTGGCCCAGGGTCACGTCCGCGACACCGACGCCGAATCCCTCGAGGTCCTACTGCTGGTACGGACAGCCGACGGCCTGACTCTCCCGGCCTGGATCGACGGCGGTGGAGTACCGGTGCCAACCGCCAGCCTCCCGCGCTGGCCGCTGCCCCGGATGATCGCGCGCTGCACCCTGCCGTTGCCACGTTCGATGACCGCCGCCGACGTTATCGACGACGTCATCGCCGACCTGGAGCGACGTCACGACCTCGGCGCCTGGCAGGACAACCCCTGGCTGGCCGGCGAACTCGTGCTCGACGTCGACGCCGACGGGGCGGCCACCGTGGCCGGCTTCGACCTGCACTACGACCCCACCGAAGGGCTGCGCGTCGGCCGGGCCACCACCTGATCCCCACTCCGATTCACGAAGGAGGTGATGCCGTGAAGGGCTCACCACACCCAGCCGGATTCTCCCTGCTCGACCAGGCGTGGATTCCGGTGCTGGACGCCGCGGGCCGGCGCCGCGAGGTGTCGCTGCTCGGCCTGTTCGAGCAGGCCGACCGTGTCCGCATGATCGCCTGCGATCTGCCCACCCAGACGTTCGCGATCCTGCGGCTCGCCCTGGCGGTCCTGCACCGGGCCGCCGACGGCCCGCCCGGCGAGGCCGCCTGGCGGGCACTGTGGCGGGACCGCAGGCTGCCGGTTACCGACATCGCCGACTACCTCGGCGAGTTCCGCGACCGGTTCGACCTGCTGCACCCGACGCACCCGTTCTACCAGGTCGCCGACCTGCGGGCGGCGAAGGAGAACACGTACGGGCTGGAGCGGCTTCTCGCCGACGTACCGAACGGCATGCCGTTCCTTACCACCCGCGCCGGTCCGGGAATGGATTCGGTCTCGCCCGCCGAGGCGGCCCGCTGGTTGGTGCACTGCCAGGCATACGACACCTCTGGCATCAAAACGGGGGCGGTCGGAGATCCCAATGCCAAGAACGGCAAGGGATACCCGATCGGTGCCAGCTCGGTCGGCTGGCTGGGTGGCGTATACCTGGAAGGCGCGAACCTGCTGGAGACGCTGCTGCTCAACCTGGTGCCGGTCGCGCCCGGCTGGCAGGTGGCCGACGAGCGGGATCTGCCGGTGTGGGAGCGGGAACCGCAGACCGCCGCCGAGGAAGCCGCCACCACCCGTGGCCCGTACGGCCTGCTCGGCCTCTACACCTGGCAGTCCCGGCGGATCCGGCTCTTCGACGACGCGAACGGCATCACCGGCGCCATGATCTGCAACGGTGACCGGTTCGAGTGGCAGGACCGGCACCTGCTGGAGCCGATGAGCGTCTGGGGGCGCAGCGGGCCACGCGAGAAGGAACAGAAACGGATCCCGATCTACCTGCCCCGGCCGCACGACCACAGTCGGGCGCTGTGGCGCGGGCTCCAGACGCTGCTGCCGGCGCCGCCACCGTCGAATGCCGAGCCGCCGCAGCGGCTGTCACCGATGGTCGTGCAGTGGCTCGCCCGGCTGACCGTCACCGGCGTGGTCGGGCCCGACTTCCAGGCCCGTACCCGCGCCACGAGCATCACCTACGGCTCGAAGCAGTCGGTCGTCGACGAGGTGTTCAGCGACGCACTGACCATGAACGTCCTGCTGCTGGTCGAGGACTCGGCGCTGCGGGCGGCCGCCGTCGCCGCCGCAGACGATGCCGAGAAGGCGGTCGTCGTCCTACGCCGGCTCGCCGAGAACCTGGCCCGCGCCGCCGGCAGCCGGGACACCGACAGCAGCGAGGCCGACCGGGCGGCCGAGCGCGCGTACGCCCTGTTGGACCGTGCCTTCCGCGACTGGCTGGCCCGGCTGGGCCCGGACAGCGACCCGGTGGCCGAACGCGCCGGGTGGCAGCGGCTGGTCCGCCGGGCCGTCGACCGGCTCGGCCGCGACCTGGTCGAAGCGGCCGGGCCGAAGGCGTGGATCGGCCGGACCGGCACCGACCGGACCGGCCGGGAGGTGCAGTACTCCAGCTCGCAGGCCGAGGCGTGGTTCCGGGCCGGGCTGGCCAGGGCGCTGCCGATGGCCACCGAGCCCGCGCAGCAGAGACAGGAGGAGACAGCATGACGGTCCTGGAAAGCGACCAGCCGACCCGTAGGCCACGGGGCCGCTCGCGGAAGGACCTCGGCGAGCACGTCGCCAAGACGGTGGGCCAGCTACAGGCGCGGGTGCTGAGCAGCGCACCGCACCCGGAAGCCACCAGCGCGCTGGCCCGGCTCCGGCGCGGCATCGGCCGTACCCCGGGCTTCGACTACACCCTCGAGCGGTACCTGCGTGTCCCGGAGCACCTGCAGGGCTACCGGCCGGCCGACGACACGGAGGCGTCGGACGCCGAACACGCCGTGCACGACGCCGTGACCCTGTACGCGCTGCACCAGCAGTCGCGCCGGGAGCAGATGCACGTGTCGGGGCGTGGACTCGGCCAGGCGCTGTCCGAGCTCGTCCGCCGGTCCGCCGGGCCGGAGGGCGTACGGCGCCGCTTCGCCGCCCTCGGCACCGCCAGCACCTACGCCGAGAGCATCTACCACCTGCGCAGCCTGACCACGATGCTGCGCGAGCACCAGATCCCGCTCGACTACGGCCTGCTCGCCGACGACCTGCAGACCCTTCGCCGCCCGGCCGGCCGACCCAAGGTCCAGGCCATCTGGGGACGCGAGTTCTTCCGCAGCCGGCCCGACACCGACGTTGACAGCCCCGCCACCGACGCACTCCAGGAGGAGCCATCATGAACCGCACCATCATCGACGTCTACGCCCTCCAGACGGTGCCGCCGAGCAACCTCAACCGTGACGACACCGGCTCGCCGAAGACCGCCGTCTACGGCGGCGTACGCCGGGCGCGGGTGTCGAGCCAGGCGTGGAAGCGGGCCATCCGGCTGATGTTCGCAGACCTGCTCGACCGCTCCCAGCTCGGCGAGCGGACCAAGCGGGTGGGTGAGTCCCTCGCCGCCAGGATCCAGGCCCTGGATTCGAGCCTCACGGCCGAGGCCGCGTCCGCGCTGGCCACCGACGTCTTCGTGACCGGTGGTCTCGCCAAGCTCGACAAGAAGAAGGGCGAGGTGAAGGACGTCGAGTCCGGCTACCTGCTGTTTCTGAGCCACCGGCAGCTCGACAACCTCGCCGCCGCCGCGCTGGAGGCACACCGGGCCGGCACCGCTCTCGACAAGGCCCGGTTCAAGGCGCTCGTCGACACCGAACACTCGGTCGACATCGCGATGTTCGGCCGGATGGTCGCCGACATGACCGACATCAACGTCGACGCCGCCTGCCAGGTGTCCCACGCGATCAGCGTCCACGCCGTCGACAACGAGTTCGACTACTTCACCGCCGTCGACGACCGCAAGGCCGACGCCGCCGAGACCGGCGCCGGCATGATCGGCACCGTCGAGTTCAACTCGTCCACGCTGTACCGGTATGCCACCGTCGACGTCGACGCGCTGCACCGTACCCTCGGCGACGCGGCCGCGACCCGGGCCGCCGTCGAAGCGTTCCTGACCGCGTTCGCGCGCAGCATGCCAACCGGCAAGCAGAACACCTTCGCCCACCGCACCCTGCCCGACGCCGTGCTCGTACGGCTGCGCGACAGCCAGCCGATCAACCTGGTCGGCGCGTTCGAGACCGCCATCGGCGAGACCCACGCCACCGGCCGGATCGAGCAGGCCGCCGCCGCACTGGCCAGGCACACCGTGGCCGTCGAGACCGCCTACGGAGAGCGGCCGGTCGCGAGCTGGGTCACCCAGGTCGGGGAGAAGACCGCCGTGCTCGCCGATCTCGGCAAGGCGGTCAGCTTCGGCGAACTCGTCACCGGCGTCGGCGAGCAGGTCAGCGTGGCCCTCGGACAGCCCGCATGAGTGTCCTGCTGCTCCGGCTGGCCGGCCCGCTGCAGTCCTGGGGCTCGTCCAGCCGCTTCGCCCGCCGGGGCACCGACATCGCCCCGACCAAGAGCGGCGTGATCGGACTGCTCGCGGCGGCCAAGGGCATCCGGCGTACCGAGCCGCTCACCGAACTGCTCGGCCTGGAGTTCGGCGTACGGCTCGACCAGCCCGGGCAGATCCTGCGCGACTTCCAGACCGCCCGAAGCCTCGACGGCCGCCACAGCGCACCGCTGACCTACCGCTTCTACCTGTCCGACGCGGTCTTCCTCGCCGCCGTCAGCGGCGACCCCGAACTGCTGTACGGCCTGGCCGAAGCGCTGGGCCGGCCACAGTTCCCCCTCTATCTCGGCCGCCGGTCGTGCCCGCCGGTCGGCCCGATCAGCCTCGGCGTACACGACGGGACCCTCGACAAGACGCTGACCGAGTGGCCGTGGCTCGCCGCCGAGTGGTATCGCAAGAAGGCGGCCCGGACGGTCCGGCTGGAGATCATCCGGGACTCCCGTCCTGGCGAACCGGTCCACGAGACCGTGCCCGACGAACCGGTCAGCTTCGACCCCGCGCATCGGCAGCACACCTGGCGGTCGGTGCTGCGCCGGCACGTCGACGTCACCAACGACCTCGCGGAGCGGGCCGGTGTGGCCGAACACGACCCGCTGAGCCTGCTGGGAGGCTGAGCATGTACCTCACCCGATTCCAGATCAACCCGGCCCGCCGCAACGCGCGCCGGCTGCTCTCCTCGCCGCACGCCATGCACGCCGCGGTCCGCAGCGCCTTCCCGGCCGTCGAGGACTACGAGCGCACCGGCACCCGTACGCTGTGGCGCCTCGACACCACGGCCACCGCCACCGTCCACCTCTACATCGTCAGCCCCGGCCGCCCCGACCTCACCCACCTCGTCGAACAGGCCGGCTGGCCCACCACCGGCGAAGCCTGGGTGACCCGGGACTACGACGGCCTGCTCGGCGCGCTGCGTACCGGCCAGCGGTGGGCGTTCCGGCTCACCGCCAACCCGACGCACAGCGGACGCAAGACCGCCGACGCCAAGGAGACGCAGCGCTTCGGCTACCTGCGCGAACCCGAGCAGGTCGAGTGGCTGATCCGGCGGGCCGAGCGCAACGGCTTCGCCCTGGCGAGCCAGCACGACGGCCGCCCCAACGTGAAACTGCACCGCCGCCACACCCAGACGTTCAAACGCGGCATGGGCACCGTCACCCTCACCACGGCGACGTACGATGGCGTCCTCCAGGTCGCCGACGCCGACACCTTCCGCCGGACGCTGACCGGCGGGATCGGGCACGCCAAGGCGTATGGCTGCGGCCTGCTCACCCTCGCCCCGGTCCAGGCCGGCACGTGAAGGTGCCCGGTGTCCCACCGGCCGAACTGGCAGACCTCAACCGCGCCCAGGACCGGCTCAGCTTCCTCTACCTCGAACGCTGCGTCGTCCACCGCGACAGCAACGCCATCACCGCCACCGACGACCGGGGCGTCGTACACATTCCGGCCGCCACCCTCGGCGTACTCATGCTCGGCCCGGGCACCAGCATCACCCAGCAGGCGATGCTGCTGCTCGCCGACAACGGCGCCACCGCGGTCTGGGTCGGTGAGCACGGCGTCCGCTACTACGCCCACGGCCGTCCGCTCGCCCGGTCCAGCCGGCTGCTCCTCGCCCAGGCCGCTGCGGTGTCACACCGCGACCGCAGACTACGGGTGGCGCGGGCGATGTATCGGATGCGGTTCCCCGGTGAGGACACCAGCACCCTCACCATGCAGCAACTTCGCGGCAAGGAAGGGGCCCGGGTCCGTCGCTGCTACCGCGAGCACGCCAAACGCACCGGCGTGACGTGGAACAACCGCGAGTACGACCCGGACGACTTCACCGGAAGCGATCCGGTCAACCAGGCACTGTCCGCCGCCCACGCCTGCCTGTACGGCATCGTGCACGCCGTCATCGTCGCCATCGGCGCCTCACCCGGACTCGGCTTCGTCCACACCGGACACGACAGATCCTTCGTCTACGACATCGCCGACCTCTACAAGGCCGACATCACCATCCCCGTCGCCTTCGACATCGCCGCCGGCAACCCCGCCGACGTCGGACCGGACACCCGCCGGGCGGTCCGCGACCGGGTCAACGACGGCACCCTACTGGAGCGCTGCGTACGCGACATCCGGACCCTGCTGCTCAGCCCCGGCCCCAGCGGATCAGGCGACGACGAATGGCTCGACGAGGAAATCGAGAACGACACCGTACGGCTCTGGGACGAAGCCGGACCGGAACAGGCCAGCGGGCGCAACTACGGCGGCGGCGAGGTGGACTTCTGATGACCGTCATCATCCTCACCGCCTGCCCGGAGGGCCTTCGGGGACACCTCACCCAGTGGCTGCTCGAGATATCCGCGGGCGTGTACGTGGGACATGTCAACAGCCGAATCCGGCAACGACTCTGGAACAGGGTCGTCGACATGGCCGGCGCTGGTCGCGCGCTGCTCGTTTACCAGCAGCCGGGCGAGCAGCGGCTCTCCTTCAAGGTGCACGACCACCACTGGAAACCCGTGGACTTCGACGGCATCACGCTGATCCGCCGCCCTACCGAACGCAAGCCCTACAACCCGTCGCTACCCGAAGGCTGGAGCAAGGCAGCGAAACGCCGCCGATTCGGCAGACGGTCCGCGGCTCCGACGTCCGCCCCTGCGTTCCTCAGAAGGGGTGAGCGAGACAGCGAGGGTTGAACAGGGTAGCGGGGATACCTCACATCGAGACGGCTCTCTACGAAGGATGGAAAACGGCTCGGTCAGCCGACGTCGGGCGCTGCACTAGGGTGCGAGCGTGACGAGTACCCCTCGGGAAGCGGAAACGCGCATCGGTCCGATCGGAGCACTGCTCTGCCGACTGGTGTTCCTGGCCATCTGCCTGCCCGGACCGGTCCTGCTCGCCGCCGCGATCACGCTCGACCAACCGCGGTCGCCCGCAGACTTCTGGGGGCTAGTCGCCGGTGACGTACTGGTGACGATCATCGGTGTCGGGTTCGGCGCCTTCGGCTGGCGGCTGGTCACCCGCTCGCGCCGCGACGCGCGTCGGCTGTCCGCCGCCGGTGTCGCCGCGACGGCGGAGGTTCTGACGGTGGCGAACCACCTGGGTGGCGAGGACCCTGGGCTGGAACTCCACCTGCGTATCAGCGGGCCCGGGTTCGCTACGTTCGAGGCAGACGTGATTCGCGCCGACGACCCGGGCCTCGTGCCCGGCGCGTTGTTGACCGCCGTCGTGAACCCCACTGATCGTCTCTTTGCCATCACCTAGCGGCGAACACGTCGGCGGCCGCACGGATGTGGCGCCACAGGGGGCATCGATTGCCGTTCTCCGAACGGATCCGACCCACGGGATCACCCCCGCGTGCGGGTTCGACCCATCTGTCGCCGCCAGCCTCATGATCAACGGAAAGTTTCTTCCGTGGGGGTAAATGGATCGGGGCGCTGATGCGTAAACCCCGTGTGGAACGAGAACGGAAGGACTTCGCGGACTTCTATCAGCGCTTCCGGGACAACTGCCTGCGTGCCGTACTGGCTGGTACGGGGGATCGCGTGCTGGCCGAGGATCTGGTCGCTGAGGCGTTCGCGCGAGCCTGGGCCTCCTGGCCGCGGGTGAGTCAGCATCCGGCACCGGCGGCGTGGGTGGTGCGCACCGCCCTCAACATCCGGGTGTCCTGGTGGCGGCGAAGCCGGCGGGAGGTGGCCCTCGACGGCCACGAGCGGGTGTCCCTCATCGAGGACGACCTCGCCACGAACGACGCCCTGCTGGCCGCCGTTCGCCGGCTGCCGAGGCGGCAGCGTGAGGTGGTCGTGTTACGTATCTGGCTCGACCTGGATACCAGGTCCGTGGCCGCGGTGTTGGACATCTCTCCCCAAACCGTAGCCGTCCATCTGTCCCGTGCCACCGCAACCCTGCGGGCGCAGCTCGCGCCCGTAGCCCGTTAGGAGATTCGATCATGAACGACGATGAGGTGTGGGACGCGGTGAAGCAGACCCTTTCCGACGTACGGATGGATCGCCCGGTCGAGGCGATCGAGCAGCGCGGTCGGGCGCGGCGGCGCAAGCGCAACCTGTTCGGCGTGGCCGCCGGTGGTGGCGTCGCGGCCGTGGCCGCGCTCGCGCTGGCCCTGCCGATGGCCACGGGATCCGGCACGGCCTCGGCTCCGACCGGCCCGGACAATCAGGCTGGGTCCGCCTCCACGGCACCGGCAGGCAACATCAGGCTCGTTTCCCTGGCGGCCAGCCTCACAGCGGAGAACGCCTCGCAGCCGGGCGACGCGTCGCTGATCATCGAGAAGGTCGATGTCCGCCGGGGCACCGTGCCATCTCGTACCCAGTACCACCTGTACACCGACAGCGGCGAGTACTACTACACGGAGGCCAGGCGCGAACTCCCACGGGTGGTCGCTCGTGGTGAGAACCTCGGCAACGGCTTCCATACCCGTGGGGTGGCGGCGGCGCGGTACGCGGCAACCGGTGACCTCGCCAAAGCCCGGGAACAAATGATCAACTCGGTGTACGACGAGGGAAAGCCCCCTACTGGCGCCGAGCAGGACCGAACGGAAATCCTTCGGCAGAAGGGGATCGCAAACCCGTCGCCGCGCACCGATGAGGACCGGGCGAGCATCGCCGCCAACAACCACCTCTGGATCAACAGTGTTGACGTGCTCTCCGCGGCGGGGGGCGACCCCAAGGTACGGGCGGGCGTACTTCGCCTGATCTCCACCATCCCCGATGTCACCGTTGTGGATTCGACGACCGGCGGGCAGCCCACCCTGACCATCACCGCGAGGGTGTGGGGGGACGACAGCCAGCACGTGCTGACGATCAACGCCCAGAACGGGGTGCCGATCCGTTCTGTGCTGGATTACCCCGACCTGCGGACCTCCTTTGTGGAAACCTTCGAGGTTTCCCGTGTGAAGGTGGCCGACATCAGGGCCAGCAGGTTCTGACCCTCGATCCTCAACCGTGCGCGCCGTCCACACCACTTGGGCGGCGCGCACGGACCGCGTTCAGGGACAACGCGTCAATCCGGCGGAACCTGGTACGGCAGCCGCCGTTCGGGATCATGGTGGAGGTTCGAGGTTGAGGCGGCGTGCGTAGTGGGACCGTCGGGCTCGGGCTTGATGGAGGCGGCGCCAGCTGACAAGTGCAATCGATGGGCGAGGTCGCTGACCGGTCGGATGACGAAGAGGGTGATCCGGCGGCGGGTTCCGTTGGTCGTGACCTTGATCAGGCCGCTGCGTTGCTGGCGGCGTCGGCGGCGCAGATTGTCAGGACGGCGAGGGCGGCCAGGGCGAGCGTGGCGGAGCAGGGCACCGCCGCCCCGGGTGCGTTGGATGCCCACGGGATCACCCCCCGCGTACACGGGGAGGAGACGACTGGCGTCCTGTGGCCCGGTCCGGCGTCGGGATCACCCCCGCGTGCGCGGGGAGCAGACGGGAGGGGGGTCTCGTTACCCCTCTCCCGTGGGATCACCCCCGCGTGCGCGGGGAGCAGGTCTGGGCACAGTGGTGCTACCGGCACGGAGTGGGATCACCCCCGCGTGCGCGGGGAGCAGGAGTGGCTGTTCTGGATCGACACGGACATGGGGGGATCACCCCCGCGTGCGCGGGGAGCAGGTCCCCACGTGAGGCGTTCCGATCGTTGCCCCGGGATCACCCCCGCGTGCGCGGGGAGCAGGGCGTGGTGCAGGTGGCCGCCGGCGACCATGCGGGATCACCCCCGCGTGCGCGGGAGCAGGCCCCCGCCCCGGCAGCGGCCTTGCGGCCCGACGGATCACCCCCGCGTGCGCGGGGAGCAGTCCCTGTCCGACTCCGTCGGCGGCGCCGACTACGGATCACCCCCGCGTGCGCGGGGAGCAGGTCGTCGCGCAGCGCGCCGGCATGACCGTCGAAGGATCACCCCCGCGTGCGCGGGGAGCAGAGATCGGCCAGCCCGGCGCGCAGGATCTCCAGGGGATCACCCCCGCGTGCGCGGGGAGCAGCTCACCTACGCCCGCTCCCCGAAACGCCGCGAGGGATCACCCCCGCGTGCGCGGGGAGCAGCATGGGGGTCGCTTTACTGGCAATTCGCGGCCCGGATCACCCCCGCGTGCGCGGGGAGCAGGGAATGTTGAATTCTGGCGCTTCCGGCACCTGGGGATCACCCCGCGTGCGCGGGGAGCAGGCGATCGCCACGTCGGTCGGTACCGGGTCGACGGGATCACCCCCGCGTGCGCGGGGAGCAGGCAGCAGGAGGGCACCCGTTGGAGCAGCACGAGGGATCACCCCCGCGTGCGCGGGGAGCAGTGGTCCTCCTCCTTCTTCTTCTTCTCCGGCTCCGGCGGATCACCCCCGCGTGCGCGGGGAGCAGGCCTCCGACTCCACGGCGGCGGTCATCCGCAGGGGATCACCCCCGCGTGCGCGGGGAGCAGGCGCGTATGAGCATGAGTGGTGTTGGTGATCAGGGATCACCCCCGCGTGCGCGGGGAGCAGCCCTAGTCACAATCCACGGTGTACTAACCAATGGGATCACCCCCGCGTGCGCGGGGAGCAGGTCAGGCGGGGCAGCAACCGGTGGTGCACGTCGGGATCACCCCCGCGTGCGCGGGGAGCAGGAGGACGGCCTTTCGTCCGCGCGAGCTGTCGCGGGATCACCCCCGCGTGCGCGGGGAGCAGGCACCGCTCACTAACGGCACCGGCCGCCGGACGGGGATCACCCCCGCGTGCGCGGGGAGCAGGGCGCCGGCTATCTGCCGCGCCTGGCTCAGTGGGGATCACCCCCGCGTGCGCGGGGAGCAGAAAAAGAAAAGGCAAGAGGTTCCAACCCATGCGGGATCACCCCCGCGTGCGCGGGGAGCAGGCCGCAGCGAGGTCAGCCATATACGCGCGGCTGGGATCACCCCCGCGTGCGCGGGGAGCAGGGAGGAATCGACACGAAATTGATTGAAGATACGGGATCACCCCCGCGTGCGCGGGGAGCAGTGTCCTGGCCATCCTGTTCGTAGCGCAGCATCGCGGATCACCCCCGCGTGCGCGGGGAGCAGATCCGCGAAGCATTCACATGCCCTAAGCCTATGGGATCACCCCCGCGTGCGCGGGGAGCAGAGATACGCTCGGCGTTCATACGCGGGTAGGCCGGGATCACCCCCGCGTGCGCGGGGAGCAGGCTAGTCAACACTTCGACGGTACGCTGAGTCCAGGATCACCCCCGCGTGCGCGGGGAGCAGAAAACTCCCCGGAAGGTAAAGGTAAGAAACTGGGGATCACCCCCGCGTGCGCGGGGAGCAGTTCCCACGGCGCTCAGCCTCGGCAAGGCCCCAGGGATCACCCCCGCGTGCGCGGGGAGCAGGGCCCGACTGTGGCCGGTGCTCTGGCGGGCCCCGGGATCACCCCCGCGTGCGCGGGGAGCAGCAATTCACCGGTACCAATCGGATACGTCCCCGGGGATCACCCCCGCGTGCGCGGGGAGCAGCAGAGTGATACGAGCCGACGCCTGGCCGACCCGGGATCACCCCCGCGTGCGCGGGGAGCAGGCTTCGTCGCTAACCTCGATGACGATCTGCTTGGGATCACCCCCGCGTGCGCGGGGAGCAGATGACGGCAAGGGCAGCAATGCGGCGATGGCGGGGATCACCCCCGCGTGCGCGGGGAGCAGGGCGCCGGCCTCGACCAGGTCCCCGCCATCCGCGGATCACCCCCGCGTGCGCGGGGAGCAGGCGGCTTGGGCGGTGCGGCAGGCATCCAGCCAGGGATCACCCCCGCGTGCGCGGGGAGCAGCAGGGGCCGCCGTAGTCGCGCTGCGGCTCCCAGGGATCACCCCCGCGTGCGCGGGGAGCAGCTGTGCAACCCCTGCAACATCTCTCTCGGCAAGGGATCACCCCCGCGTGCGCGGGGAGCAGGGGGATCGTTGTCGGGCAGGACGATTACTGCGGGGATCACCCCCGCGTGCGCGGGGAGCAGTCCACGGTGGCAGAGCGGAAGACTCGCAGAACGGGATCACCCCCGCGTGCGCGGGGAGCAGTACCGCCAGGGGGAGATCATCGCCTACGACCCGGGATCACCCCCGCGTGCGCGGGGAGCAGGGCTTCTCCAGCCGGCAGCAGATGGCCGCGTGGGGATCACCCCCGCGTGCGCGGGGAGCAGCACTACGGGTCCGGTCGCAAGGCAGCGACCGCGGGATCACCCCCGCGTGCGCGGGGAGCAGATTGTCTTGCCCGACCTCGGCCTGGCGGGGAAGGGATCACCCCCGCGTGCGCGGGGAGCAGTTCCAGCGCGGTCCGGTCCGGCGGTACGCGACGGGATCACCCCCGCGTGCGCGGGGAGCAGCCCATCGGTATTGCCCTCCGTCCGGGTGGATGCGGATCACCCCCGCGTGCGCGGGGAGCAGTTCCAGCGCGGCGCGGTCCGGCGGTACGCGACGGGATCACCCCCGCGTGCGCGGGGAGCAGGTTCCAGGACATGCCGGGCCGGATCAGGACCGCGGGATCACCCCCGCGTGCGCGGGGAGCAGGGGAGCAATGAGCCCGACGCTCTGAAGATCCTGGGATCACCCCCGCGTGCGCGGGGAGCAGGTCGAGCTGACCATCGACGGCGACAGCACCCCGGGATCACCCCCGCGTGCGCGGGGAGCAGGGGGTCTTCTCCGGGGTCTTCTCCGGGGTCTTCGGATCACCCCCGCGTGCGCGGGGAGCAGAGCAAGGCCGGCGTCGAGTCGCCGGAGTGGAAGGGATCACCCCCGCGTGCGCGGGGAGCAGGAGTGCAGCATATTCGGTAATCTTTAGTGCCGAGGATCACCCCCGCGTGCGCGGGGAGCAGATATGCGACACAGGGCCATTCTTTCAAACATCCGGATCACCCCCGCGTGCGCGGGGAGCAGATACTGTGGAAACTGTCGAGACTCCCCCGACTGGGATCACCCCCGCGTGCGCGGGGAGCAGCCCTGGCGGTGCTCCCGTGACGCGGCGCCCGACGGATCACCCCCGCGTGCGCGGGGAGCAGTGCGGCACTGACCACGATGCCCGGACCCGATGGGGATCACCCCCGCGTGCGCGGGGAGCAGACTTCCTGACCTGGGGCGCTAGAGATCAACTAGCGCGTTTTTCTTCACTTTCATCGGTAGGTCTGCCACCTAGACTCCCTGGATCAAGGGGGCTGATGTCGGGCACGTACGGCTTGGGTCAACGTCCCCGTTTCAGCAGGCATCGGTAGCCGGCTCGTGCAACGACCCTTGCATTGCTGAGGGCATTCTAGGGGATCAGGCGGTTGCGGGCCCCTGTGCACGCCTTGGCGATCCGGTGGTCACCTCAAGGCTCTGGCGGCGGCGCCATCCCCCAACGGCAAGAACGAATGACGCTGGCGCAGGCCGGTGCGGAATCCGTGACACACGTCGTCCGGCGGCGCAGTCGATGTCCACGGTGGATAAACCCTCGGGCCGCTGGCGGCCAGCGTGTGTGGGGGAGTAGTCGACGCCCACCCCGCCAGCACCGTGGCTTCGTCGTGAGCCCGGTGGAGGCGAGACCGGCAAGGTCTGGGTGCGGTGGTCGGCCCGGCAGCAAACGGTATCCGGGCGGGGTTCGGTCAGACAGGATGTGGCTAACCCTGGATGCGCCCGGCCTGGTTGCGGCTCCGACATCCCCGATGGTGGCGGCGTGACGGGCGGTGGATACGCCGGCCTTGCGTACGGGTTCTATGGTTGCCGGCCGTGGGACTGGCGATCAGTATCGGGAATCCGTGTCTCGGCTTCGACGCCGAGGGGGAAGAGCACTACCGGAAGCAGTTCGACCTGCTGCACCGTGAACTGGCGGGGCAGGGCGTCGACTGGTCGCCGCCGGACGACCCGCCGCCGGCGGGAGCGACCCGGCCGCACCTGGGTAGCTTTCCGTACGGCTATCTGCACCACCTGCGCCGGGCGTACGCCCTGGTCTGTGACCGGCAACCGGTGACCCCGGTGTCCGGACCGGAGGATCTTGAGCGTGCCCGGTCGGACATCGACGAGGTCATGTTTTCGGTGCAGCCGCACCTGTTGTGTCACTCCGACTCCGCCGGCTACTACGTTCCGGCGCCGATGGACGGCCCGCTTTTCCTGTCCGACGAGATCGGCGGCGGCGGGCTGGTCGGCTCCTGTCAGGGCCTGCTGCGCGAGCTGACCAGGGTCGCCGCGCCGATCGGGGTGCGGCTGGAGGCCGACGGCTCGCTGTCGGACGCCGAGGCGGCCCGGCTGTTCGACAACGGGGACGATCCGTTCGGGATCGAGCAGGCGGTGTGGCTGACGCTGTACGAGACGTGCCGGGTGAGTGTCGCCTCGGGGCACGCCGTCGTCTACACGTAGGAGCGATGGCACGGGTCGGCTGGCCGGCCTGTGCCATGATCGTCCGCGTGAGTGAGTGGATCTACAACGACCGTCCGGCCGGCGTCCGGTTCCTGACCGACCGGATCGCGGAGCCGGGCCGTACCGAGATCGAGAACGAGATCTGGGAACGGCTCGTGCGCGGCGACGACCACGCCGAAGAGTTCGTGGACTTTCTCGACCTGGACGAGGCGCGCCATGGAGCCACCGACGAGGAGTTGGTGGCGGCGTTCGAGAAGGCGGTGGCCGCCCGGCGGAACCAGCAGCGCGGGTGGGGTGAGGTGCGCGGCAATCTCTCCCAGGCCTTCGCCGAACTCAACGAGCTCGGTGTCCTGGCGCGGGAGGATTTCACCTGTTGCGGCACCTGCGCCGCCGCCGAGATCCACGACGAGCGCGACGAGTCCCGGCACTGGCACGGCTATCTCTGGTTCCACCGGCAGGACACCGAGGCGTTGATCGCCAGCTCGGACGGCGAGGTCTACCTCGGCTACGGCGCCTACCCGCCAAAGGACTTCGACCAGGCCGCGTACGACGCGCTGCCGCAGGCCGAGCAGCAGGCCAGCTACCAGGTCGACCTGGAACGGATGCTGGACGAGATCGCCTTCCCGGTGCTGCGTAGGCACGGCATGCGGGTGGAGTGGAACCGGGACCAGGCCCGGCGGATCCTGGTCACCGGCGCCCGGTGGTACGTGCCGCTGCCCTGAGGCACTGAAAGGCCGCCGTGGGCGATGGCCGGCGGGTGCCGGCCGTCGCCCACGGAAACGGTTGTCGGTGGAGCCGTCGCTCACTTGGTCAGCCGGGCGGCCTCCCGGTCGCGCCAGGCCGCGGCGAATCCCGTACGGCCGCCGGTCTTGAGCAGTGACCCCTCGTAGATGCGGGCGCCGACGAACAGCATCGCCACCGCGGTCGCCGCGAGGATCACCAGCGACAGGATCGGCTCCCAGCCGGCCGCGTCGCCGTCGAACAGCCGTACCGGCATCGCGGTCGGCGACGACACCGGCAGGTACGACAGCAGGGTCATGACCGTCGGGTTGTCCTGCAGGAAGATGACGGCGAAGAACGGCAGCATCACGATCATCTGCATCGGCGTCGACGCGGCGCCGATGTCCTCCTGCCGGCTGACCAGGGCGCCGACGGCGGCCCACAGGGCGGCCAGCATCACGAACCCGACGACGAAGAACGGCAGGAACCAGGCGATCGCCGGGCCGAGCAGCGAGAGCAGATCGCCCGGTACGCCGGCTGTCGACACGCCGATGTAGGCGACGGCGGCGATCAGCGCGATCTGCCCGAAGGCCAGGATCGCCCCGGCGATCACCTTCCCGGCGAGCAGTGCCCGGATCGGCACGGTCGCCACCAGGATCTCCACGACCCGGGTCTGCTTCTCCTCGGTGACGCTCTGCGCGATCTGCAACCCGAACGTCAGGGACGTCATGAAGAAGACGAACGCGAACGCGTACGGGATGAGGAACGCGAGCGCCGGGTCGACCGCGTTCGGGTCGAGCAGTTCGACTGGCGGACGGGCGCTGAGGGCGTTGACCACGTCCGACGGTGCGTCGTCCATCGCCAGTACGCGCGGACCGGTGACCACCGCCGCGTCGACGTCGCCGGCACGGACCAGCCGTTCGGCCTCCGCGTCGTCGCCCACCGTGCGGACCTCGAGCCCGGCGTCGGCCAGTGCCGTGGCGGCGGGGCCCTGGACCACGGCCACCGAGGACGGGCCGCCGCCGAAGATGTTCGGCAGCACCGTAGAGGCGGCCACGATCACCAGGAAGATGATCGTGCTCCAGATGAACGTCTTGTCCCGCAGCTTGACCCGGATTTCCCGGGCCGCGACGATGCGGGCGGCGTCGAAGGTGGTCATCGGACGACCTCCCGGAAGATTTCGGCCAGGGAAGGGGTGACGGGGCGGAACACGCGTACCGGCCCGCGGTCGAGCGCGGAGCGCAGCACCGACTGGTCGTCGGTGCCGGCGGCCAGGTCGAAGACGGCGTGCGCGCCGTCGAGGTCGACCAGGGTCACGCCGGGCTGGTCGCGCAGCCATCCGGCGTCGCCGTCGACGCGGATCTCGTAGCGCGGCAGGGCGTGGGCCTGGCGCAGCTGCTCGCGGCTGCCGGCGGCCCGGATCGCGCCCTCACCGATGATGACCAGGTCGTCGCAGAGGCGCTCGACGACCTCCAGTTGGTGGCTGGAGAACAGCACGCCGACGCCCCGCGCGGTGTATTCGCGCAGCACCGTCAGCACGGTGTCGACGGCGAGCGGGTCGAGTCCGGAGAACGGCTCGTCCAGCACCAGCAGGTCCGGTTCGTGGACGAGTGCGGCGGCGATCTGCGCCCGCTGCTGGTTGCCCAGTGACAGCTTCTCCAGCTTGTCGCCGGCCCGTTCGGCCAGCCCGAGGCGGTCGAGCAGGGCGTCGACGTTGCGGGTGGCGGCGTCCGCGCCGAGGCCGTGCAGCCGGCCAAGGTAGATCAACTGCTCGCTGACGGACATCTTCGGGTAGAGCCCGCGCTCCTCCGGCATGTAGCCGAAGCGGCGCCGGTCGTCGCGGGTCAGCGGGGCGCCGTCCCAGGTCACCGTGCCGGAGTCGGCCGCGAGAGCGCCCATGATGATGCGCATCGTGGTCGTCTTGCCCGCGCCGTTGGCGCCCACGAATCCGGTCAGGCGGCCCGGTGTAACGTCGAAGGTGACGTCCCGGAGCACGCTGCGATCCCCGAAGGCGCGGTGTACCGCCTTCAGTTGCAGGAGCGAAGTCATGCATCGACGGTAGGCGCGGCGGATGCCGATGACCTCCGTCCCACGATCGATCGTCAGGGTCCGCCGCGCGACGGATGCCGTCCTCCGGGGGTGACGACGCCGTGCTCGTACGCGTACACGACCGCGTGCGTCCGGTTACGCAGTCCCAGCTTGGTCAACACGTGGCTGACGTGGGTCTTCACCGTCGCCTCGCCGAGGAAGAGAGCGGTCGCGATGTCGGCGTTGGTGGCGCCGCCGGCCAGCAGCACCAACACCTCGTGCTCGCGCGGGGTCAGTTCGGACAGTCGGGCGCCGTCGGTGCGGCCGCTCTCCGCCATTCCGCCCGGCCCGGTGAAGCGGGCGATGACCCGGCGGGTGATCTCGGGGGCGAGCAGGGCGTCGCCGCGGGCCACCACCCGTACGGCGTGGATCAGTGCCTCCGGTGTGCCGTTCTTCAACAGGAAGCCGCTGGCGCCGGCCTGCAGGGCGGCGAAGAGGTAGTCGTCGCGGTCGAAGGTGGTGAGGACCAGCACGGCGGGTCCGGCGCCGGCGGCGACTATCCGCCGGGTCGCCTCCAGCCCGTCGATGCCGGGCATCTCGATGTCCATCAGCACCACGTCGGGCCGTTCCCGCTCGGCGAGGTCGACCGCCCGCAGCCCGTCGTACGCCTCGCCGACCACCTCGATGTCGTCCTCGGTTTCCAGGATGACCCGGAACCCGGTCCGTACGAGGTGGTGGTCGTCGGCGAGCAGTACCCGGATCGTGTTCACGCCGTCACCCGTACCAGGGGGAAGCGGGCCCGGACCCGGAAGCCTCCGGTGGGCCGTGGGTCGGTCGTCAGCGTGCCGTCGTGGGCGGTGACCCGCTCACGCATGCCGATGAGGCCGAGGCCGGCGCTGGGCCGTCCCGCCGTGCCGCGCCCGTTGTCGGCCACGTCGATCTCCAGTTCGGCGGCGTGGTAGCGGATCCGTACGTCCAGGTTCGTCGCGCCCGCGTGCTTCAGTGTGTTGGTGACGGCCTCCTGGACGATCCGGTACGTGGCCTGTGACAGCGACTCCGGTAGCGGCGCCGGCTCGCCGTACACGCCGAACGAGGTCTCCAGGCCGGCGTCCCGGGCGTTGACGACGAGTTCCCCGACCTGGTCGACGCCCGCCCCGGGCGGCTCGTCGGGGACGGTGCCGCCGGCGCGCAACAGGTTGAGCATCCGGCGCAGTTCGTCGACGGCCGTCCGGGCGCTCTGCTCGACCGCCGCCAGGGTGGTGCGGGCCTTGCCGGGATCCTTGTCCATCACCCGCCGGGTCGCCGCGGCCTGCACACCCATCACCGACACATGATGGGCCACGACGTCGTGCAGTTCGCGGGCGATACGTACCCGCTCACCCATGACCGCGGCCTGCGCGGCGTCGGCCTGCGACCGGCGCAGTTCCTCGGCCTGCACCTCCAGTTGGTGTTGCCGGCGGGCGGACGTCCACGCCGTGTCGCCGAAGAGATACGCGAAACCGAAGAACAGCACGTTGACGAGCACGCCGCTGACGATGGACGCGAGCAGCGGCTCCAACGGACCGCTCGCGTTGGGGAACGCGTTCGGCGGCAGGTCGGCCAACGACAGCATCGCGGAGACGGCGAGCCAGCCGAACATCGCGGCGATGATGCCGAGCCGCACCCGGCGGGCCAGGACCCGATCGAGGCCCCAGGCGCCGACCGTGTACAGGGCCACGTAGAGCGCCCCGCTGGCGACCTGCTGCTCGGGCGAGTGCCGGTACTGGCCCCCGATGAGCGCCACGGAGATCACGATCGCGACGGCGATCGGGAAGCGTCGGCGCGCGACCAGCGGCAACGTGCAGGCCAGCGTCCAGAACACCTGCTCGGGCCACGCGGGCGGCGGGCCGAGGAAGAACTGGCCGACACTGTTGACCAGGGTGAGGTTGAGCATCGCCCCGGCCGCCACCGCCACACCCGTCAGGACGTCGGTGCGCCGCTGCTCACGCGACGGCCCGGGGCGCTGCCACGGCGTCAGTTCCACGCTCATGCCGCGACGATGGCACACCGGTCCGGCGGGTGACGAACCGCCCCGCGGAGGTGGTTCGCGGGATTGGCCGCTTGCGGCGCCGCTGACCGTTGTGGCCGGCGCGTGCCACACTTGCGGCCGCCCGAACGATGCCGCGGGCCGGGTCGAGGAGTGCGAGATGAGCAACTATGTTTTCGTGGACGTGGAAGCCCTCGGCACCAGCCCGGTCAACGGCACGATGACGGAATTCGGTGCCGTTCACGAGAAGACCCGCCGGACATTTCACGGCGTGCTGTTCGAGGGAACGCCCGACCCGGCCAATCCGGCGGTTCCGGTGGTGGGGGCCAGGATCAACGACGCCGCGACCGTGGCCGTGGAACTCTCCGACTGGCTGCGCGAGGTCGGTGGCAAGGAGCGCCCCGTCTTCGTGTCGGACAATCCGGCCTACGACTTCATGTGGATAGCCGGGCTGTTCGACGAGGCCGGACTGCCCAATCCGTTCGGTCACAGCGGCCGGAGGCTGGGCGACTTCTATGCGGGGCTGATGAACAACTGGGGTGACACCCAGGCCTGGAAGCGTTTCCGTCAGACGCCGCACGACCATCACCCGGTGAACGATGCGATGGGAAACGTCGAGGCATTCCAGGAGCTGAAGCGGATGGCGAAGGAGCAGCGTGCCGCCCGGTAGGGCGCCGCGGGTGTGAGCCGTACCCGGCTCAGGCGGCCGGGTACGGGCGGGCCGCCGACAGGTGCGCCAGATGCGCGGTGACGTGGTGTGCGCCGTGCCGCCGCCGGGCCGAACCATCGTGCGGCCATGGGTCAACTCTCCGCGTGGCAGTGGTTGCTGACAGTGTCATCGGGTGGGCGTCCGGCGAAGGGGCCGACCTTCGTGACACCCGGCGCATACGAAGGTCGGTAGCGGCGTGCCCGGTGCGTTGATGCAGTTGAGGACATGATCGAAACGTTCCGTCTCACCAGACGACATCGGGTGCTCACCGCGGTCGAGGACCTTTCGATCACCGCCCCCGACGGGCAGGTAACCGGGTTCGTCGGCCCGAACGGATCGGGCAAGACCTCCACGATGCGGATCGTCGTCGGCCTGGACCGGCCGACGTCCGGCCGCGCGACCGTCGACGGACGGCCGCTGCGGGAGCACCGTTCACCGCAGCGGGTCGTGGGGATCGTGCTCGACGCGCGCGGCGCACCCGGCGGCATGACGGCCAGGGACCACCTGCGCTGGCTGGCCGCCGCCGGCCGGATTCCCGACCGGCGCGCCGACGAGCTGCTGGAGGAGGTCGGCCTGGCGCCGGCGGCGTCCCGCCGGATCGCCGCGCTGTCGCTCGGCATGCGACAGCGGCTGGCCATCGCGGCGGCCCTGCTCGGCGACCCGGGCACGCTCATCCTGGACGAACCGGTCAACGGCCTCGACCCCGACGGCGTGCGATGGGTACGCCACCTCGTGCGCCGGCTCGCCGCCGAAGGCCGCTGCGTGCTCGTCTCCAGCCACCTCATGGCCGAGATGCAGCAGACGGCGGACCGGGTGGTGGTCATCGGCGCCGGCCGGCTGCTGGGCCAGTTCGACATCGGCGATCTGGAGCACGGCACCTCGCTCGAGGACGCCTACCTGGACCTCACCGCGGGCGTGGCCGAGTACCGCGCCGCCGTCACGGGAAGGAAGAAGCGGTGAACGGCGCGCAGTCGACGACGCCCTCGGGGTTCGCCGCCACCTTCGTCTCCGAGTGGCGCAAGATGCGCGCCCTGCGCTCGACCCCGATCGGGATCGCCCTGATCGTCCTGGTCAGCGTCGGCGTCGGCGGCTTCATGACCGTGATCGGAGACAGCTCCGCCATCGCCGACGCCCAGGCGGAGAGCGAATACTCCGTCATCTTCTACAGTTCCGGGCTGGTCACCTGGGCGTACGCCTACCTGGCGGCGAGCTTCGTCGCGGCGGAGTTCCAGGGACTGGGCGAGTCGACCTTCGTCGCCACCGCCCGCCGCGGTCGGGTCCTGGCGGCCAAGCTCGTCCTCGTCGCGGCCGGCGGTCTGATCGTCGGCCTCCTCGCGTCGGTCATGACGGTGGCGGCGACCCAGGGCGTGCTCGCGCTCCGCGGGTCCGGCTCTCTCGACCTGGCCGACCCGGGACTGGGCCGGGCGATCGCGCTGCTGGTGGCGGTATCGATGGCGGTCCAGGGACTGCTGGCGGCGGGCTTCGCGGTCCTCGTCCGCTCGGCGGTCGCGGCGGTGGTCGTCACCGGGCTCATCTCGCTCCTGCCGGTGAGCCTGGCGCCGTTCCTCGGCGACGGGTACGCCGCGAGCGTGCCCCGCTGGCTGCCGGGCGCCGCGGTGGAGAGCCTGGCCGGTGTCGCGGCTCCCGGCTCCCACGGTTACCTGGATTGGCCGCTGGCGCTCGCGTGCGTGACCGCATGGGTCGCCGCCGTCGGCACGGCCGCCGCACTACGTCTTCCCCGCATGGACATCCGCTGACCGGACCGAGAGGAGCCACCGATGGCAAGGGTGAAACTCGCCGCAGACGCCCGACCGGAGCAGGTGTTGGCGACCGTACGGGAGACCTTCGAGAGCCGCGACTACCTCTGGGAACGGACCGGCCCGCTGACCGCCGTCGCCAGCGAGGGGGGCGAGCCGGTGCGGCACGCCCTGATCTCCCGGCGACTGCGGGTGGACGTACGCGTCGATCCCGAGGCACACCGCCTGGAGTTGACCCAGCGGACACACGGGGCCGCGTACGCCGCCAACGACGCGCCGTACTTCTTCGTACGGCTGACGGTGCGCTTCCGGCGGATGGCCAGGGCGGTGCGGGAGGACCTCGCCGCCGCAGCCCACCACTGAGCAGTACACGCCGACGACCATCGAGCAGGAAGGCGGGTGCCGTGCGGAAGCAGGTCGACCGGGAGGCGGTGTGGCCGGCGATCGGGCTGGTCACGGCCGCGGTGCTGGGCGCGGTCATCGGCGTCGTCGCGATCCCCGCCGCGACGCCGGTCATCGTCGCGATGGCCGGCGCGCAACTCGGTGTCACCGCGCTCGGGTTCCTGGCCCCGGACCGGCCGGTGCTCTGGGCCGTCGCCGTCGCCGTCGTGGCGCTGGGCTCTCCGCTGCTGGACCCCCGGCTGGCGGAGCTCACCTACACCGGGGCCGTACCGTGGATCGCCCTCGGCATCGCGATGGGCGCGCTGAACCTCTACCGCCGCGCCGGCGACTGGATCGCCGTCGCCGGCGGCACCGCCGCCCTGGCGGTGGGCTCGGCCGGGGTCGTGGCGGTCAGCGTCCGGGCCGGTGTACCCGCCGCGATGGCGATCCTGTCGGCCAGTGTCCCGTTCCTCATCGGCGTGCTCATCGCCCTGATGCGGCACCTGCGGGAAGCGCGCGCCGACCGGGTCCGGCGCCCGGCGATGTCCGTCGAGATGACCGGGTACGACGAAGGGGCGGACCTGCCGGCCGGGAGCCTGGAGGCGGCCCGGCGGGCCCTGGCCATCGTCGCCCTGCGCAGCGACGAACTCGTCGCGTCGGCGGGTGACCCGGCCACCCGTCGCGCGGCGGCGGACCTGCGTGACGTCGCCCGGCGCGGGCTCACCGGGAGCAGCGCGGGCGGGAACACGGTGACCCGGATCGAGCTGTACGACTCGACCGCGGCCCCGCCGTCCGGAGTGCCCGCCAGCAGACCGGCCGGACCGCCGGTGCCGGACCTGTCCGACCGCGAACGCGAGATCCTGCGACTCGTCGCCACCGGCTCGTCGAACGCGGCCATCGGGCGCAGCCTGTATCTGAGCGAGGCGACGGTGAAACAGTACGTCTCCCGGCTGATGCGCCGGTTCGAGCGCGAGAACCGGACCCAGTTGGCGTTGCTGGCCGCGCGCTGGTTCGACGAGGACCCGCGACCGGACGGTCAGTAGGCGAGGGCCGATTCTTCATCGCCGGTGGCCCGGGCGACGACGGCGTCGGCGATCACGAGGTCCTGCCAGGACATGCCCGAGCTTTTGAAGACCACCGGGCGGTCGACCGCCAGCGCCGTCGCGCCGGTCACCACCGACCGCACCGGCACCAGGTCCCCGACGTCGACCGTGCCCTGCTTGACGGCCATGACCACGTCGCCGCACTCGCGCAGCGCGGTCGCGACGTCCTCGACCACGACCTGGGCCCGGCCGAGCAGGGCGGCGTCGAGTTCCCGGGCGTCGGGCTCGTGGGAGCCGACGGCGATCACGACGGCGTCGGCGCGTACCAGGTCGGCGGTGAAGAGCGGGGTACGGGCGGTGGTGGCGCACACGACGACATCCGCGGCCCGTACGGCCCGCTCCGCCTCGCCGGTGCCGGCGCCGACGACGCGTACGTCCGCTCCCGCCAGTTCGGCGTACGCCGCCGGACGCCGTACCACGTACGTCAGACCGGCGATCTCGCGGTGTCCGTCGACGACGGACCGCAGGGTGGCGGCGTGTCCGACGGCCTGCGGTCCGCCGCCGTAGGCGACGATCCGCAGCGGTGCGGTGTCCCGCAGGAGTGCGGGCCTGACCGCCGCGACGGAGACCGCCGGGGTACGCAGCGCGGTGAGCGCGCCCGCGTCGATCAGCGCGGTCGGTGCCAGGGTCTGCGCGTCGAACAGCACGTAGACGCCCTGGATGCGGGGCAGGGCCCGGCCGGCGTTGCCGGGGCTGACCGTGGCGATCTTGATGCCGGTGCTGGCGCCGATGTCGCTGGGCATGAGCAGGAAGTGGCCGTGGCGCACCTCGACCTGGCTCCGGACGGGGTCGGTGGCCGGGTCGAACCCGTCACGCAGTGCGGCCTCGATGGCCTCGACGGCCGCTCGCGGCGACAGCAGTTCGGCGACCCGCTCGGCGGTGAGGTAGGGCAGGGATGCGGTCATCGCGGCGGGGTCCTTCGGCAGCCGGGGGCCGGTATTCGTCCTGCTCCCTCCGGCACCCCCACAGGGTAGCCGTCCCCGGATGCCCGGCCCAGTAGTAGGTCAAATGGTACATGTGGTATGAAAGTGCGTCGGCCCTCGGGTGCGGGAGAAGGAATGAAGAGAACGAGACTCACCGAGCGCCTGGGCGCCCGCGAACAGGTGGCGGCAGGTGAGGTGCTGGTGGCCACGGCGGTCGACCACCCCGAACGCGGGACGGTGCGCTGCCCCGCCGCGCCACTGATCGGGGGATCGCTGACCAGGCTCGGCCGCACGGTGCGGTACGGCACCCTGACCACCACCTCGCCCGAGCCTTCGGCCACCACCGTGCTGGCCACCACCTACCTCGACCGGCACGGCGCGGCATGGGGGATCGCGGCGGCCGTACGTCCATCCGACGACGAACTCCGGCGGGTGGTGGAGGAGGTGCTC
Organism: Polymorphospora sp. NPDC051019; assembly: GCF_040683055.1. Taxonomy (NCBI): domain Bacteria; kingdom Bacillati; phylum Actinomycetota; class Actinomycetes; order Micromonosporales; family Micromonosporaceae; genus Polymorphospora; species Polymorphospora sp. NPDC051019. Next base: position 59,933 of record NZ_JBFBCH010000013.1, on the reverse strand, counting down.
GGCCGGTGGTCCGCGGTGTTCCGGACCCGGCGGCTGCTGACCGGGGCCACCCCACCGGCGTGCGCCGGGGTGCGCCGGACACTCGCCCTTGTCGACCGGGCTCTCACCACGTCGGCGGGACCCGTGTTCATGCTGAACCCTCCACCGGAGATCGAGCCGCTGCTCGATGCGCGGGACGTACGCGCCGTCGGCGACCTGACCGGCGTACCGACCGGATCGGTGGTGGTCGTCCCCGCCGCCGGCGCGCATCCCGACCTCCCGCGAAGCGCCTCGGCGAGAGGGCTGACGCTCGTCGAGGCGACGTGCCCGTTCGTCGCCGCGGCGCGGGCCGAGGCCGACCGTCGCGTCGCCGAGGGCGACCACGTGGTCGTCGCGGGCAGGGCCGGATACGCGGCCTATCCGGGGATCACCGCCGGGCTGCCCGTCCCGCCGCGGCTCGTCGAATCGGAAGCCGACGTGGCCGCACTGGTCCTGGCGGAGTCCGATCCGGTCTCCTGCGTGGTGCAGCCCGGGACCGCGATGTCCGAAGTGCTGCCGGTGGTGGCCGCCCTGCGTGGACGCGTACCCACGCTGCGCGGTTCGCACCCCGACGACTTCTGCTACGAGGCCACCGACCGCTCGGACCTCGCGCACCACCTGGCCCGCCACTGCGACGTGGTGCTGATCTGCGGTGCGCCCGACGCGGAGGACACGACGGTGCTGCACCGTTGGGTGGCCGGCGCGGGAGGTGAACCTCTCGTGCTCGACGCGGTGGAGGCGATCAGGCCGCAGTGGCTCGTTCCCGGCGCCGTGATCGGCCTGCTCCCGTCGACGTCGGCGCGGCCGTCGCTCGCCCGGGACGTCATCTCGGCGCTGTCCGGGCTGGGCCCGCTGAGCGTCGTACGCCGCCTGGCGCACAGCCAGGCCGACGGCGACCCCTCTGCGGATCCGCTCACCGGCGATCCGCGACCGTCGGCGGCACCGGCCCGGAATCCGCCTGGCGTGCCCGGTGAAGAAGCGCCGCGACCTCGGGTACCCGCCGATAGGGCCGTAGCCCCGCGTCAAGGGAGGCCCGCGCCCGGTGGATTCGGCCGGAATCCAGATGCGGAAAGTCGTCCAGGAACAGGCGCCACTCACGAACGGCCCTGAGTACGTGCCCCTGGCCGAGGTGCAGCTCGGCCAGGCGGGCCCGCAGGAGCGCACGGGACCGGCGCTCCCGCACCGGCCGCAGGCGCGTTGAGGACTGCAGTGCCCTGATCGCGGCACCCCGCTCACCCAGCGACGCGTGCACCGCGGCCCGCTGATGCGCGAACGCGGCCGCGTGGTACGAGCCCAGCAGCGGGCCGTCCCGCTCGGCGCGCTCCAGTTGCGCGCCGCAGGCCCGTAGCTGAGCCATCGCGGCAGGTCGGTCACCGGCGGCCGCGTACGCCACGGCGAGCTGGCCGTGCAGGAACGCCCGGGTCGGTGGCGGTGTCCGGGGACCCGCCGCGGCGATCGCCCCCTCCGCCAGCCGGCGCGCGTCCGCGTGGTGACCGAGACTTCGGGCCTGGACGCTGAGCGCCCGCAACGCCATCGCCGCGAGGCGCCGGTCGCCGGCCTCCGACGCCAGTGACCGGCCCACGTGGAAGTACCGCTGGGCCGCACCGTGCTGCTCGTCGTCGAAGCACATGAATCCACACAGGTAGGCCAGTTGCGAGGCGCTCGACAACAACCGGGCACGCAGGCGCGGTGGACCGCCGGCGCGCAGGAGGGGCGAAAGGCCGGTGGCCAGGTAACCGCCCAACGCCACCCTGCCCCGGCCCCCGCCGAAGACGGCGTCGACCTCGTCGAAGACCTCGATCATCCGCTCGGCCGCGGACACGTCCCGGGAGGTGAGGGTCCGGCCCGGCTCCGTCACGACGAGCGGGTTCACCTCGTCGTACGCCGGGGGTGTGTCCCGCCGGTAGACGAGGGGCCTCGCCACGGCCCGCCGTCTCGCTCCGTTGCCGTAGAGCTCGTGCAGTTCGTCGACGAGGTCCAGGTGCCGGGCCGCCGTGGCCGGTGCCGGTCGCTGTGCCGGTAGCCCCACCTCGGGCAGGGAGATCTCGCGGTCGAGCCGGCGGCTGAGTGCCTCGACCACCAGCGCGGCCACCGGGTGTCGGGGACGGGATCCGGCGAGCCAGTGCGCCACCGAGGTGCGGTCGTAGCGGAGCGTCATGCCGGACTCCGCGCCGCAGGCGTTGACCGCCCGGGCGAGGTCCGCGCCCGTCCAGGCCGCCTCCCGCAGCAGTGCGCGGAGACGCGCGTTGGGTCGTGCCGGCATGTCGACCTCCTCAGCGCCACGCTCGGACCGTGGGGGACGGGCCAGCGGTACGCCCGCGAGGGCATCTCCCTATTAGGACATGCCGCGTGACCAATGAGGAATCACCCGCAGCGGTGACCGGGACCCGGTAGCGGCCGGAGGCGGATCGAGACACTTGCCGGCTTCGTTCAACGTCATCCGAGATTCAACAGGTCCGCAGATCTTTGCCCGACTCTCATGACTTATCGATGTCTATATTCGGACTTCGGTGGGGGACAGAGTGGAACCTCACCCCAGATCACAACAAATCGGGCCGACCCAAGGAGCAACCACATGGACAAGGCCGACGTGCTGGCCGAGCTGCGGACCATCTACGCCGAGGCGCTGGAGTATCCGAAGGAGGTGCTCACCCCGGACGCGCACCTGGAGGCGGAGCTGGGGATCGACTCGCTCAAGCAGACCGAGCTGCTGAACAGGGTGACCGAGCACTTCGGGATGGAGCGGGTACCGGACGACGGCGTGGAGACCCTGGACCGCATCGCGACCGCGGTGCTGGCGTCCGCCCGCCGGACGGGGTCGAAGTGACCGCCGTCGCCGTGGTGGGCATGGGTGTCGCGCTGCCCGGCGCGAGCACCCCCGACGAACTGTGGGATCTGCTGCGCAGCGGGCGAAGCGTGCTGTCGGCCGCCGACGCCGACCCGGCCGGCCTGGCCGGACTCCACGACCCGGACCCCGCCGTCGCCGACCGGAGCTACAACCGCGTCTACGGCCCGCTGTCCGACCTGCGGCCGCACCCGCGTCTGCGGGCGGAGACGGACGTCGGCGACGCGCCACCGGGGCTGACCACCTACTGGCTGCGGCACTGCCTTCTCCAGGCGCTGGACACCACCACCGTCGCCGACCGGGACCGGTGCGCGTTCGCGATCGGCTACGGCGTCAGCGGCTCGATCAACGCCGAGCAGGCATTCCTCGTCGAGGCCGTCGCGCAGGGCGTCGGCGCGTACGACGCGGACGCCGGGCAGATCCCGGACCTCGTACGCCGCGCGCTCGCCGGCACCTACCCGTTCGCCGGCCCCGAACCGCACGTGTTCCTGCCACACGAGGTCGGCCGGCGGGCCGCCGCCGGGCTGCTGCCGCCGCAGACGGAGATCGTGACCATCGACACCGCGTGCTCGGCGAGCCTCTACGCGGTCCAGGCCGCGATCAGCGCCCTGAGCACCGGCACCGCCGACGTGGTGTTCTGCGGCGGAGCCTGCAACGTCACCCCGTCGGAGTACGTGATGCTCAGCCAGGTCGGGCTCGTCTCGGCGAACGACCAGCTCCGGTCGTTCGACGTGGCCGGCACCGGCAGCCTGTGGAGCGAAGGGGCGGCGGTCGTCGCGCTGAAGACCCTCGACCGGGCGGTCGCCGACGGCGACGAGGTGCTCGGCGTCATCGCCGGACTCGGCACCTCCTCCGACGGCCGTGGCCGCGAGGTGCTGGCGCCCGACAGCCGGGGCCAGGCCCTGGCCATCCGGCGGTCCCTGGAAAGCGCCGGCGTCGCGGCCGGCAGCGTCGACTGGATCCTGGCCCACGCCATCGGCGTCCCGGCCGGCGACGCGGTCGAGTTCGCCGCCCTGCGCGAGGCGGCCGACTCCGCGACGGACTGCCTGGTCACGGTGAACAAGCCGCAGTTCGGCCACACCTCCTGGGCGTCCGGCCTGCTCTCCCTGGTCCACGTGCTGCTCGCGTTGCGCAACGAGACGGTGCCCGCCCAGCGCCGGTTCACCCGTACCCCCGAGTCGTACCGGCAGGAGGCCACCAGGCTGCGGATCCCGGTCACCGACGCCCCCTGGCCGCGTACGGCCGACCGCCCCCGGATCGCCGGCGTCAACAGCTTCGGGTTCGGGGGGACCAACGTGCACGCCGTGGTCACCGACACGCCACGGGTGGGCGGGTTCGCGCGGCGCTCCGGCACGGGGGAGATCGCGGTGGTGGGGTGGGGAGCACACCTGCCCGGTGCCCCGACCGCGACCGAGGTCCTGGACCAGCTCCGCCGCGCCGAGTGGCACGTTCCGCCCGGATTCGGAGAAAGCTATCCGCTGCCGGACCCGGTCCAGCTACGCATGCCACCGATCGCGGCGCGCAACCTCGACCGGACGCAGTTGATGCTGATCCAGTCGATGCTCCAGCTTGCCGGCGAGCACGGCGAGGTGTGGGCGCCGTTCACCGACACCACCGGCGTCTTCGTCGGTCACCACGGCGTACCGGGCGCCTTCGGCCCGGTCGTCCTGCGCATCAACCGCGACCTGATCGCGGGCGCCCTCGCCGGCGTGACCGATGCGACGGCGGCGCCGGCGGTCGACCGCTTCCTCAAGTCCCTGCAGGCGCTGGCCGCCGACCCCGACGAGACCGTCGGCGGGCTGCTGCCGAACTTCATCGCGTCCCGGGCGACGAAACGCTTCGACCTGCGCGGCATGGCGATGGTCGTCGACCAGGGAATCGACTCCGCGCTGGGTGCCGTCCACCTGGCGATGCGGGCGCTGCACACCCGGGAACTGGACATGGCCCTGGTCGGCGGGGTGAACGGCAACTCCGGGCCGGAGTTGCGGGCGATCCTCGGCGCCCCCTTCCGGTCGCCGGCGGTGGACCTCGCCGAAGGGGCGTTCACCCTGGCCCTGGCCCGGCCCGACACCGCGGCGGAGCACGGGCTGCCGATCCTGGCCCGGCTGCGGGCCGGGCAGGACCCGCACGACGGCCCCGCCACCGTGCGGTGCGGTCCGAGCGCGGGACGCAGCTATCTGGGTGGCGACGGGGCACTGGCGATCCTGAGCGCCGTCGCCACCGGCGGCACCGTCCGGGTGGAACCCTACGACCCGGCGATCCAGCCGGCCGGCATCCTCGTGAGGGTGTGAGGCGCGATGACCGAGGAGTCGCTTCGCCCCGTGGCGGCCGCGAGCCCGGCCGCCGCGGCGGATACGGTCGCCGTGGTGGGCATGGGCCTGGCGCTACCGGGTGCGGTGACCGTGGAACAGTTCTGGGCGCTGCTGACCGGCGGCGAAGCACAGATCACCGCACCACCGGCGGGCCGCTGGCGGACCGGGGACTTCGTCGACGCCGACCGCTCCGCCACCGACAAGGCGTATCAGCAGGCCGGGGGATTCGTCACCGGGCTGCCGGACGCCGGCACCGACGACTACGCCCAGGTGTGGCTGCGCCACTGCGTGGAGCAGGGACTCACCGGGGTCGGCCGCCGGGACGGCGACCGCTTCAGCCTCTGCCTCGGCTACACCGCCGACGGCAGCCTGCATCAGGAGGAGGCCCTTGTCGTCGGCGGAGTGCTGGCCGAGGCCGAGTCGCTGGGCCGCCGGGACACCCGCGAGATCGAGAAGGCGCTGCGGCGTCGGTACGTCCGCGCCGCCGAACCCACCGACCACACCGCACACCGGATCGTCACCAATGCCATCCGCGGGCTGATGCCGGCCGACACCCGGGTGCACGTCGTCGACACCGCCTGCTCGTCGTCGCTGTACTCCATCGACCTGGGGATGCGGGAGATCCTGGCCGGGGCCGTGAACATCGCCGTGTGCGGCGGCGCCATGGCGCTGACCCCGTCCGTCTCGGTGATGTTCGCCAAGAACGGCGGACTCTCACCCACCGGCACCGTACGCGCCCTCGACGCCGGCGCCGACGGCGTCATCTTCTCCGACGGCGCCGCCGTCATCGTCCTCAAGCGACTCGACCGGGCTCTCGCCGACCGGGACACCGTCCTCGGCGTCGTCGCCGGCTCGGGACTGTCCGCCGACGGCAAGGGGACCTCCATCTACAAGCCGGCGCCCCACGGCCAGGAACACGCCCTGAACCGGGCGTACGACAACTCCGGGCTGCCCCCCGACGACGTGGACCTCATCGTCGCCCACGCGACCGGCACCCCCACCGGCGACCTGACCGAACTCGCCGGGCTGCGCCGCCGCTACCCGGGCCGCCCCCCGGTCCACGTCGTGTCCAACAAGTCCCTCGTCGGCCACACCGGCTGGGCGGCCGGGGCGGTGTCCGTCATCCACCTGCTCCTGGCCATGAGGCACGGGACGATCCCCGCCCAGTACGGCTTCCGGGAACTGCCCGCACCCGCCGCCACGGACGACTCCCGCCTGGTCGTACCCACCACGGCACAGCCCTGGCCCCGGCGGGGCCGCCCGCGCGCCGGCGCCGTGTCCGGCTTCGGCTTCGGGGGCACCAACGCCCACCTGCTGTTCCAGGAGTACACCGGCGACCCGCCGGCACGCCGTCCGACCAGCGTGATCCCACTGGACGAACTGGTCCTCGTCGGGTGGGCGAGCCGACAGCCCGACGAGGGAACCGGTTTCGGCGCCGAATACCCGATGCCGGGCATGCGGGAGCTGCGCCTGCCGCCCGCCACGGTACGCCGCATGGACCGGACCCAGCTCATGCTCGTCCAGTGCGTCCACCAGCTCGACGACACCCTCAAGGACGTGCTGGCCCGCCGCCACCAGCGGGTCGGCGTCGTCGTGGGACACACCGGGCCGACCCGCAACGCCCTCCTCTGCCGGCTGCGCGCCCACCTCGACGAGATCCAGCGGGTCCTCACCGACGACCTCGGGCCCGAAGCCGACGGGTTCCTCGACACCCTGCGGTCGACCGTCCACGGCCTCGTGCCACCGATCACCGAGGACTCCTACCCCGGGGAGATGCCCAACGTCATCTCGGGCCGGGTGGCGAACCACTTCGACCTGCGCGGCCTCAACGTGACCGTCGACCAGGGCGCGGCGTCGCTCCTCGAGGCGTTCGAGGTGGCGGCCCGCTACCTCCAGTTCGGCGACATCGATCTCGCGCTCGTCGGGGCGGTCAACGGGAACAGCCGGCCGGAGTGGCAGGCGATGCTCGGCAGCCCGGCCCCGCCGCACGAGGGCGCCTTCCTGTTCGCGCTGACCACCCGGCAGGTCGCGGCCGCCACCGGCCTACCCGTCCTGGCCGGGGTCGACGACCTCGGCGGGTGCGACGACCGGGAGACGCACCCGGCGACGCACCTCGCGGGTGCGGAGGGCGGTGACGAACTGCTCGCCTTCCTCACCGGAACAGCGCCCACGGCCCGGATCGTCCGGCGCCCCGAACCGCAGGCCCCGGCCCGGGCGCTCACCCTCAGCCGGCCGGCGGCCGTCGCCGAGCCGGCACCGCCCGCCGTCCGGGCCCTGGAGCGCTACGAGCTGAGCCTCGCCCCACTGCCGGCCACCGGGGCGGCGCACGACCGGCCGTTCGTCCCGCCGTCGGCCGTCGTACTGACCAACAACAGCGCGGCCCTGGGACCGCTGCCGCACGACACCACCGTCGTCGCCGTCGGCGACGGTGACGCGCTGCTGCGGCGCGGCGGGTCGACCAGCCGGATCGACCTGTCGGAGGCGGGCTTCGACCAGCTGCTGTCCGATGTGGAGCCGACGCACATCAGGGTCGTCTGCGACCTGACCACGGTCGGCCCGCGGTTCGAGGCGGAGGACACCGGGCATCGCGGCGTGGTCGGACTCCACGACGCGATGTTCCTGGCCGCCCGTGGCGCCGCGACCGGCTGGACGCCCCGCCACTCGTTCGCGGTCCTGCTGCTCGGCGGCGTACGCCCGGACCGGGTCCCGCACCCCCTGACCGGCCTGTTCACCGGCTTCACCAAGGCGCTCGCCGGGGAGTTCGCGTCGTCGGAGGTGTACGCGGTGGCACACGAGGCGGCCAGCGTCGACGCCACCACCGACCTTCGACCCCCGCCGCTGCTACCGGTCGCCTACCACGTCGGCGGGCAGCGGCTGGCGGTGCGGGCGCGGCACCGACCCGCGCCCGCCGCCCCGATCGGCCTCACCGCGAACTCGGTCGTCGTCGCCGCCGGCGGCAGCCGGGGAGTCGGCGCCGAACTGCTGCGCGCCGTGGCGCGTACCGCCGGGCCGCGACTCTACGTGCTGGGAACGACCCGGATCGACGACACCGACACCCGCCCGGTCGCCGGGGGCCGGGCCGCGTTCATCAAGGCGCGGGTCAGTGAAGGCGGTACGACCGCCGTACGGGCGAGCCGGGCCTTCGACCACCTCACCCGGGTGGCCGAGATCCGTGCCACCCTCGCCGAACTGGCCGGCCACTGCGGCAGGGACCGGGTCACGTACCTCGTCTGCGACCTCGGGGACCCCGCCGCCGTCCACGCGGTGATCGACCGGATCCTGGGCACCGAGCAACGGGTCGACCTGTTGCTCAACGTCGCCGGCCGGATCGGCACCGCACCGGTCGGCGCCAAGTCCCTGGCCGGCTTCACCGCCGTGCGGGACCTCAAGCCGCACGCCCACGCCAACCTCACCCGCGCCTTCCACGGCCGGCGCCCCGCCGCCTGGTGCAACGTCGGCTCCTTCAACGGATACTTCGGCCTCGCCGGCGACACCGACTACGCGGCGGGCAACGACTACCTCCTCCACGCCGCACAGCACGCCGCCGCGGACGGCCACCACGAACACACCATCGGGTTCAGCCTCTGGGCGGAGACCGGCTTCGTGGCCGCCCACCACCTGGGCGGCCGGGCCGACCTCGGGCGTACCCCGGACCTCACCCCGATGACCACGGCCGAAGGCGTCGGACACTTCCTCGGCGAACTCGCCGCGCCCGGTCCGGCCGGTGTCGTACACCTGGGATCACGCGAACGCGCCGCCGTCGAGCGCGCCGCACCGGGCTACTTCGCCTGGTGCGGCGAACCGGACGGGGCCGCGCCGCGACACCCCGCGCCGCGACACCCCGGGGCCGCCGCACCCGGCTATCGGGTCGAGGAGCACGACGAGCGCGGTACGACCCTGCTCCGGCTCTTCGACCTCGAGCGGGACGGCTACCTCGCCGACCATCTGGTACGGGGCTATCCGACGCTGCCCGCCTCCTTCTATCCCGAACTCGCCGCCACCGCGGCCACCCGGCTCTGTCCGGGGCGGGTCCCGGCCGTCTTCACCGACCTGGAACTGCTCGGCCTCCTCCGCGTCCACCCGGGCCGGCGGCACCCCGTACGCGTCCGCGCGCGGCTGCTGACCCACGGCGCCGAGGAATCGGTGGTCCGGGTCGACATCTGCGGCGACGTGGTCGCGCCGCCCGGTCAACTTCTCGTCCGCGACAGGCCGTATGCAAGCGTCACCGTGCACCTGCGGGACTCCTTGCCGCCCGCGACCCGTTGGGCCGGCCCCGCCGCCGGCGGCGGGGAGGCCACCCAGCCGCTGTACGGGCCGGCATCCCCCGTCGGGCTGGCCGGGATGTTCCGGTCCCTGACCCGGCCACGGATCCACCCCGGCGGCCGGGACGCCCTGCTGTGGCTGGACCCGGTCGACACGGACCGCTGGTTTGCGGACGAGGCCACCCCGCGGCGGATTCTCGAAGGGCTCGTGCAACTGTCCTACCTGCGTCCGCCGTGGGAGTCGGCGGCCATCGGCATCCCACGGACGATCTCGTCGATCGAGTTGTTCGCCGCCCCGGACCGGAACCCGCACGTACGGTTGCACGGGTCGGCGTACGACCCCGACGGGGTGGCCCCGCGTGACCGGGGGGTCGCGGTCACCGCCGACGGACTGGTCCGGGCGCGGATGACCGGAATCCGTACGGCGCCTCTCGACGGGCGCCGTACCCCGGAATGACGATGCGGTGACTTAACCGTCGACCTCACCTCCCGGACGTGCACCTACCACGGCTGGAACGACGAGTCCTACGTCGAGTCGTATCCGGCCGTGACGATCTGACCCACCGCCGGCTCACCAGGAACAAGCATCTGGGTTGAGCCCCGGGCCGCGAGGTCGGTGAACGTCGGCCCCAAAATCTCGGCGAGCACGACCCCGTCCGGTGCGACCGCCACGCAGGTGCCGCGCCCACCGTCGGCGGCTATCCGGATTCCGTCGCGATAGGTGCCGGCCAGGTGCGTGTCGGGGCCGGCGTGGTGGACCCGGACCTCGCGTAGCCGGCGGGGGACGGCGGCGGCCATCCGGTCCGCGGCGACCAGGGGCAGCGCCGCCACCCGCACCATCGCGTCGAGCAGCAGCGCCGGCACCGCGCAGCCCTCGAGGTGTGCGTCGAGGTGCTCCGGCGGCGGACACCACAGCGCGCTGGCATACCCGGGATCCGCGCGGCATTCGCGGGTGTTGTGGAACATCCCGGTCAGTCGTACGGGGCCGTCCGGGTGATAGGTGGGATCCCGCACCGGTCGCGCGCCATCGGTACCGCCCGGCCAGCGCCGCTGCGGCGTGGGGCCGGCGCCGACCGTCACGACGGCGGTGCAGTGCGGGCGGTCGCGACGCAGTACCCGTCCGGCGCGTACGACGTCGGAGACGATCGTCACCTCGACATCGGTCTCGGTGCCCCGGCGCGCGACCACCGTGGCCCGGACGGCGTAGCCGCGGGCCCGGCCGGCGTCGCCGCGGATGAACGCGTCGAAGGCCGCGCCGCGGAAGGCGATCGGCCGGGTCCCGGGCAGCAGGTCCAGTGCCGCCTCGGCCGCGACCTCCAGCGCGAAGGTGCCGGGCAGGGTGGGCGTGCCGTCGACGAGGTGGTGGCGGAGCACGGGATCGAGGCGTCCGTCGAGCACCAGCGACCACCGGGCCCGGTCCGCGTCGCGGTGTTCGGGCCGGCCGAGGTAGGGCCGGGCGGGCGCACCCCGTTCACCCCGCCGGGCGGCCGGGTCGTCGGCGAGGCGGAAGCCGGGGAACCGGTCCCGTATCGACCTGATCTCCAGGCCCCCGGCGACCGCGACGACCGCGTGGGCCGCGTCGCGCCGTGGGGGCCGCAGTTCCGCCAGGAAGTGCGCCACGCCCTCGGCGTCGCGGATCGCCGAGAAGCGGTCTCCGGAGTACTCCTGGTTGTCGACGAAGTCGCGGGTGACGATGCCGGAGTCGGCCCACTTCGGCCACTCGATGGTGTATTCGTGGGTCGGCCGGTGGCGGGCGGCGGCCGCGAGGATCTCGTTGGCGGCGGCGTAGTCGGCCTCACCGGGCAGCCCGCAGAAACCGGCCATGGAGCCGAAGTTGCACCACCGCCGGGGTGGGCGGGCGGCGAACGCCGTACGCAGGTGGTGGCCGCCGAGCAGTTTGACGTCACGGACCCGGCGGAAGGTGGCCAGGTCCTTGCCGGGCAGGGAGGTGGCGCGGTGCTGGCCGGCGCCGTTGATCAGCAGGTCGACGTCCCCGTGGTCGAGGATGGTGGCGGCGGCGCGGTCGACCGCGGCCGGATCGGTGATGTCGCACCGCAGGTAGGTGACCCGGTCGGCGCCGACCTGCTCGGCGAGGGTACGGAGGTTGGTGACGGCCTCGTGGGCGTCGCGCAGCCGGTCGAACCGCCGGTTGATCTCGGCGACACTTGCCCGTGGGTCCGCGGTGCGCTGCTCGCGGATGTAGCGGGTCCGGCCGCCGTGGACGTTCCGGTCGAGTGCGGCCAGGTCCCCGGTGGAGAACCGGTCGAGATCCCCGCTGCCCAGGACCCACAGCCGTGGCCGGTAGCGGCGGGCCAGCGCGGCGACGACCGCGGCCGTGATGCCCCGGGCACCGCCGACGGCGACGACCGTCGACCGCTCGGACAGGCCGGTGTCGTCGGTGGGCGGTGGTGCGGGGGCGAGCGTCTCGGCGAGCCGGCGGCCGTCGTGGTACCAGGTGACGGGCAGGCCCCCGGCGCCGCCGAGCTCGTGATCGACCTGAGCCAGCGCGGTCTCCGGCGTACCGGTGTCGGTGATCAGTGCGTGGACCGAGGTCGGCGGCAGTTCCCAGGCCATGCTCTTGACGGTCCCGGTGAAAAGGGCGGTGTCGGGATGCACGGCGCCGCCGGTCGCCGGATCCATCAGCGCGACCGCCACCGATCCGCCGTCGGCGATCCCCGCGAAGTTGGTCTTCACCGCGAGGAACATCAGTTCGTGCAGGGCCAGCCGCGCCGCACCGGGCGGCCTCGGCCGGTGGCCGGCGCCGAACGACGCCACCACGCGGATGTGGCGGGCCGGCCCGGTCGCGTCGAGACTGTCCTCGTCGACGTGGGTGACGACGGTGGCCTGCGCCGATGCCGTGGGATCGGTGCACAGCAGCCGCCCGCCGGCCCGGGCGACCATCGGGGCGAGCGCCGCCGCCGTGGCGGCCGAGTCGGTGAGCACGAGGGCGTTTCCGGGCAGTTCGGGTGTCGTACCGGCACGGTGTGGGCGACCCTGTTCGGCGAACGTCGCGAGGTACCGGCGGGCGGCGTACGGCGGGTCGGGTGGGGTGGGCGCGGCGGCACCGTCGTGGACGGGGAGGACCGCGACCTGCGGGCTGTCGGGCGCGCCACGGACCACGGTGCCGGCCCCCGGCCGCAGCGCGGCGCGCAGGACCGCCAGCACGGAGTCCGCGCCCCCGTAGCTGTACCGGCCGACGGGTTCGACCGCGCGGACCTCACCGGTGCCGGCCCCGGACCGCAGCGCGGGCCGGAGCCGGGCCAGGACCGGCCAGTTGTTGTCGGCGACCGTCCGGCCGCGCGCGACGGCCAGCAGGAACGCCCCTTCCGCCAGCGGCGGACCGCCGTCGGTGGGATACGGGTCGAGCAGGTTTCCGTGGGCGCCCAGCACGAGAGCGAGGTCGATCTCCGCGCGGCGCAGGTACGCGGCGGCGGCGTACAGCGCGGCGAGGCCGCTGTCCGGGCCGGTGTCGAGCGTCATGGTGGGCCCGCGCAGGTCGAACTGCCTGGCCAGCCGGGCGGGGATGACGTTGGGCATGAGCCCGGGCATGGTGTCCTCGGTGATGGCCGGGGTCTGTTCACGCAGCCGCCCCAGCCATTCCCCGTAGGGCGCCGCCTGCGGGGTGCCGGCGAGGACGCGCTCGATGCCGTGGGCGTACGAGCGCGCGGTCGCCTCCATCGACAGCCGGGTCAGCCCGGTGTGGGCGCAGAAGACCCCGGTGCGTTCCTCGATGCCGTGCCAGAGCCGGCCGTGCTCGCCGGCGAACGCGGCGGCGGCCGACAGCGCCATGAGCTGGCACCGGTCGACGGCGCGGGCCGTCCGGCGCGACATGCGGATGTCGGCGAACGGCGGCAGCGGGTAGTCGTCGCCGAAACCCGGCTCGGTGGCCGGGCCGAGGCCGGCGGCGATGCGCGCGGCGACCTCGTCGTGTCCCGGGCCGCCCGGCAGGTGTGCGCTGAACGCGACCAGCAGCAGGTCGTCGTCGACGGGGGGCCGGCCGGAGGCGGGTGGCGGCTGCCCGGCCGGGGCGTCACGCAGCAGCAGGTGCGCGTTCGTACCGCCGAAGCCCATCGACGACACCCCGACGGTGCGTACGGCTGCGGTGAACGCGGCGGGCTCGGTCGGCACCCGGACCAGCAGGTCCCGCGCGCCGTCGGGCAGGCCGGTGAACAGCGGCTGGGCCGGGATGCTCCGCTCGCGCAGGCACAGCGCGGCATGGATGACCGACACCACCCCGGCGGCCCAGCCGGTGTGCCCCAGCAACGCCTTGTTGGCCACGCACGCCATGGCACGGGAGGTGGCCCCGCTCGCCAGGGCGGACAGTTCGGTGCCGTCGCCGGCCACCGTTCCGGTGGCGTGCGACACCACGAGATCGACGTCGTCACCGCCGACCCCGTTGACCTCGTACGCCCGGCGCAGCGCGATCCGCTGGCCGTCGACGTTCGGGGCGTAGATGGCGGTGCCGCGCCCGTCGGACGAGGCGCCGAAGCCGGCCAGGACCGCCAGCACGCGGTCGCCGTCGGCGCGGGCGCGGCTGAGACGTTTGAGGGTCACGATCCCCGCGCCGTCGGAGAACAGCGTGCCGTCCGCGGCCGTGTCGAAGCTGCGTACGTGGCCGGCCACCGACAGGCCCTTGAGCTTGGCGAACACGACGAGGACGCGGGGGCGAAGGCGTTCACCCCACCGCAGTGGGCCACGTCCGCGTCGCCGTCGAGCAGGGCGCGTACGCCGAGGTCGATGGCGTACAGGGAGGAGGAGCAGGCGGTGTCCACGGTCAGGCAGGTGGTGTCGGGAGCCAGCACCCCTCGCATCGCGGCCCGGGCGATCTCCCGGGGGGTGTGGCGGGCGGGGGTGTCGCTCACGCAGCCGAACTGCCGGCGCAGCAGGCGCAGGGTCTGCTCCCCGTCACCGCAGGCCGTGGCGACGCCCCGCGCGGCCAGCCGTACGGCGACGCTCTCCTCCAGGTGCTGGCTGCCGTCGGGCCACATACCGACCACGAACGCCGCCCGGTCACCCGGGGCGCGGTGGACGCCGGCGGTGGCCTGCCGCAACGCCCGCCGTAGCCAGGTCGTGGCGAAGTCCGAGCCGTCGGCCGGCGGGTCTTCGTGGATCACGCCGGCCACGCGGGCGTAGGTGCGGTCCATCGCGGCCGGGTCCGTGGAGTGGAAGTCCGTCAGCCGGTACCGCCCACCGGGCTCGCCGTAGGTCGGCCGGCCCACGCCGAGTACCCGCCACAGGCCGTCGACGTCGGCGACGCCGGGTGCCACCAGGCCCATCCCGACGATCGCGACCGGATCGGGCTCGGTCGTCGGCGCGCCGGCCACCGGTGGGGTGGCCGCCGTGTCCTCCCCGCCGCCGCTGGTGCTCACGCCGACGACGGAGAATCCGCCGTCGGCGATCAGGGTCTGCCCGGTGACCCAGCCGGCTTCCGGGGCGGCCATCAGCAGTACGGCCCGGGCGAGGTCCTCCTCCCGGGTCATGCGCCCGCCCGGCGTGCCGGCGATCAGCGCGCCGCGCATCCGGTCGGGGTGGGGAAAGTAGTCGGTCACGCGGTTGTCGACCGGCGGCGCGGACACGACGTTGACCCGCACGCCGTGTCGGGCGAACTCCCCGGCCTGGTAGCGGGTGAGCGCCTCCAGCGCCGCCTTGCTGACGCCGATCACGCCGTACCCTTCGAGGGTCCGCTCCGAGCCGGTCGACGACATGTTGATCACAACGCCGTGGCGGGCCGCCAGCAGCGGCAGCGCGGCCTGCGCGCACCGGCGGGCCCCGTGCAGATTGGTGTCCAGCACGCGGTGCCAGTCGTCGTCGGTGGCGTCGCACAGTTCGCCGAACACGCCGCGGGCGGCGTTGTTGACCAGGACGTCCAGACCGTCGAGGCGCGCGGCGAGCGCGGCGAACATGTCGCGTACCTGGTCGGGGTTCGCCACCGAGGCGCGGATGGTCTCGGCCGACCCGCCGGCTTCGACGACCTCCTGTGCGGTGGCGGTGGCGGCCTCGGGGGAGTGGAAGTAGTTGACGATCACGTGCGCGCCGTGGCCGCCGAAGGCCCGGGCGATCACCCCGCCGATGCCCCGCCCGCCGCCGGTGACCAGTACGGTCTTTCCGCTGAACCGGCCCCGCACGGCTACGCCGTCGCCCGCGACGACGACAGCCGGACGAGGCCGTCGGCGACGGCCGGCAGCGTCCGGAAGCTGGTCACCCGTACGTCCGCGTCGGGCGCGGGCAGGCCGAAGCGGTTCCTGAGCCGGGCGAACATCTCGACCTGCTTCAGCGAGTCGACGCCCAGGTCGGCATCCAGGTCCGCGTCGTCGCTGAAGACGTCCTCGGGATAGTCCAGCGCCTCGGCGTATTCCCGGCGCAGCACGGCGATCAGTTCGTCGCGGGGCGGCAGCCCGGCCGCCGCTGGCAGCCCGGCCGCCGCTGGCAGCCCGGTCGCTTCCGGCAGCCCGGCCGATTCCGGCGGTGCGGTCGCTTCCGGCGGCGCGGGCGGCACGGCGGTGGGGGCACCGGCGGCGGTGGGGGTGCCGGCGCGGCGCCGCCCCGGGCCGCGGCGACGGCCGACGCCGCGCCGACGCGCTGCTTGAGCGGGGCGTGCGTGGTGACCCCGGACAGGTTCTGTCCCACCAGGTCGGTGAGGATGGACCGGGCGCCGCACTCCACGAAGGTCTCGACGCCCTGCTCGTACAGGTCGCGTACGGCGTCGGCGAAGCGCACCGGTGTCGTCAGGTGCGACGCCAGCGCCTGGCGGAGGTCGTCGTCGGCGGTGTAGTAGCGCAGGCCGATGGCGGAGAAGACGCGTACCGCCGGTGGCCGGACGGTGATGTCCCGCAGCCCGGCGGCGTACTCCTCGGCCACCGGACGCAGCACGCGGTTGTGGAACGGGTACGGCGCCCGCAGTCGCCGCGCCCGTACCCCGGCAACGGCGGCCAGGGCCTCGACCCGGGACAGTTCCTCCTCGGGGCCGGACACCACCGTCTGCCGCGGCGCGTTGACCGCCGCCACCTCGACCTCCCACGTGCCGAGGGCGGTCAACATGGCACCGGCGCGGGTCGCCCCGGCCGACAGGCTCACCATGCCGCCGTCCGGCGGTCGTCGCCGGGCGCAGGCGGCGTCGCGGGCCGCGACCATCCGGGCGCCGTCCTCGACCGTGAGCGCTCCCGCCGCCGTCAGTGCCGCGATCTCCCCGAAGCTGTGGCCGAGCAGCACGTCCGGGCGTGCGTCGGTGGAGTCGGTGAGCAGCCGGTACAGGGCGACGGAGGTGGCGAAGATCGCCAGGTGGGCCCGTGGTGGGTCGGTGCCGGCGAGTTCGTCGGCCGGCACGGCACCGGCGTCGAGCAACAACGGCGAGACCGGTTCGTTCCCGTTCCGCCGGGCCACCAGGTCCACCGTCTCCAGGACGTCGCGGACGGCCGCGTCGTCCGTGAGTTCCATCAGTACGCCGGGAAGGTAGGCGCCCTGGCCGGGAAACAACAGCGCACGTCGAGATCTCATGTACAGCCCTCCTGCTGTGGTGCCCGGCTCACGCCACGGGCCAGTCAGTCGGTGATGGGGGCGCCCGGCATCTCCACGGCCTGGAGGCGGGACAGGCTCTCGGATCGAAGTGGCAACTGGTCGTGCAAACCGCCAGTTATCCGCATGGATCAGGCATACCTAGAAGCTACGGCAGCTCAACGGCTCATGTGTCCCGATCATCGAAAGTTGCGGACCGGTCGATGACGGTCTCGCGCGGTGGGTCCGACGCCGCCGGTTCCGGAGGCGGGAGCAAGTGCCGGTGCGGCCCGGCGGTCAGCCCGCCGGAGATGGTGGACGCTGTTCGAGTCTCATCGAGACGTACTCGGTGAACCCGGCGCGCCGGGCGAACCGCACCGGACGCCGCCGGTACGGGGTGAAGCCGAGCTTGCGGTAGAGGGCGAGGGCCGCGACGTTGGTGTCCTTGATGTCCTGCAGGACGTACGTCCGGTGCTCTGGCAGGGCGAGCAGGTGCGTGAGCAGTGCCGTGGCCACCCCGCGCCCCTGATGGGCGGGGGCGGTCGTGACGAAACCGATCTCGGCGACGTCCTCGCCGGCGTCGTCGGGAACACCCATGAACTGACTGCGGACCACCAGATGGCTGATCGTGCCGTGGACGAATCCGAGGTGCCGCCGGAACTCCCGCCGTCTGGGGGCGAAGCACTGCTGCTCCCCGGTGGTGAAGGAGGCGACCGCGGCGGGCTTGCCGTCGACGAGGGCGACGTGGAAGCGGTCGGGCAGGATCATGTGCGCGAACGCGTCGGTGACCTTCGCCGGGTCGGGCGAGAAGTACGCGAAGTCCTCGGCGAATCCGCCGACGAGGACCTCGGTGATCGGCCGGCGGTACTCCTCGCCGAGTTCGTCTCCCCGTACGACGTCGGTCATCGGTCGCTCCGATCGGTGTCCGTGGGGGCGAGCACCCGCAGGACCGCCTCCGGGCTGGGCAGGCTCACCTCGTCGGGCAGGGCGAGTCTGGTCGTGACGATGCCGCTGAGCAGTGCCAGATAACAGAGGACCATCTCGGCCGGATCCCCGGCGCCGAACCGGCCCCGGCGTTGACCGCGCCGGATGACCTCGGTCAGTGCCTGTCTGAACGCCTGATGACCGGGCCGGAGGCGGTCGCGGACGCCCGCCGGCTCGTCGGCCAGGAAAGCCTGGTTGACGACCATGAAGAACTCCGCGGCGTCCCTGTCGGTGGCGATGTCGGCGAGGAAACGCCGGGTGAAGTCGTGCAGCACGGACGCCGCGTCACCGTCCCCGGTGAGGGTGCGCGCGGTCGCGAACAGGCCGTCGGCCGCCCGGGTGACCACCTCGGTGAAGAGTTCGTCCTTGCTCGCGTGGTGCTGGTAGATCAAACCGGTGCTCACCCCGGCCTCGCGGGCGATGTCGCGCATGTTCGTCGCCGCGAACCCGTGCCGGGCGAACAGCCGGACCGCGGCGGTCAACACGGCCTCGTGGGTGGCCGCGCGCATCGCCTCGTTACGGGCCGCCGAGCGTGGCACCGGACCCTCCCATCATTCAGTGAACCAATGTTCACTATACAGAGGTGGGTCGGCCTGCCCGTTTCCGGGCGGTCCTCACGTCCTGCCGGCGGCGCCCCACGCGGCCTCGACCAGGGCCGGGAGTATCCGGGCGGCGGATCCGCGCAGGTTGACGTCGCAGATCGCGTCGAGCGGCGTCGGCAGCGGGTTGACCTGCACGACGGTGGCCCCGGAACGGGCCGCGATCCGGGGGATCTCGGCGGCCGGGTACACCACGCCGGACGTGCCGACGGTCAGCAGCACGTCGCAGGTGGCGGCGGCCTCGGCCGCCGCCGTCAACGCGGCCTCCGGCAACGCCTCGCCGAACCACACCACCCCGGGCCGTACGAGCGCCCCGCAGTGCCCGCACCGGGGCGGTGCCAGCCGGCTGCCCTCGCCCGGATCGGCAACGTCGTTCGCCGGGTCCGCGAAGGCGGCGGGGTGGGCGGCCCGGCCCACACAGCGGGGTGCGAACAGGCTGCCGTGCAGGTGGACCGGGGCCCGGGAGCCGGCCCGCTCGTGCAGGTCGTCGACGTTCTGGGTGACGACGACGGTGCCCGGGACCAGGTCCTCGATCGCGGCCGTGGCCAGATGCCCGGGGTTGGGCCGGGCCCGGCGCACCCGCGCGCGCCGCCACTCGTACCAGCCCCAGACCAGGTCCGGGTCCGCGTGGAACGCCTCCGGGGTGGCGAGCTGCTCGGCGTCGTACCGGGCCCAGAGCCCGGTGAGGTCGTCACGGAAGGTCGGCACGCCGCTCTCGGCCGAGATCCCGGCGCCGGTGAAGACGACGACCCGACGAGCATGCCCGAGGAGTGCGGCGGCACCCGGAAGAACACTCTCCATCCGGGAAATCCTGCCATCGGCGGAGGCTCGTCCACGTGCCGTGCCGTCGCCGGCCGAAACTAGCGCAGCGGCCGGAAGCCGGCGCGGACCTCTTCCGAGAAGGCGTCCGGTCGCTCCCAGGCCGCGAAGTGCCCGCCCTTGTCCAGCTCGTTGTAGTAGACGAGACCGGGGTACGCCGTCTCCACCCAGGTCCGTGGGGCCTGGTACAGCTCGTGGGGGAAGACGCTGACGGCGGTCGGCGTGGCGACACCCTTGGTGGCGAAGAACGAGAGCTTGTTCTCCGCGTAGAGACGGGACGCGGACACCGCCGTGTTCGTCAGCCAGTAGAGCGTGAGGTTGTCGAGGACGTCGTCCCGGGTGAGGCCGCCGGGGCGACCGGTGAAGGCCTGGGAGATCAGCTCCAGGCTGCGCGCGTCGTGGTCGAGCAGGAAGGCCGCCATGCCGACGGGTGAATCCGCCAGTCCGGTCAGCGTCTGCGGCCGCGTACCCATCATCAGGGAGTAGGCGACGTGCTTCCAGACGAAGTCCAGTTGCTCGCACGCGCGCCGTTCCTCGGTGGAGAGGCCGGAAGGAAGCGAGCCGAGTGCGTTGTTCGCCCCGGTGATGTCGCCCTGGAACAACTTGTCGATGTCCGGTGGGACCGCGCCCGGCATGTTGGTGTGGATGCCGATCAGTTCCGGCGGTGCCTGCACGCCCATCAGGTCGGTGATGATCGCGCCCCAGTCGCCGCCCTGCGCGACGAACCGCGCGTACCCGAGGCGCTTCATCAGCTCGGTCCACGCCCGGGCGACGTGCTCGGGGCCCCACCCGGGCGTGGTCGGCTTGCCGGAGAAGCCGTGGCCCGGCAGTGACGGGATCACCAGGTGGAAGGCGTCCGAGGCGCTGGCACCGTGGGCGGTGGGATCGGTGAGCGGTCCGATGATCTTCAGTTGTTCGATCACCGAACCGGGCCATCCGTGGGTGACGATGAGCGGCAGCGCGTCGTCGTGTTTCGAGCGGACGTGGATGAAGTGGATGTCCAGCCCGTCGATCTCGGTCGTGAACTGCGGCAGGTCGTTCAGCCTCGCCTCGACCTTCCGCCAGTCGTAGTCGCTCTCCCAGTAGCGCGCGACGGCCTGGATCGTCGCGAGCGGTACGCCCTGCGACTGATCTCCGACGGTCTCCTTTTCGGGCCAGCGGGTGGCCGCGACGCGCCGGCGCAGGTCCTCGAGTGCCGCCTGCGGGATCTCCACCGTGAACGGCCGGATCTGTGCGGTGCGCGTCGGTGCTTCGGTCTTGACAGCCACGTCGGTCTCCTGCTCCCGTCCTCTTTGGAAGGTCGAGCGCGGATCATGTCCGCCCGGCCTTTCCGGCCAGCCCTCCCGCCGACACTAGAGCGCCGTCAGCGTGGGCCGTGGGGCATCCGAACAATCTCGTTCGTCGTCTCGTTCGACGCCGTTCGGGGTGTTCGTCACCACCGGGTCTCTTCATCCCGGGTCGCCGCCGGCGCGACCGTCAGCGGGATCGACCGGGCCGGCCGGCACCGGTTCCGCCGGCCGGAGCGGGCGTCGGCGCGAACGGACGTACCAGGCGACGGCGAGCGCGACGCCGAGGCCGGGCAGCCCCCACGGGTGGTTCCGGACGGTCGCGCTGAAGACGACCGGCTGGCTGAGCCCGCCGATCTCACCGCGTACGGTGTAGCGGCCGACCGCCGGGGCGGGAATGGTGAAGGGCAGCCGGACGACCCGCTGCTCGCCGGGCGCGATGGTGTCCAGCAGCGGCGGGGGTACGAAGCCGGTCGGTTCGTCACCCCGGCCGAGGGTGACCGAGACGGCCGGCTCGACCGCCGGGGCGGTGCCGTCGTTGCGGACGGTCGCCACGAGCAGTTGTCGCGCGGATCCTCCGAACACGCTGCTCCAGGACGGCTGCGCGCTCACCCGCAGTTCGGTGACGACGAGTTTCGCCGCCGGCACCGTGCCGGTTTCGGTCGTGGGGGCGGCGGCCGGTGCGGTGCCGCCGGTGACGCTCAGCGGTACGGTCCCGCTCGTGCCCTGGTCCAGGCTGGTCGCGCGGACGACGCACGGGCAGGCGGCCGGTGGGGCGGCGACCCGCAGCCGGGTACGGGCCGGCCGGTTTCCGGTGACCGCGACCTGGACCGCCGAGGTGACGGCGCAGTCGGCCGACCCGCGCCGCCCGGCGTTGCCGCACAGTTCGATGTTGACCAGGCCGGCCGGCCAGCCGGTCAGCGTCACGGTGAGCTGGGCGCCGACGGCGACCTCCGCGCGGTCGATCCCGATCGTCGGCGGGCCGGCGGTCGGCTCGGCCGCCGCGGCGACGGGCGTGCCCAGGGCGGCCGCGACCGCGAGCGCCGCGGCTCCGGTCGCGAACCGGGTGCCGCGCCGGCCTGGCCGGGCCCGACCGGCGGTTGAGGATCGGCCGATGGCTAGGGGATGGCCGGCGGCTGGAGGTTGGCCGGCGGCTAGGGGATAACCGGCGGCTGGGGGATGGCCGGCGGTTGGGGAAGGGGGGCGGGTCATCCGGGCCGGCCGGCCGGTGTCGTCGCGGTGTCGGCCGGGCGCCCGTCGGTGTCGGCCGCCGATGCGGCGCGGCCGGCGGTGCGGGGTTTGCGCCGACGGGTCGCCCCCACGGCCAGGGCGGCGGCGAGCAGGCCGAGGACCAGCAGGACCCAGGGGACGGCCCAGACCCCGTGCGTACGGGTCACCGCCGGCAGCGGTACGTCCATGGTGGAGGGTGTGACGGTGACGGCGACGTCGAGGCGGCCGGCGGCCGGCAGGCCGGTGATCCGTTCGGTCACCTCGGTCACCCCGCCGGGCAGCAGTTCCGGTACGTCGACGGTGCCGGTCCGCGCCAGCTTCCACCGCAGCGGCCCGTCGACGCCGACGTGGGCCGTACCGGCGATGCGGACGTTGCCGGTGTTGCGCAGCCGGTACCGCACCTCCACGGTGCCGCGGTCGAGCGGGTTGAGCGGCAGGTGGCTGGTGACCCGCAGGGTCTCGATCTGGAGGGCGGGGGTCAACGGCCCGGCGACGCGTAGGTAGATCCGGGCGGCGACCCGCCGGTCGACGTTGACCCGCTGGCCGTCGGCGGTCGTGCCGGCGGCCGTCACCGAGGCGATCAGGCCCCCGGCGTGGTCGCCCGGGGTGGCGTCGGCCGGGACGATCAGCTGGAACGGGACGACGACGTGGCGCCCGGCCGGCACCACGACCTGCCTGGTGGCGATGGTCGCCCAGGTGCCGACGCCGGTCGGCGGCTGGCTGGCCGGGAGCAGGCCGAAGCTTCCGTCGGCGGTGGTGAACGCGTCGGTGCCGTACAGGTTGAGGGTCAGCGGGGTGCGGCCGAGGTTGCGGACCGCGATCTGGTCGTCGATGCGCTGCCCGGGGCTGGCGTCGTAGACGAAGTAGCTGCGCCCGGTGGGACCGGTGGCGTCGGAGGGCTGGACCGCCCAGGTGATTCCGGAATCGGTGGGGGCGGTGGCGGGGCTGGAAGGTTCGGGCGCCGCGGCCACCGGCGTGGGTACGCCGACGAGCGCCGCCGCGAGTAGTGCTGGCAGCCAACGGTGCCGCATGGGAACTCTCCGGTACGGGGATGACGCGGAGGCGCCCGCCGCAGCGGCGGGCGCCTCCGCAGGGCGGATCAGGACAGGGTTACGGTCAGGGTCGCGGTGTAGTCGCCCGGCGTGCTGGACGCCGGTACGCCGAGGTTGAGCTGCGCCCCGCACTCGAACTGCCCGCCGCTGGCGCCGGCCGCCGAGGAGCAGAGGGTACGGGCCGTACCCAGGCCGGTGCCCGCGCCCGGGTTGGCCGCGGCACCCGGAGTCACCACGCCCGGGGTGCTGACCAGTCCGTCGTTGACGAACGAGGCGGTCGGCACCCAGCCGAGGTTGTCCGGTGCGATGGTCCCGCCGAGCGGGCTGGTGAACTGCTCCACCTGCCCGACGAGGTTCCAGCCCGCGTTGGTGCCGCGCTGGTCCTTGACGGTGACCGTGTTGAGGGCACCGGTGGCGGTGCCGCCCGGCTCGACCGCGGACAGGGCCACCGTCGAACCCGCCACGGCGAGCGTGAGGGGGCCCGTCTGCCGCACCTGGGCGGTGATCTCCTGGTCGGCGCTGCCGGCCGCGGGGGTGGCGAAGCTGACCGGGGTGAAGGTGTCCTGGCTCCGGTCGGCCGAGCCGTGCGCGGCGAAGGTCAGGATGTAGCACTGCACCACGGTGCAGTCGACATCGTTGCCGTTGCCGTCGGTGTAGCGGGCCGCGACGTCGAGCGTGGTGTCGAACGTGCCGTCGGCGTTCAGGACGTCCTGGCCGCCGCTCGGCGTCGTGACGTTCTTGTTGACCCACTTGACCGACTTGTAGCGTCGCGAGTTGACCCAGTAGTCGGCGTCGTTCTTCGGGCCGAAGGCGACGTAGATCCCGCTGCCGTTCGCCGCCTGCGGGTCGAACCCAGAACCGGTGACCGTCGCCGTCGTACCCGCCGGGTCGATGCCGGTTGCGGGGTTGACGGTGACGGTCGGTGCGGCCGCGCCGCCGCCGGCGGTGATCCGTACGGTCGCCGGGTCCAGGGCGGTGCCGGCACCGTAGAAGCCGGCGAACGCCGACGCCCCGATCTCGGTCATCGTCGCGGCCAGGTTGGACCAGGTCACGGTGGGGCCCTCGGACTGTGGGCTGCCGGTGGCCAGCGTCGCGATCTCGGCCTGGTCGACCGAGATCGGTTCGAAGCCGCCGCCGGTGACCGTCAGGTCGACGTCGGCACGCAGCGACCCGGCCGCACCGCTGAGGACCACCGTGGGGTTGGCCATGGTGATCGTGAAGAAGTGCGACGGGTAGGAGAAGACGACCGTGCCGTCGTAGTGGACGGTCGCCGTCCCGGCGGCGGCGTCGTAGTTGCCGTCGCGGAACGAGAACCGGAACGTGCCGTCGGTGTTGCGGGTCGCCCCGTCACTGACCGCGATCGGCGGGTTGCCGTTTCCGGTGGCGACGTAGTTGCGGAACGACGCCTTGAATCCCCAGTCGAGGCTGCCGGCGGTGACGTCCACCGGGGCTGCCGACGCCGGGGTGACCACGAAGAGGGCGGTGGCCCCACCGAGTACGGCGGCCGTCACCCAACGTAGCGGACTGCGCCGGCTGGTTCCGGCGCTGAGTCTGCCCATGTTGCTTCCTTTCGTCAGGTCGGGGGAGATCCCCAAGAGCAACTTAGGTTAGCCTCACCCAACCTCACGTCAACTCGACGTTCCGGTGGGGATTCGGCCGGTCCCGGTGGGTCTGAACTGCCCGGTCGACCGACTTGATCTTTAAGGGTGATGGACTTAGGTTAGGCAGTCCTAAGCTGTCTCGCGTGGAGAGCGTGGAGAGTCTGATGCCATCCCGTCCCAACCTTCGACGCCTCGTCGGCACCGGCCCGACGCTGGCCCTGCTCTGCGCCACCGCGGTCACCGCCGTCGGGCTCGCCCCCGCCCCGGCGTGGGCGGAGACCGTCGGCCAGGGCGCCAACGGACAACGACTGACCGTGAGCAAGACGACCGGGATCAACCGGCAGGGCGAGACGCTCTCGGTCTCCGGCACCGGCTACGACACGAGCAAGGGCATCTACGTCGCCTTCTGCGTCGACAACGGCGCCGGCACCGCGCCGTCGCCCTGCGGTGGCGGCATCGACATGTCCGGCAACTCCGGCGCATCACAATGGATCTCGTCCAACCCACCCGCGTACGGCGAAGGACTCGCCATCCCGTACGGGCCCGGCGGGTCCTTCTCCGTCCAGGTGAAGGTCAGCACCAAGATCGGCGACGTCGACTGCACCGTCACCCGCTGCGCCGTCGTCACCCGCACCGACCACCTGCGGACCGCCGACCGCTCCCAGGACGTCCGGGTGCCCGTCACCTTCGCCGCCGCCCAGCCGGCACCGGGCAACCCGCCCCCTCCCGCCGCGAACCCGAGCAACCCCGGCCCCGGCCGTACGACCCCGGCACCCGGCGCCCCGACCACCGCAACTCAGCCCGCCACCGCCGGCGTCGCGGCCACCGCCTCCGCCGCCACCCCCGGCGGCGCACCCGCGGCCGACGGCGCCGCGACCGCCGCCGCCGACGTCACCCGCGTCAGCCAGAGCACCGCCGCCGACCGCTGGTGGAACGCCGCCCTGATCGCGCTCGCCGGCGTCGTGGCCCTCCTGCTCGTCCTGCGGTTCCGGCGCCGACGGGGGGAACGGTGAGAGGCCGGCGCCTGGTCGCGACCCTCGGCGGGATCGCGCTGCTCGCACTGACCGCCTGCGCCCCGGGACCGACCGGCGCCACCGCGTCCGACGTGGACCCCGCGATCGGCTGCGGCCCCGCCACCGCCCGGCTCCCCGACCAGGACGTCGCCCCGGTCGACGACAACCCGCCGAGCCACCTGCCGGTCACCGTGACCTCCGCCGACGGCACCGACGTCACCGTCACCGACGCCAGCCGCATCCTGCCGGTCAACCTGTACGGGTCCATCGCCGAGATCGTCTTCAGCCTGGGCCTCGGCGACCGGGTCGTCGGCCGGGACACCTCCACGACCCTCGCCGCCGCCGCCCACCTGCCGGTGGTCACGCCGGCCGGCCACGACCTGTCCGGCGAGGCGATCCTGCGCCTCGACCCGACCGTCGTCATCGCCGACAACAGCATCGGACCCCCCGAGGTGCTCAACCAGCTCCGCCGGTCCGGAATCGCCGTCGTCCTCGTCGACGACGAACAGACCCTGCCGGCGATCTCCCGCCACATCCGGGCCATCGCCACCGCGCTCGGCGTGCCGCAGAGCGGGGAGAAGCTGGTCGCCCGGGTCGAGGGCGAGATCGCCGGCGCCCGCCGGCAGGCGCCGTCCGGCCGCCCCCTGCGCATCGCCTTCCTCTACCTGCGCGGCACCGCCGGGGTGTTCCTCATGGGCGGCAAGGGTGCCGGATCCGACGAGATGATCCGGGCGATCGGCGCGGTCGACGCCGGCACCGAGATCGGGCTGGTCAAGTTCCGCCCGCTGACCAGCGAAGGACTGATCAACGCCGCGCCCGACGTCATCCTCGTGATGACCCACGGGCTGGAGTCCGTCAAAGGTGTCGACGGCCTGATCGCGATGCCCGGCGTCGGCCAGACCCCGGCCGGCCAGAACCGGCGCGTCGTCGACATGGACGACGGCCTCCTGCTCAACTTCGGCGCCCGGACCGGGCCGGCGATCGCGGCACTCGCCGAGGCGGTCTACCGCTCATGCCGGTGAACCCGACCACCGAGCGGCGGCCCACCGCCGTACCGCCGCCGGCCGGCACCGAACAGCGGCCCCGGCCGACCGGACGCGCCCGCCGCCGTGGCTGGCTGCTGGTCGCCGGACTGCTCGGCCTGCTCGCGCTGCTCTGCCTGGTCGCCGCCGGCACCGGCCAGGTACGGATACCACCGGACGAGGTCCTCGGCTCGGTCCTGCACCGCCTCGGCCTGCCGATCGGACCGACACCCACCGCACCACAGGGTGACAACGCCCTGTGGGTCGTCCGGTTCCCCCGCGTCGCGCTTGCCGTCGTCGTCGGCGCCGCACTGGGCTGTGCCGGCGCCGTCATGCAGGGCGTCTTCGGCAATCCGCTCGCCGAGCCCGGCGTCATCGGGGTCTCCTCCGGTGCGGCGGTCGGCGCCGCCGCCACCATCGTCACCGGAATCTCCGTCGCCGGCGGCTGGACCGTCGCCGCGGCCGCCTTCTGCGGCGGCCTGCTCACCACGTTCCTGGTCTACGCGCTGTCCCGGTCCAACGGCCGTACCGAGGTCGTCACCCTGGTCCTGACCGGCATCGCGGTCAACGCCGTGGCCGGCGCGCTGCTCGGAGTGCTGATGTTCTTCGGCGACGCCGACGCCGTACGCGCCATCGCGTTCTGGCAACTGGGCAGCCTCGCCCAGGCCAACTGGGCGGCCGTCGCCGTCACCGCACCGTGCGCGGCCGTCGGCATCGCCGCCTCGGTCGCCGCCGCCCGGCGGCTGGACCTGCTCGCCCTCGGTGAGCGACCGGCCCGGCACCTCGGCGTCGACGTCGAGCGGCTGCGCATCGTGATGATCACCGTCACCGCGCTGCTGGCCGCGTCCGCCGTCGCGTTCACCGGCGTGATCAGCTTCGTCGGCCTGGTCGTACCCCACCTGATCCGGATGGTGACCGGCCCCGGCCACCGCATCCTGGTCCCGGCCAGCGCGCTGGGCGGGGCGGCGGTCGTGGTCGCCGGCGACCTCGTCGCCCGCACCCTGATCGACTATCAGGAACTGCCGCTGGGTGTGCTGACCGCGCTGATCGGCGGCCCCTGCTTCTTCTGGCTCCTGCGCCGCACCCGGGCCCGTGCCGGAGGCTGGGCATGACCGGGTGGCGGCGCGGCGACCGGGCCGCCAAGGCGGCACCATCCACATCGGAGCCGCCGGTCGCCGCGCACGGGCTGCACGTCCGGCTCGGCGGCCGGCCGGTGCTGCACGACGTCAGCCTGCGGGTCCGCGCCGGCGAAGTGCTCGCCCTGGTCGGGCCGAACGGCGCCGGCAAGTCGACCCTGCTCGCCGCCCTCTGCGGCGACCTACCCGTCACCGCCGGCGAGATCCGGATCCAGGGGACGCCGCTGTCGGCGTGGCGGCCGATCGAACTCGCCCGCCGCCGGGCGATGCTGCCGCAGCGGGCCACCGTCGCCTTCCCGTTCACCGCAGCCGACGTCGTGCACATGGGCCGGGCCCCCTGGGCCGGCCGGCCCGAACAGGCCGAAGACACCGAAGCCGTCGCCACGGCGCTGCGCCTGGCCGACATCGAACACCTCGCCGACCGGCCGTTCCCCAGCCTCTCCGGCGGGGAGCAGGCCCGGGTCGCGCTCGCCCGGATGCTCGCCCAGCGGGCCCCGATCCTGCTGCTCGACGAGCCGACCGCCGCGCTCGACGTACGCCACCAGGAACTGGTGCTCGGCATCGCCCGCGACCGCGCGGCGGCCGGCAACGCCGTCGTCGTCGTGTTGCACGACCTGACCCTGGCCGCCGCGTACGCCGACCGGATCGCCCTGCTCGCCCAGGGCCGCCTGGTCGTCGACGGGTCCCCGGCCGAGGTGCTGACCGCGGAGCGGCTCAGCCGGACCTATCAACACGACATCGAGATCGTGCTCCATCCCCGCACCGGCACCCGCCTGGTGCTACCGATCCGAACGACGGAGAATGCCAGATGACCGACACCCTTGACGCGGCCGCCGACGCCGGGATCGCCGCCCGGCTGCGTGCCGCCACGGACGCCGCCCACCAGGCCGCGGAGTCGACCACCTACGTGACCGACCTGATCGCCGGGAAGTTCGCCGTGGAGGGCTACGCGCTCCTGGTCACCCAGCACTACTTCATCTACGAGATCCTCGAGGAGGCGGCCGGGGCGATGCGCGACGACCCGGTCGCCGGACCGTTCGTCGCCGACGAGCTCACCCGCCTGCCCGCGCTGGTCGAGGACCTCGACTACCTTCGCGGCCCGGGCTGGCGCGAGGAGAGCGTCGCGGGCGCGGCGACCGAGGCATACCGGCAGCGGCTGCGGCAGGTCTGCTTCACCTGGCCGGCCGGATTCGTCGCCCACCACTACACCAGGTACCTCGGCGACCTGTCCGGGGGTGCCGTCGTGGCGAAGGCGATCCGTGCGACGTACGAGTTCCCGGCCGGGCGCGGCACGAGGTTCTACGAGTTCGACGGTATCCCCAGCCGGGGCCGGTTCAAGCGGGAGTACCGCGAACGGCTGGACGCGCTGCCGTTGACGCCGGAGGAGTTCGACCGGATGGCCGGCGAGGCCGTCGTCGCCTTCGACCTCAACCGGGCGGTCTTCACGGAGCTGGCGCAGGCGGCCCGGCCGTACCCGCGCCGGCTCGGGGAACCGGCCGGCTGACGGCCGGTGCGCGGGGCGGGACGGGACGTTCCCGTCCGGCCCCGCCGGTCGGCCCGATGTGCACCCTGGTGGGGCGGCGACGGGGTGGTTACGCTCAGTATGCCAGTGGTCGATGTCCTGCATGGGAGAGTCGGATGGCACCCGTTGCCGGCCAACCAGGACCTGCTCCGTGGTGCCGGGAGCGGGATTCCGGCGGAGGCCGTCGACGCCGGGCTACGCTGGCTCCGCGCCGGTGGACCCGCGCCGAGACCCCTGTCGGTCCACCTCGACGTCACCCTCCGCTGCGCCGCGCGCTGCACGCACTGCGCACAGTGGACCTGGAAGGAGCGGCCCGACCTCGACCCCGCACGGATTGACCTGCTGATCGCGACGCTCCAGAGGTGGCGGGTCCGTACGGTGACGCTCGGCGGGGGCAACCCCCTGCTGCCACGACGTCCTCGACCCGGTCCAGGCCGATCGACGCCGGACGGCCCGGCCGCTGCTCGTCGATCAGGCCGTCCAGCCGCAGCTTCAGGAACCGCCGCCGCCACTTACCCACAGTGGACAGATGGACGCCCAGTTCCGTCGCCACGTCGACGTTCGAGGCGCCCTCGGCGCACGCCAGGACGATCCGTGAACGCATCGCCAACACCTGCGACGACTTCGCCCGCCGCGACCAACGCGTCAACGTCGCGCGCTCTTCGTCCGTCAGCGTCAACGGCGGGGTCGGACGCCCGGTTTTCGGCACCCCGCAGCTTACACCCACTTATCAGGCGAACTTCTGGCGCAGGACACTAGTGTCCTGAGTCGTTAGTTCGGCCGCAGATAGTGGTCTGTCGGGATGGCTGGTCGTCCGCGTGGTGCGGTGGAGCTCCGAGGCCTCCGGCCTGTCGCTGATCAACCGGAAACCGCGCGGATCCAGCCACCGCAGCCTCGCCGAACTCGAAACCGACGTCCAAGCCTGGATCTACGCGTGGGCCGCCGACCGAAACCCTTCGTCTGGACCAGAACCGACGACGACCTCCTCAACAGCCTCCACATACTGCCCGCGAATTGACGACTCAGGACCCTGGGCGAGCGAATCCTTCCTGACGGGGCGCCTGCCGTAAGCCGTCTATCCCGCCGAAGTGGCGGCGATCCGCGGGCTGGCCGCCGCAGCCCTCGCCGGTCACAATAATCCCGACATACCGTTGGATTTCGGTTCTGACGCATGCATCCACCATCGTCGTTACGTTCGCTCCGCGCCAAGCGTCGGGCTTATCAGTCAGTGACGATCCGACTACGGTGAGAATTCCCAGAGAGAGAAAGAGAGGGACGTTATGCCGTTGTCGTTAGCGGATTTCGCCACGCTCGGGAACAAGCCGATCACGATCAAATCGTGGTACTTTCCGAATGTATATCTGCGCATGGACGGTGCCGGGGTGACGACCTTCAGCGGGTCTGGCAGTGGGACGGTCAACTGCCAGTTCGGCGCGGGGCCCTTGGAGAAGTACAAGCTCCACCGGCAGGCGGACGGTTCGTTCTCCTTCGAATCGGTGACCTGGCCAAACGTGTACTTGCGTATGGACGGCGCCGGGTTGGTGCCCGGGGGGGCTGGCGGCGGGAGGGTCAACTGCCAGTTTGGCGCGGATACCCACGAAAAGTTCAAGCTTTTCCCGCAGTCGGGCGATTCGTTTTCCTTCGAGTCGGCGACGATCTTTCCGGGTGTGTTCTTGCGCATGGTCGCCGACGGGGTGACCGCCGCCACCGATCAGGGCGGTGGGATAGTCAACTGCCAATACCTCGAAGACGTCACCAGGTTCGGTCCCAGCGGCGGCGCCCACGAAAGATTCATTCTCGACGTGGCCAACTAGCCGCGCTCCGGCGAGGTGGTGGGACGTCCTGGTTGGATGACCTGGCTGGGACGTGCCGGGTGTGGTGATCAGCAGATAGGGCAGGCACGCCCTTTCCAGCCATATGTGGTGTCGAAGCCGACAAGCGTGCTAGAGGGCCGTGCCTGCGCCTATCTTCCACCATCGCTCGGATAGCGGTCCGTTGTCACCCCCCTGCCAGGCGATCCAGGACTGCGTGACCCACAGGGGGGTGCGCGCCCGCTTCGCGCTGGTCGACCCCGCCTCACCCCGGCCGACTGGCTGGTGCCCGCCGACTACGCCCACCCTCGACGTCGGCGCGGCGGTCGAGAAGTTCCGCAAGATCTCGTCGCCGCCCGGGGCGGACGGCTCGTGCGAGGTCTACTTCCTGCCCAACGCGCCGACCTTCGTTCGTGATGGGAGTTTCCGACCAAGCGGCGACGTGTGCTGCTGAGCCGCTGCGGCGACTATGTGCTGTACGGCCCCGGGGTTGCGCACAGTTGGCACGCCGTGACCGACTCCACGGTGCTGACCGTCAGGTGGCCGGCGGACGGATGACGGCCGCCCACCGGCCACGGCGGACGGTTGGCTACCCGACGGTCCCGTTCCGTCCCGTGTGGCCACCGCCTACGGTGTACGTGCCACCGGCAGCCGGGCGGCAGAAAGCGGGCGGGCGATGGATCTTGGTGTGCTGAAGGGCAAGGGACACGGGCTGCCGGATCTGGTCGCCCCCGCCCTGGGAGCACTCGCCGGCGCGGGACTCAGCACCCCCGGCGACGAACTCGTCGACGCGGTCCGCCTGACGTTGACCCACCGGTCCTATCTGAACGACGACCGGCACCGGCCGGACCCGCCCGACCCGCGCTACCTGGAAGCGCTGGAGACCCTCGGTTCCATCTTCCAGCAACATACGGCCACCATCGCCGCCTATCGCAACCCCGGCGCCGACCAGCGGCGCCTGCACCGCGAGGTGACCCGACTGGCGGCCGCCTTCCCCGGCTGGGCGGCCCGCCTCGACTGGCTGCGCGAGTCCGCGGTGCTGGGCCAGAGCCTGGGGCGGGGACCGGTCCCGGACCGCGTGTTCGCGGCGCTGTTCAACCGGTTGCTGGGCCTGCTGTGCCTGGTCGGCGAGACCCGGACCGCCGAGAACCTGATGGCGGGCCTCCTGGCCGAGATCCGCGACGACGGCGGCGGCACCGGCAATCCGAAACAGTTGCTGCAGGAGTCGCTGCCGGAAGGGTCGACCCGCTTCGAATACCACCAGGAGGGCCCCGGCCACGCGCTGGTCTACCACGCGGTGGTCACCGACGCGACGGGCCGCAGCGGCACCGGAACGGCGAGCAACAAGAAGGCCGCCAGCCAGGCCGCCGCCCTCGACTTCATCCGTACGCACAGTCCGGGGCTGCTCGCGGCCCAGCGGTCGGCGGTCGGCGACAGCCGCCCCGAACCGCAGCCGGTCGACGAGTCCACCGCCCACATGGCCGTGGTGCTTCGGCTGCGCCGCACGCTCCGCCTGCCGGACCGCTGCCTCGGCCTGTTCTCCCAGGCGCTCATCCACGGCTCGTGGGCGCACGAGAACCAGACCCTGCTGCGCAAGTACGGCCAGCGCGACAACCAGGCCCTCACCGCCCTGGGCGCCCGGGCAGTGATGTACGAGTACTACCTGTCGATCGTCCGGACGGTGCTGCTGACCGGCGCCGTCGACAGCCTGTCCCTGGCCACCCCCGAGGGCACGATGTACGCCCGGGCGCTGGAGTTGATCGACGCCGGCCCCGGACTGCTGCTCGGCGCCGGCCAGGCCCAGCAGCAGTCCAGCGTCACCGTGGCCGCGGCCGCGTTCCAGGCCCTGTACGGCGCCGCGCTGGCCGCGAACGACTTCGCCCCGCTCGGTGAGAGGTGGTCCCGGTCCTACCAGGCGGCGTGGGACACGATCGCGCCGGGCGGCGCCCGGCAGGAGGACGGCCGGACCCGTTTCGACACGTTGTGCACCGCCCTGGACCTGCACGCCCAGTACCAGGTCAGCCGGCACGGGCCGGAGCACGAGCCGCGCTACCGCACCGTCGTCGACCTGCACAGCCTCGCCACCGGCGAGGTGGTGACCCTGGCCGGTCCGGACGGGCGCAGCCAGTCCGTCGCGAACAACCACGCCGCCGAACTCTTCCTGGCCTTGACCGACAGCCTCGCGCTTCCGGTTCCGCACCACGTCGACGACCCGGCCGCCCTACGGTTCCTCGTCGCACACCAGGCGACCGCCTTCGCCGCCGAACCGGCCCTGTGGCGCAAGTGGGCCAAGCGGAAGCTGTTCGGGCTGCACCTGGCCGACGCCCCGGACGACCTCCTCGCCTGGGCGGCGGCGGTGGACCGGCTGGTCGACGACGACATCTCACCCTGCCTGCCGGACGACCTCACCGCCGCCTACGCGTACGCCCTGCGCGGCGCGGGCGCCGCCCGACCGGAACCGGCGCCACCGGCCGACGGGCCGAGCGGACCACTCGCGAGCGCCGTCCGCGCCGCTCTCGCCCGGATCGCCGACCGGTGACCGGACGCCCGGCTCAGTCCAGTTCGGAGTCGAAGCTCAGGTCGCCCTGGAGGAATTCGACCCGGTCGAACAGCCGCCGGTCGGTGCTGTGCAGCACCACCGGCAGCCCCTGAGCCAACTCTTCCACCAGCAGCGCCTTGATCTGGCCGTACTGGGCGTTCCGGTCGCGGTCCACATTGTGCAACCGGAGGCCCTTGGCCCGCAGCGCCGAACGCATGCCACGCAGCTCCGGAATGTCCGGGCAGACGACGATGCTCCGGGCGGTCCGCCCACCGGCGATCCGGCGCGACAGGCCCGTCTGGTCGATCCGGCGGCCCTGGCGGGCCAGCCGGCCCAGCCCCCAGTTGTCGATGACGACGACGAGTTCCACCGGCCCGGCCGGCGCCTGCGCGTCGACACCGAACTCGGGCTCCTCGGCCAGCCGGACGTCCACCCTCGTCAGGCCGCCGTAGCGGTCGGCGACGAGAAAGCCACCGGGAACGGCGGCCAGCGCCCTGGGCAGCGCCACCGGGATCAGTTCGCTGCCGGCGGGCAGCCCGGCCACCGGCCAGCGCCAGCACCGGACCGCACCGTCGTCGGCGACCGTGGCGACCCAGCGGTTGTCCGGGTCGACCACGATGTCGCGTACGGCGGAGCGGCTGCGCCCCTCGTGCAGCTGCATCGCCACCCGGTGGTCGTCCAGCGACCAGACGATGGTGCGGCCGTGCTCGTCCCCGGCGATGACGAAGCCGCCGTCCGGGGTCACCGCTATCGCGGTGACCCGGGCGTGGTATCCGCTGAACGGCCGGGGCAGACCCGGGCCGAGCGCACTCCACCGGAAGACCTCGAGGCCGTTGTTGGTGGTGATCGTCGCCGCCCCGTCGGGGGTGACGGCCACCGCCCGGGCCCGGCCGCTGCGGTGCCACCCGAGCCGCATCACGTCGACCTGGCCGCCCCGCCCGATGTCGATGCGTTCGACGTTGCCGTTCTGCCTGGTCGCGATCACCGCACGGGCGCCGGGCACGGCGGCCAGCCGGTAGTACGGCGCGTCGCTCGGCTTCGACCGCAGCAGCACCGTCGGTTCGCCGCCGGCCAG
Source organism: Polymorphospora sp. NPDC051019 (assembly GCF_040683055.1). Lineage (NCBI taxonomy): Bacteria > Bacillati > Actinomycetota > Actinomycetes > Micromonosporales > Micromonosporaceae > Polymorphospora > Polymorphospora sp. NPDC051019. The sequence goes on along the minus strand of NZ_JBFBCH010000013.1, from coordinate 25,316 downwards.
CGTCCACAACTGCAACTCGTCGCCCGTGCGGACCGGCTGCTCGGTCGCGCCGGTCTCGTCGGCTTGCCCGGGTCCGCCGGTCGTAACGGCCTCGGCGGTCTCGCTGGTCTCGCCGGGTTCGCCGGCCTCGCTGGCCTCGTCCGGCTCCGGCGGGGGCGGTGCGGGGCGTACGAGGGCGACGAACTCGTCGCGTGTGCCGTGCAACCGCACGAGCGTCCGCACGTCGACATCGGCGATCCGTTCCGGCGCCGGCAGCTCCGCGCCGTCCAGCGGCCAGCGGTGGATGCCGGTGCGCCCACCCGTGACCGCCGTCCGCTGGTCACCGGTCACGGCGATCGCCCGGATCTCGGGCTCCTCGCTTCGCGTCCGGCCCGGCCGCCCCGCCGCCGCCCGGTCGCCGACGCCCGACCAGCGCAGCAGCAGCCCGTCGCGACCACCGCTGATCACGGTGCCGTCGCGTGCCGCGCCCAGGGCGGTCACCGTACGGTCGTGGGCGCCGACGACCGTACCGGCCGCGGCACTGCCGTCGACGGGCCAGGACAGCAACGTGCCCACCCCGGTGCTGGCGACGACCCAGGTGTCGTGGGCGGTCAGCACCCCGCGCCAGAGCCGGCCCTTGTGCCGGCCGACGATCGACGGCTCACCGGCACCGTCGGCCACCGGCCAGCGCCGGATCGTGCCGTCGTATCCGCAACTGACCACCCACTCCCCGGAGCGGGCCGCGACCAGTCCGGTGACGACGGTCGGCCGACCGTGGTCGCCGACGACGTGGCCCTCTCCGGTGGCATGGCTCCAGCGGTGCAGCCGACCCCGGGCGTCCGCGGCGAGGACGTGGTCGTCGGTGGCGGCGAGCGCGAAGATCTCCTCGCCCAGGTCGGCGAACACCTCGGGGCCGGCGTCCGGAGCCCGCCGGTCCCACCGCAGCAGCTGGCCGTCGACACCCGCCGAGAACAGGTGGGTGCCGGTGGCGCAGACCGCGTGCACGATGCCCGCGTGGGCGCCCAGCCGGACGACCGGCCCCCAGCCGTCGGCGAGGTCGACGACGTGGACCGCCCCGCTCTGGTCACCGATGACGGCGACGTCTCCGGTCCCGGGGGCCAGTGCGACGGCGGTGGCCGGAGCGGACAGTTCGCCGACCGGTCGCCAGCCCGGGCCGCTGTCCGCCCGCCAGCCGAACAGGGTCCCGTCGTCGCCGCTGGCGATGACGAGGGACGCGTCGTCGCCGACCGCCACCGCCGAGATCGCGCCCCGCCCGATCCGGTAGCGGTGCCGCAGCCAGCTGGTGGAATAGCGGGTGATCAGTGCCGGCGCGGGGATGCCGGAGCCGAGCAGGTCGTCGACCCGGGCGGCGATCACCGGGGCGATCAGGTCCGTACGCGGTCTTCCGTCCGGGCTGTCGGCCCTGGTCCGGGTGGTGTAGAGCAGTTGCTGCGCGAGCGTGGCCCGGGCCCCGCCGGCCGACTCGACGCTCAGCTCCGGCAGTTCGGCCGCGGCGGCCCTGAGCAGGCCGAGCAGCTGCCCGACGCTAGAGTTCATCGGGGCCGCCCTCCGGGTCGAAGTCCTCGTCGACCGCGCGCACGACGTAGCCGCCGACGGTCGCCTCGATCCGCAGCGAGTACTGGTGTGTCGGCTTCTCGCTGCGCTCCCGGCGCCACCCCTCGTAGACCAGGACGCCCAGTCGCCCGGCCCGCCAGGCGGTGCTCAGCGGGTAGTCCTCGCGCAGGGTGTCGAGTTGGGACTCGGCCTCGGCACGGGTGGCGAAGATCTGCGGCCGCTGCTGCGGCCGCGGACTCCCCAACGCCCTGCGCAGCACCCGGTGACCCCAGTTCGGGTGCGCCTGTCCCGGCGAACGCCGTTCCGGATGCCGGTCGATGCGGTCGACGCGGTGCTTGTGCACGCCGATCCGCCACTGGCCGGCCCCGACGGGTTCGGGCTCCAGGTCGACGTAGTGGCCGACGAAGCCGGCCTCCCAGTCCTGGATGGTCAGCCCGAACCACTTCACCCACAGCCGCACCGAGTCACTGTCGTCGTCCTCGCGCCGGGCGATCGGGTAGACCTCGCGCAGCCGCTGCAGCGAGGCCACCGCCTCGGCACGGCTGGTGTAACGGAGTTCGCCGGTGAGGAAGGCGACGATCTCGCCCTGTCCCAGCACCGCGTACCGGCGCTGGCCGGGCGCCGGCGTCTCCGCCGATTCCTCCACCGGCGGTGGCGGCGGTGCGCTCGCGATGACCCGCGACGGCCTCGGCAGGACCGGGACACTCCGCGCGGACAGCAGCCCCGGCGCGAGCCGCCCGCTGTCCAGGAGCCGCTGGGTCACCGCCAGGCCGGCGATGGCGGCGTCCAGGCCGAGCGGGATGTCGCCGGCGGTCGGCGCGGGAGCCAGCAGGCAGGCTTCCAGCCACTCCCATGACTCGACCAGCAGTGCCAGCCGGCCCTGCCACAGCGCCAGGTCCTCGTCGTCGTGGCCGAGTTCGGCCGCCGCGTCGATGATCTCGGCGAGCCGCGCCGGCGTCTCGGCCAGGGCGAGCCGGCCGGTACGGGCATCCCACTCGACCCCCTCGGGGAACAGCGGGGTGAGCGCCCGGACGAACCGGCGCCGTTCCAGGTCGGCGCCGGTCCACTCACCGTCGGAGGCGGCCATGGCCCGTACCGCCGCCGCGGCCGCGGGATGGAAGAGCATCACCCGACCGGCCGGCCCGGCACCCGCCGCCGGATCCGGCAGCACCAGGTATTCCCGTACCGGCCCACGCAGGACGTTCTCCCGGGCCCCGCGCCAGGTCTGCGAGCCCGGCCGGCCGCGGCCGGGCTCGTCGGCGACCGTCCACACCCGGGACATCTCGGTCTCGGTGAGGCCGTGCCGGGTCGTCGCCGCGATGAACAACGCCCGTTCGCTGTCCCGCAGCACCCGCTCCGGCCAGGCACCCGGCCCCAGGTCACGGCCGAGCAGCCGGGGCAGCGCGCCGTGGTAGTAGTCGACCAGGCTCCCGATCGGTTCGGACCGCCACAGGTCGGCCGGCACCTGCCCGGCCGCCCGGATCTCCGCCAGGTAGCCGGCGGCGACCAGGAACTGGCCCGCGCAGCGGCGCACCACGGCGGCGGCGACGGCGTCCATCCGCTCCGCGCGAAGCCGTACGGCCAGCGCCGGATCGGTGAGCGCGGTCAGGACGTATTCGCCGATGTCGGCGTCGGCGCTGTCGGCGAGGTCGAGCCGACGCGGGTACGGCCCGTCCGGCGGGAAGCCGACCGGCGGGTACTGGGAGAACAGCAGCAGGCGCAGACCCCAGCGGGCGAAGTCCGCGTACCGGGTGAGCAGTTCGGTGAGCACCCGCAGGCTTTCCGCGTCGCGGCGCTGGTCGTCCATTGCGTCGACGACGAGGACCAGCGTGTCCGGTTCGTCGCCACGTTCCCGCGCGATCCTGGCCCGGGCTTCCAGCACCCCGTAGAGGAAGCCGAGGGTCGGGGTGGCGATGACCGGCTTGTTGACACCGATGGCGGTGCCGCTGCCGACCTGCTGGGTCAGCTTGATGAAGGTCGCACCGTGCGCCAGCAGCGCCTCGGGCGCGTCGCGGCCGATCACGTCGGCGACCGCGTGCACGAGTTCGCTCTCCCGCACGGCCGGGCCGCCGGCCTGCCCCACCTGGTCCCAGACCGTCGCGTAGGCGACCGTCACCCCGGTCTCGTCGGCGAGCCGGTGCAGCACCGTACGTGCCAGCGTGCTTTTGCCGGCACCCGGGCGACCCGTGACCAGCAGGACGTCCTGCCCGGAATCGTGGCGGGCCCAGGCGGTGACGTGGTCGAGGGCGGCGGTGCGCGGCTGGATGAAACCGACCTGCTCCACCCTGCCCTGGAACGGTTCGGCGGGACGCTGCGCCATGCCCACGACCAGCGCCAGCCGGTGCCGGTGCACGTCGGTCACGCTGCGCACCGCCCGCGCCACCAGGTCGGCGAGCGACGGGTTACGGTCCCGCAACGTGTCCAGGTCGGCGGTCAGCAGCAGCGTGGACCGTCGCGGTGCCGGCGGTGGTTGCGTGCCGGCGGCGGCGACCGCCTCGCCGAACGGGGCGAGCAGGGTGAGCGCCCGCTCGTCGGTGCCCGGATCGTCGAGCCAGACGAGATCGACCTCGGCCGGTCGTATGTGGTGCCCGAGCTGGCTCGCCGCCTCCCGCAGAAGCTGCCGCTTGCCGAGGCCGGCCAGGCCGGTGAGGCAGAGCACCGGCCTGGTGCCGGTCAGTGCCCCCTGCAGCCAGCCGACGACATCCTGTGGCCTCATCCAGCGGTGGGCCGGGTGAAGTCCAATCCGGTCACGGGGCCGTCCGCTTCCTCGACGACCTGGTCGATCTCGTAGCTGCCGGCCGGAAGTTCACCGTGGACGGCGCGCAGCGGCTGCCGCAGCTTCTTGACGTCCTGCTTGAGCTTCACCCGTACGCCGGTGGCCTCCCGCGGCTCGCCGACGAACGTCAGCCGCTGCCCGACGACCGTCTCGGCGAGCCGGCGCAGCGTGTCGAGCTGCGTCAGCAGGTCCTGGTCCGTGCCGCTCGCCGGTAGGTGGCCCTCCCGGTAGGGGCTGAGCATCGCCCGAGCGGTAAGGATCTCCCTTTCCCGCTCGGCGAGGACGTCGTGGTCGATCGTCACCGACCGCAGCGGCTGGTCGAGCACCTGCTCGCCGCCGGACACCGCGACGACCTCCTGCGCGGGCTCCTCCTGCCCGGCCGCGCGGGCGGCGTTCCGCTCCCGCCGGCGTTCCAGCCAGGCGCCGGTCTGGTCGTAGAGGAAACGCACACCTTCCGCGAGAACTATCGCGCTCACCGCGGCGATCGTCAGAGGTTCGGGCACGTCGGCCTCCTACCGGGGGTGAAGGTCTCCACCGTACCGCCAGCGGTCACGCGATCAGCCCGATCGGACGGTCGCGAATCCGTCAGCGGTTCCGGTTGCGCGGATGGGCCGACCAGCCGGTTCCAGCGGTCTCATCGTCCATAGTGGAGCGTTCCGGTCGTCGGCGGTCAACCGACGATGACGACGTCGAGCCGGCGTGGGCCGTGCACACCCTCGATGCGGTGCAGTTCGATGTCGCTGGTGGCGCTCGGGCCGCTGACGAAGGTGAGCGGCCGGGTCGCGTCCAGCCGGGCCAGTGCCTCGGGGACGAGGCCGACGACCTGTTCGGCCCGGACCACGCAGACGTGGTGGTCGGGGACGAGGGACAGGATCCGCCGGCCCTGGCCCGGCCCGCAGTCCAGGACGATGGTTCCGGTGTCGGCGACCGCGACGGCGCAGCCGGTGACGACGGCGTCGGCGGCGTCGAGGTCGCCGACGGTCAGCGGCGGCTCGTCGGTGAGTACGGCCGTGTCCGCCGTCGCCCGCCAGCCGGTCAGCCACCGCGGCGGGGTACCGGCGGGGACGACGAGCCGCCGTACGTCGTGGAGTGCTCCGGCGACCGCGTCCGCCACCTCGTCGGCGCCGCACCGGCGTACCCCGGCCCGGTAGTCGTGCAGCCGGTCGGCGAACCGGTCGAGCAGGTCGGGGTGGCCCGGGGGAAGGGCGCCGGCCCGGCGGTAGTCGCGCGGCACGGTGACCCCGTCGGCACCGTCCGGCACCGCCTGCCGGAGGCGGGCGAGGATCCGTTCGCGGGCGTTCATGGTGTGTTCCCTCCGTCTTCGGCCCGGCCGGACCGGGCCCACCATTCGCGGAACGTCTGGGCCGGTGGTGCGGGCAGGTCCCGGCTGCGGGTCCAGGCCGCGCCCGGGCCGGGCAGCCGGCGGATCCGTGGCGGGGCGGGGTCGCGGCGGCTCTGCCAGCGGGCGAGTAGCCGGCCCCAGCGGCTGAGTCGTTGGGCGATCCGTAGCCGGCGGGGGTCACGGAGCGTCCACGCCACCGCGCCGAGGCCGGCCGCCTCGGCCGACGGCAGCGGCCCGGACCGGGCGTCGGTCGCCCGGGCGCGCAGGTGCACCAGCATGGCCGGGATGTCGATCCGGACCGGGCAGGCGTCGAAGCAGGCGCCGCAGAGTGACGACGCGAACGGCAGCGCGGCGTTCGGGTCGTCGCCGCCGGTGATGCCGGTCAGTTGCGGGGAGAGCACCGCCCCGATCGGGCCGGGGTAGACCGACCCGTACGCGTGCCCGCCGGCGCGCTCGTAGACGGGGCAGACGTTCAGGCACGCCGAACAGCGGATGCAGTGCAGGGCGGCGCGGCCGTGCGGGTCGGCGAGGACGGCGCTACGGCCGTTGTCGAGCAGGACGACGTGGACGTGCTGCGGCCCGTCGCCGGGCGTCACCCCGGTCCACATCGAGGTGTACGGGTTCATCCGTTCGCCGGTGCTGGAGCGGGGGAGGAGTTGCAGGAACACCTCCAGGTCCTGCCAGGTCGGCACGAGCTTCTCGATCCCGACGACGGAGATGAGGGTTTCCGGGAGGGTGAGGCACATCCGGCCGTTGCCCTCCGACTCGACCACCGACAGGGTGCCGGTCTCGGCGACGGCGAAGTTCGCCCCGGAGACGGCGACCCGGGACCGCAGGAACGTGGCGCGCAGGTGCCGGCGGGCCGCCTCGGCCAGTGCGGCCGGGTCGTCGCCCAGCTCCGGGTCGACGCCGGGCATCTCCCGGCGGAAGATGTCGCGGATCTCCCGCCGGTTGCGGTGGATGGCGGGCACCAGGATGTGGCTGCCCTCGTCCCGGCCGAGTTGGACGATCAGTTCGGCGAGGTCGGTCTCCACCGCCCGTACGCCGGCATCCGCTAGCGCCTCGTTGAGGCGGATCTCCTGGGTCACCATCGACTTGACCTTGACGACCTCGTCGGCGCCGGTGGCCCGGACGAGGTCGGTGACGATCCGGCGGGCGTCGGCGGCGTCGGCGGCCCAGTGCACGGTCGCCCCGCGGGCGGTGGCCGCGGCCTCGAACGTGGTCAGCAGCTCCGGCAGCCGGGCCAGCACGTCGGCCTTGATGGCGCTGCCGGCCAGGCGCAGCTCTTCCCAGTCGGGTACCTCGGCGACCATCCTGCGCCGCTTCTCCCGGATGGTGGCGGTGGCGTTGCCGAGGTTGTGGCGCAACTGGGTGTCGCGCAGCGTACGCGCCGCGGCGGCCGGGAACGGCTCGTCGCCGCGCAGCCGCGACCCGGGGTCCGCGGTCGGTGGGCCGGGCATGCCGAGGAACGTCGTCACGGTGTCGCCTCCGTCGCCAGGATCTCCGCCAGATGCGCGGTCCGCACCCCGCCGTGTGGTGTCGAGGTGGTCAGCCGGGCCAGGCCCCCGCCGATGTGCAGCAGGCACGACGCGTCGCCGGCGGTCACCACCCGGGCCCCGGTCGACCCGATGTGCCGCAGCTTGTCCGCCAGCATCGCCGCCGAGGTGTCGGCGTTCTTCAGCGCGAACGTGCCGCCGAAGCCGCAGCACTCGTCGGCCGCCGGCAGTTCGACCAGGTCGATGTCGCGTACCCGGCGCAGCAGGCGCAGCGGGCGGTCGCCGACCCGGGTCATCCGCAGCGAGTGGCAGGTCGGGTGGTAGGTGACCCGGTGCGGGTAGGTCGCGCCGACGTCGGTGACACCCAGCACGTCGACCAGCAGTTCGCTCAGCTCGTAGGTGCGGGCGGCGACCGCGCGGGCCCGCGCCGCCAGTTCGTGGTCGCCGGCCGCCTCGGCGACCACGGCGTGCTGGTGCCGGATCGAGCCGGTGCAGGAGCCGGACGGCACGACCACCGCCTCGGCGTCCTCGTACGCCTCGACGTAGCGGCGGACCAGGGGGAGTGCCTGGCGCGGGTAGCCGGAGTTGACGTGCATCTGCCCGCAGCAGGTCTGGGCCGGGTCGAAGGTCACCCGGTGGCCGAGGCGACGCAGCAGCGTGACGGTGGCGATACCGACCCGCGGGGCGATGGTGTCGGCCAGGCAGGTCACGAACAGGGCGATACGCACGGCTAAATGGTCAGGCCATTTCTCTCGTGGTGCAAGCCCGGATGTCTAGACTCGCGCCGTGACGGTGGAACAGCTCTTCTCGCCGGTGGTCGGCGCCCGCCCCCACGAGGCGATCCTCGGCCAGGTCGAGCAGCTGCTCAGCGCCGGACTGCTGCGTCCCGGCGACCGCCTGCCCAGCGAGCGGAGCCTCGCCGAACGGCTCGGTGTCAGCCGTCCCACCGTCCGGGAGGCGATGCGGACCCTGGAGGCGCTCGGCGTCGCCCGACCCGCCGACACGGCCGGACGTGGCAGCGCCGCGGTGATCGCCGGTCGGGCCGACACCGCGCTCGGGGCGGTGCTTCGGCTCGCGATCGCCACCAGTGACCTGTCGGTGCCGGACGTCGTCGACACCAGGGTGCTGCTCGAGCGGGACGCGGTGTCCCGGCTGGCACGTACCCCCGAACCGGCGCTCACGGCCGCCGAGGTGCTGCTGCGGGAGATGGACGAGCCCGGGCTCACGCCAGAGCGGTTCCACGCCGCCGACGTACGGTTCCACATCGCACTCGCCGAGGCGGCCGGCAACCGGGCGGTGGCCCTGATGATGTCGTCCCTGCGGTACGCGATCGAGGGGTACGTCCTCGACCTGGTCGCCGGACTGGACGACTGGCCGGGCGTCAGCCGGCGGTTGCGGATCGAGCACCGGGACATCCTGGCCGCGATCGCCGACCGCGACGCCGACGAGGCTGCCCGGCGGGTCGAGCGGCACATCCGCGCCTTCCACCGCACCGCGACCGCGTCCCGCTGACCGCCGGGTCCGGCGTCACCGGCCCCTGTGCTCCCGTCATGGGTGCAGGCGAATCGAGCGCCGCCGACGTCTCCCGGCGAGGCGACTCGATGCCTTGACAGCCGTCGTAACACGGTTGATACTTCCAGGCTAAGTGAAACGATTCATAGAGTTGTCGAGATCACGAGTGACGCTGAAGAACAGGTGGGCACTGTGGAGATGGCCGAGGTGGTGAGACCCTCCACCGCGCCCCGACCGGGGCGGTCCGCGGACGGCGGGGCTGACCGGAAAACCCGGCGGGCGCCGCGCCGCGGCGGTCGCCGGGCACCCGGCGCGGTGGCCGTCCTCCTACTGCCGTTCGTCGTACTCTTCCTGCTCTTCTACCTGGTGCCGATCGGTTACGCCATCCACCAGTCCTTCTTCAAGGTGCGGCGCGAGGGGACGTTCGGCCGTCCGGAAACCGTCTTCGGCGGCTTCGAGCAGTACGTCAGGGTCTTCGAGAACGAGGCCTTCCGGGAGAGCGTCGGCCGGGTGCTGCTCTTCGGGGTCGTCCAGGTGCCGGTCATGCTGGGACTGGCCCTGCTCTTCGCCCTGCTGCTCGATTCCGGCCTGCTGCCGTTGAAGCGTTTCTTCCGCCTCGCCTACTTCGCGCCGTACGCGGTGCCCGGCGTCATCGCGGCCATCATCTGGGGATTCCTCTACTCGCCGTCGCTGTCGCCGTTCAGTTGGGTCACCGAGCGGGTCCCGTTCATGTCCGGCTCGCTGGTCCTGTGGTCTCTGGCCAACGTCACCACCTGGATGTTCACCGGCTACAACATGTTGATCATATATGCGGCTCTCAAGGCCGTACCCCAGGAGTTGTACGAGGCCGCCAGGCTCGACGGAGCCGGCAACATCCGCATCGCACTGTCCATCAAGGTGCCCATGGTGCGCCCGGCCCTGGTCCTGACCGGCGTCTTCTCCATTATTGGAACGCTGCAACTCTTCACCGAGCCGCAGGTCTTCCGGTCGCTGACCACCGCGGTCACCGGCAGCTACACACCCAACCTCGTCGTCTACAGCACCTCCGTCATACCCAACTTCAACCTCGCCGCCGCCTTCTCGGTCGTCCTGGCGCTGGCCACGTTCGCGTTGTCGTTCACCTTCCTCCGGATCGCCCAGAGGGGATCGTCGCTGTGACCGCGACCGCAAAGACCTCGGAGCGACACGTGTCCACCAGCCCATACGTCCGGAAGCTGCTGCCGCTGCTGGTCATGGTGGTCTTCGCCGGCTACATGCTCGCGCCGCTGTGGTGGCTGCTGATCGCCGCCAGCAAGAGCCGGGCCGACCTGACCTCGACCAACCCGCTGTGGTTCGCCGACTTCAACCTCGCCGACAACCTGGGCGACCTGTTCGCCTTCCAGGACGGCCTGTTCCTGCGCTGGATCCTCAACAGCGTCCTGTATGCCGGCGTCGGCGCGCTCGGCGCGACCGTCATCGCCGCGATGGCCGGCTACGCCCTGGCGAAGTTCGAGTTCCCCGGCCGGGAGGTCGTCTTCAACGTGGTGCTGGGCGGCGTACTGCTGCCGGCCACCACGCTCGCACTCCCACTGTTCCTCCTGTTGAGCCAGGCCGGTATGGCCGACACCCTCTGGGCGGTGCTGCTGCCCAGCCTGGTCAGCCCGTTCGGCGTCTACCTGAGCCGGGTGTACGCCGCCAGCAGCGTCCCGGACGAGCTGCTCGAAGCCGCCCGCGTCGACGGGCACGGCGAGCTGCGCGTCTTCTTCCGGGTGGCGGCGCCGCTCATGGCGCCCGGCCTGGTCACCGTGTTCCTCTTCCAGTTCGTGCAGATCTGGAACAACTTCTTCCTGCCCCTGATCATGCTGCGTGACGAGTCACTCTTCCCGGTCACGCTCGGCCTGTTCGCCTGGAACAGCCAGGCGACCCAACAGGCACCGGAACTGCGCACGCTGGTGATCGTCGGCGCCGCCGTCTCGGTCGTCCCACTGATCATCGCATTCCTTTCCCTGCAACGGTTCTGGCGGTCCGGGCTGACCACGGGCGGACTGAAGTAACGCCCTGACCGGCGGCCCGGACAGGCACTCACCCCGAATGAAAGAAAGAGGGTTCTATCGTGGATCGCTGGATGAGGCGCGGCGCCGCGGGCGCGCTGGCGGCGGTGCTCGCCGCGACCGTCGCCGGCTGCGGAGGCGGTGACGAGCCGGACAACGCGGCACAGGCGTGCGAGCCCGCCGACGGCCCGGTCACCCTGGAGTACTACTCCTGGGTGCCGGGGATCGACAAGGTCATCGACATCTGGAACGCCAAGAACCCCGACATCCAGGTCAAGTTCGTCACCGGCCCCGCCGGCCCCGACGGCGCGTACCAGAACTTCTTCAACGGGATCAAGGCCGGCAACGCGCCGGACCTCGCGCAGGTCGAGTACGACTCGCTGGCGAGCTTTCGGCTGCAGGACGGCCTGGTCAACCTGGCCGACTGCGAGGGCGTGCCCGAGGTCAAGGACAAGTTCGTCCCCTGGACCTGGCAGCAGGTCTCCTTCGGTGAGGCCGACGCGGTCTACGCCGTGCCGCAGGACATCGGTCCGATCGGCATGTACTACCGCGCCGACCTGTTCCAGGAGGCGGGGCTCCAGCCGCCGACGACCTGGGAGGAGTACTACGAGGCGGCGAAGGTGATCCGCACCAAGGGTGGCCACATCCACCACTTCGCCTCCGGCGACGTCAACTGGTTCCTCGGCCAGATCTGGCAGGCCGGCGGCCAGTGGTTCTCCGTCGACGGCGACCAGTGGACCGTGAGCCTGACCGGGTCGGAGTCGCAGCAGGTCGCCAACTACTGGCAGCGGATGCTGGACGAGGATCTGGCCCGGCCGATGGCGGGCTGGTCCGACGAGTGGTGGAACGCGATGAACACCGGTGAGATCTGGACCTGGGTCAGCCCGTACTGGGCCAACGCCCTGCTGTCCCAGAACGCCCCCGACGCCAGCGGCAAGTGGGCGGTCGCGTACATGCCACAGTGGACGGCCGGACAGCGGGCCGCCGGCAACTGGGGCGGATCCACCACCGCCGTGCTGCGCTCCACCGAACACCCCTACGAGGCGGCCAAGTTCGCGACCTGGCTCAACAGCGACCCCGAGGCCCTGCAGGCACTCAACGAGAACGGCGGCCTCTACCCGGCCACGGTCGAGGGCCAGCGGATGCCGGCGCTGGCGAAGCCGCTGCCGTACTTCGGCGACCAGGACATCTCCGGCATCTTCGCCGAGGCGGCCGGAAACGTGGACGCGGACTTCCCGTGGGGCCCGACCATGACGCAGACCTACAGCGACGTCCGGGACGGGTTCGCCCGCGCCATCGAAGGCAACGGCAACCTGACCACCGCCCTCGAATCCGCCCAGAACTCCACCGTCGACGCGCTGAAGTCGCAGTCGATCCCCGTCGCGGGCAACTGACCCGACGCTGACCGCATCCCCGACCACGGTCCGTCAGCACAGTTCACGAAGGAGACCTGAATCGATGTTGTTGCAACGCGCCTTCCGGGGCAGGTTCCGCCGCCACCTGGCGGTCGCCGCGACCGTCACCGTCGTCGCAGCCGGGCTGTCCGGCTCGGCCAACGCCGGCGCCACCCGCAAGTTGGACCACGTGGCGGGCACGGCGGGGGCCACGGCCGCCACCAGCCTGCCCTGTGCGGCCACCCAGCAACTGCGGGACATCCGCGTCCACGACCCCTTCATCATGCCGGACCCGGTCAGCGGCATCTACTACCTCTACCAGGGCAACACCGTCCGCCGCAGCATCGACCTCAAGCACTGGTGCGCGCCGGTGACGGTGTTCACCAACCCGCAGGGGTCCTGGGCGAACGCCGCACACGGCACGTGGGCACCGGAGGCCTGGCACTACAACGGCAGGTACTACTGGTTCGCCACCCTGCACAACCGGGACCGGGTGCTGGCCACCGCGTCGACCAACGGACAGCACTGCGGCGACTGCGGCCAGATCTGGCAGAACCAGCACTGGCGGGGCACCGTCATCGCCGCCGCCGACTCGCCGATGGGGCCGTTCGAACTGCTCAACCTCGACTCGCCGGTCGCCCCGTCGAACCACATGACGCTCGACGGGACGCTCTACGTCGACCCGGAGGGCCAGCCGTGGATGGTCTACGCCCACGAGTGGGTTCAGAAGATCGACGGCACGATCGAGGCCATCCGGCTGGAGCGTGACGCCGCGGGCAACCTGACCGGCCGCGGGCAGGGCGACCCGATCTACCTGTTCAAGGGTTCGGACGCCCCGTGGTACTACCAGGAGGGCCGGGTCGACGACGTCCAGCTTCCACCGTACGTCACCGACGCCCCCTCGTTCTACCGCACCTACAACAACGAACTGCTCATGTTCTGGACGAGCTACCGCAAGCACAACAACGAGTACGTGGTGACGCTGGCCCGCTCCAAGTCCGGCGACCTCAAGGGCCCGTGGACCCAGGAGGACGTGGTGATCACCGAGAACAAGGGCCACTCGATGCTCTTCCGCACCTTCGCCGACAAGCAGTTCCCGCAGGGCCGGATCATGATGTCGCTGCACAACAACATGAACGGCGGCAGCGTCATCCGCACCGAGCTCTACGAGATGCGCGAGGCCGTGAAGAACCTCGTGGTGAAGAAGCAGCGGACCGACCTCGACGGCGACCCCGTGTCGCACTGGGTCTGGCCGCGGCAGTAGCACCGGCGGGTGACGGACACCCGCGATCGACAGACAGCCGGCCCGGACCCGGGCGCGCCATCCCCGGCGCCCGGGTCCGGGCCGGCGGCCGGTTCAACGAAGGGGCGAGCATGACTCGATGGATCGACTGGCCGACCGAACCCGGCCGACCACGGATGGGCTACGGCGCCGACTACAACCCGGACCAGTGGCCGCGCGAGGTGTGGGACGACGACGTCGCCGCCATGCGCGAAGCCGGGGTGAACATCGTCTCGCTGGCGATCTTCTCGTGGTCGCGGATCCAGCCCGCACCGCAGGAGTGGGACTTCGGCTGGCTCGACGAGGTGATGGACCTGCTGCACGACAACGGCATCGCCGTCGACCTTGCCACCGCCACCGCGTCGCCACCCCCGTGGCTGACCGCCGGGCATCCGGAGATCCTGCCGGTCAACCAACTCGGCGAGACGGTGTGGCCCGGCGCCCGGCAGCACTGGCGACCCACCTCGCCGGTCTTCCGGGAGCACGCGCTGCGACTGGTCGACGCCATGGCCCGCCGGTACGCCGACCATCCGGCGCTCGTCGCCTGGCACGTGTCGAACGAACTCGGCTGTCACAACGCCTACGACTACTCCGACGACGCGGCCCGCGCGTTCCGCGCCTGGCTGCGCGACCGGTACGGCACCCTCGACAGGCTCAACCACGCCTGGGGTACGGCGTTCTGGTCGCAGCGGTACGGCGACTGGAAGCACATCCTGCCGCCCCGGCTGGCCGCCGCCCACCCCAACCCGACCCAGCAGCTGGACTTCAAGCGGTTCTCCTCCGACGCCCTGCTCGATCACCTGCGCGCCGAGCGTGACCTGCTGCGTACGCTGACCCCCGGGGTGCCGGTGACGACCAACTTCATGGTCACCGGCCAGGTGAACGCCCTCGACTACGCCGGATGGGCCGACGAGGTCGACTTCGTCGCCAACGACCACTACCGGCGTCCCGGCCCGCAGACCTTCGACGAGCTGTCGTTCTCGGCCAACCTGACCGGCAACCTCGCCCGCGGCCGCCCCTGGTTCCTGATGGAACACTCCACCAGCGCCGTCAACTGGCAGCCGGTGAACCTGACCAAGCGGCCCGGCGAACTCGCCCGCGACTCCCTCACCCACGTCGCGCACGGCGCCGACGCCGTCTGCTTCTTCCAGTGGCGGCAGTCCGCGGCCGGCGCGGAGAAGTACCACTCCGCGATGCTGCCCCAGGCCGGCCGCGACAGCGACGTCTTCCGGGCCGTCACCGCACTCGGCCGTACGCTGGCCGAACTCGCCCCCGTCGTCGGATCCGACCGGCGGCCGGCACGGGTCGCCATCGTCTACGACTGGGACTCGTGGTGGGGCGGCGAACTGGACTCGCACCCCACCGGCCGGCTCGACTACCGGCAGGAGGCACTCGACTGGTACTCCGCCCTGCTCGCCACCGGCACCCGGGCGGACGTGGTACCCGTCGACCACGACCTGGACCGGTACGACCTGGTGATCGCACCGGTGCTGTACGTCGTACCGGCGCGGCTGGCCGCCCGGCTGCGGGCGTACGTCGACGACGGCGGCCACCTCGTCACCACGTACTTCTCCGGCATCGTCGACGAGAACGACCACCTGTGGCCCGGCGCCTTTCCCGGCGCCCTGCGCGACCTGCTCGGCATCCGGATCCAGGAGTTCGGCCCACTGCTCGACAACACGACGGTGACCCTGTCCGACGGCGGCACCGGGAGCCTGTGGACCGACCACGTCGACGTCGTCGACCCGGCCGTCGAGGTGCTGGCCCGCTACCTCGACGGCGAACAGGCCGGCCGGCCCGCGATCACCCGCCGGACCGTCGGAGCCGGCTCGGCGACCTACGTCTCGACCCGGCTCGGCGTCACCGGCCTGCGACAGCTTCTCGACCCGATGCTCGTCCGTCTCGGCCTGCGCGGCGAGGTCGCCGACCTGGCGGGCCGCGTCGAACTCGCGGTACGCACCGACGGCGTCCACGACTTCTGGTTCCTGGTGAACCGGACCGACGAGGACGTCGTCACCGGCATCGAGGGGGAGGTGCTGGTCGGGGCCGGCGAGGCGTCCACCGTCCCCGCCCGTGGCGTACTGGTCCTGCGCCGCCCGGTCTGACCACGGCCGCGCCCGGCCCCCGAGGCGCCGGGCGCGGCCGCCGTCAGGCGGTCAGCCGACGCTCGGCCGCCGCCCAGGCCGCCTCGTGACCACGCGGCTCGTACCGCACCACCGGCTGGGTCCGGGCCACCAGTGAACGCAGCTCGGCCAGGCCACCGCCGACGGCACCGACCGCGCGCGCCTGGACCAGCACGTTGCCCAGTGCTGTCGCCTCCACCGGCCCGGCCAGCACCGGCAGCCCGCAGGCATCGGCGGTCAGCTGGCAGAGCAGGCCGTTGCGGGCGCCGCCACCGACGACGTGGATGACGTCGACATCGCGGCCGGACAGCTCGCGCGCCTGGCGGGCGGTACGCCGGTAGGCCAGCGCGAGGCTGTCGAGGATGCAGCGGGTGACCTCCGCCGGCGTACCCGGAACGGGCTGCCCGGTACGGCGGCAGACGTCGGCGATGCGGGCCGGCATGTCGCCCGGTGGCAGGAACACCGGATCGTCGCAGTCGACGACGGCGGCGAACGGGGTCACCTCGGCGGCGGCGGCGAGGACCGCCGCCAGGTCCGGCCGCGGTCCGGCCGCCGCCCAGCCACGCATCGCCTCCTGCAGCAGCCACAGTCCCATGACGTTGCGCAGGTAGCGGACGGTGCCGTCCGCGCCGGACTCGTTGGTGAAGTTGGCCTGACGGCTCGCGTCGGTCAGCACCGGCCGGTCCAGCTCGACCCCCACCAGCGACCACGTGCCGCAGGAGATGTAGAGGAACCGGTCGTCGCGGGCGGGTACGCCGGCGACGGCGGACGCGGTGTCGTGCGACCCGACCACCGTGACCGGGACCGCACGGTCGGCCCCGACCTGTCGTGTCACCGCCGGCAGCAGCGTCCCGCCGGGCTCGCCCGGTTCCCGCAGGCGGGGGAGCAGCCCACCGGGCAGCCCCAGCCGCTCGACGAGGTCGAGTGCCCAGCCACGCCGGCGTACGTCGAGCAGTTGGGTGGTGGAGGCGTTGGTGACCTCGGCCCCGAGTTCACCGGTGAGCCAGTACGACAGCAGGTCCGGGATGAGCAGCATCGTGCCGGCCGCGTCCAGCAGCCCCGCCCGCTTGGCCGCGACCAGCTGGTAGACGGTGTTGAACGGCAGCGCCTGCAGGCCGGTGACGTCGTACAGGTGGCCGGCACCGAGCTGCGCCGACACCTGCGCCATGACGCCGTCGGTGCGCCGGTCCCGGTAGTGCACCGGGCTGCCGAGCAGGTGCCCGTGCCCGTCGAGCAGGCCGAAGTCGCACCCCCACGAGTCGATGCCGACACTGGCCAGCTCCGGGTGGTCGGCCAGCGTCGCGCGCAGGCCGGCGAGCACCTCCGCGTACAGGCCCAGGATGTTCCAGTGCAGGGTGCCGCGCACCTCGACCGGATCGTTGCCGAACCGGTGGACGGCGGTGAGGTCGAGGTCGTCCGGGCCGACCCGGCCGGCCATGACCCGGCCGCCGGAGGCGCCCAGGTCGACGGCCGCCACGACGGCCGGCCGCCCACCGGTCGGCCGGGTCAACGGAGGAAGGCGGCGGCGACGCCGGCGTCGACCGGAACGTGCAGCCCGGTGGTGTGCGACAGTTCCCCGGCGGTCAGGACGAAGACCGCGTTGGCCACGTGCTCGGGCAGCACCTCCCGCTTCAGCAGCGTGCGCTGCGCGTAGAAGGCGCCGAGCTCGGATTCGGGTACGCCGTACACCGCCGCCCGCTGCGCGCCCCAGCCGCCGGCGAAGATGCCGGAGCCGCGTACGACACCGTCGGGGTTGACGCCGTTGACCCGGATGCCGTGTGCCCCGAGTTCGGCGGCGAGCAGCCGGACCTGGTGCGCCTGGTCCGCCTTGGCCGCCCCGTACGCCACGTTGTTCGGCCCGGCGAAGAGCGAGTTCTTGCTGGAGATGTAGACGATGTCGCCGCCCAGGCCCTGTTCGACCAGGATCCGGGCGGCCTCGCGGGAGACCAGGAAGGAGCCCTTGGCCATCACGTCGTGTTGCAGGTCCCAGTCCTGCTCGGTCGTCTCCAGCAGCGGCTTGGAGATGGACAGCCCGGCGTTGTTGACGACCAGGTCCACCCCGCCGAACGCGAGGACCGCGTCCCGCAGCGCGGCTGCGACCGCGTCGGCGTCGGTGACGTCGGCGGCGACGGCGATCGCCGTGTCGGCGTCACCGATCTCCCGCGCGACCGTCCTAGCGGCACCGGCGTCCCGGTCGGCGACGACGACGCAGGCGCCCTCGGCCGCGAGCCGGTGGGCGGTCGCCCGGCCGATCCCGGACCCGCCGCCGGTGACGAACGCGACCCGGGTCGCCAGCGGCTTCGGGCGGGGCATCCGGCGCAGCTTCGCCTCTTCGAGGGCCCAGTACTCGATCCGGAACTTCTCGGCCTCGTCGATCGGCGCGTACGTCGACACCGCCTCCGCCCCGCGCATCACGTTGATCGCGTTGACGTAGAACTCGCCGGCGACCCGGGCGGTCTGCTTGTTGGCGCCGTAGCTGAACATGCCGATCCCGGGCACGAGCACGATCGCCGGGTCGGCACCGCGCATCGGCGGCGAGTCGGCGTCGGCGTACCGCTCGTAGTAGGCCCGGTAGTCGCGGCGGTACTCCTGGTGCAGTTCCCGCAGGCGGGCGACGACGGCGTCCAGCGGGGCGTCCGGCGGCAGGTCCAGCACCATCGGCCGCACCTTCGTGCGCAGGAAGTGGTCGGGGCACGAGGTGCCGAGCGCGGCGAGGCGCGGATGCCCGGCACGGGAGACGAAGTCCAGGACGGTGTCGCTGTCGGTGAAGTGGCCGACCTGGGGCCGGTCGGTGGAGGCCAGGCCGCGGATCACCGGCGCGAGCGCGGCCGCCCGGGTCCGCCGGTCCGGCTCGGGCAGCGGTTCGTATCCGGGGATCGGGGCACCGAACGGCTCGGGCCGTCCGCGGGTGGCCAGGAAGTCGGCGGCCGTACGGATGATCTCCAGTGAGCGGGCTTCGCACTCCTCGCTGGTGGCCCCCCAGGCGGTGATGCCGTGCCCGCCGAGGATCACGCCGATCGCCTGCGGGTTGTCGCGGGCGATGGCGGCGATGTCGAGCCCGAGCTGGAACCCGGGGCGGCGCCACGGCACCCACACGACCCGGTCGCCGAAGATCTCCTTGGTCAGTTTCGGCCCGTCGGCGGCGGTCGCGATCGCGATGCCGGAGTCCGGATGCAGGTGGTCGACGTGCGCCGCGTCGACGAGGCCGTGCATCGCCGTGTCGATCGACGGCGCCGCCCCGCCCCGGCCGTGCAGGCAGTAGTCGAACGCGGCGACCATCTCGTCCTCGCGCTCGATGCCGGGATAGCCGCCGACCAGCGCGCGCAGCCGGTCCAGCCGCAGGACCGCCAGGCCGGCCGGCGTGAGTGTGCCGAGGTCGCCGCCGGACCCCTTCACCCACAGCAGGTCGACCGGCTCGCCGGTCACCGGGTCGGCGGCCCGCCCTTTGGCTGAGGTGTTGCCGCCGGCGTAGTTGGTGTTGCGCGGGTCGGCGCCGAGCCGGTTCGACCGCGTGACCAGATCATCCACTGTAGACATTCTCAGGCCCCCCAGCCCGCCTGCTCGCCGCCGACCCGTTCGGCCCTGACCTTCTCGAGATAGCCCGACCGCCGGTAGGCCCCGACCGGGTCGGGGTCCAGGCCCATCTCGGTCCGCAGGTCGCGCAGGAGCGGGCGTACGTCGGTGTTGTACGCGTCCATCAGCACGGCGTTGGCCCCGAGCACGTCACCGGAACGCTGCGCGGCGGCCAGTGCCTCGACGTCGACCAGGAGCGCCTTCGCCGTCGCCTCCTGCACGTTGAGCACCGAGCGGATGACCGCCTCGACCTTGGGCTCGATGTTGTGGCACTGGTCGAGCATGAAGGCGATGCCGTACGCCGGCCGCAACGCGTCCGCCCCCACGATCTCGTGCATGACGCGGAACAGTTCGAAGGGGTTGGCGGCGCCGACCATCAGGTCGTCGTCGGCGTAGAACCGTGAGTTGAAGTCGAATCCGCCCAGCCGCCCGGCCCGCAGGAGGAACGCCACGATGAACTCGACGTTGGTGCCCGGCGCGTGGTGGCCGGTGTCGATGACCACCTGGGCCCGCTCGCCGAGTTCGACGCAGTGCGCGTAGGCCGTGCCCCAGTCCGGCACGTCGGTCATGTAGAAGGCCGGCTCGAACAGTTTGTACTCCAGCAGCAGCCGCTGGTCGCCGGTCAGCCGCCCGTACGCCTCGCGCAGTGCGGCCGCGAGCCGGTCCTGGCGCTGCGGGATGCTGTCCTGTCCCGGGTAGTTGGTGCCGTCGGAGAACCACAGCTTCAGGTCCCGGGACCCGGTCGCGTCCATGATGTCGACGCACTCGAGCAGGTGACCGATCGCCTTGCGGCGTACGGCGGGATCCGGGTTGGTGACCGACCCCAGCCGGTAGTCGTCGTCCTGGAAGACGTTGGCGTTGATGGTGCCGAGTTCGACACCCTGCTCCTTGGCGTACGCCGCCAGGACCGCGTAGTCGTCGACCCTGTCCCAGGGGATGTGCAGCGCCACGGTCGGCGCCACGCCGGTGAAGCGGTGCACCGTCGCGGCGTCGGCGATCTTCTCGTACGGGTCGCGGGGCACGCCCTCCTGTCGGAAGACCTTGAACCGGGTTCCGGAGTTGCCGTAGGCCCAGGACGGTGTCTCGATCCGTTGTTCGCGTAGGGCGGCCAGGACCCGGGTACGCGTGGCGGGGGCGATGTCGGTCATGGTCGGCCTTCCAGTTGGTCTTCGAGGTGGAACACCTCGTCGAGGACGAGGAACCCGCGGTCCGGTCGTCCGTCCGGCAGGTCGACGAAGAACGGCGCCATCTCGGCCTGCCAGCGCCCGTTGACGTCGGTGCGCTCCATCGCCGCGACCGCCTCGTCGAGGTTCCCGGTCACGAAATAGCCGACGAGCAGCCCGTCGTCGCGCAGGAACAACGAATAGTCGTGCCAGCCCGCCGCCTTGAGTGCCGCCAGCATCTCCGGCCACACGGCGGCGTGACGGTCCCGGTACTCCGCCAGCCGGTCGGCTCTCACCTGCAGGGTGAAGCAGATCCTGCCCATGCCGCACCTTTCGCAAGTCGTGAAACGTTTCATGGAGCATCAAGAGGATATGGGGCCGCCCATGCGGGGTCAAGGACTCTGAAAACCGCCGCGGTGGTGTTACGTTGAGGAGTCGTACGCTGACGGTCCGACGTTGATATGTCACATGCGTCTATTGACTGTCGCCGTGGGGGCATCCGTGCGCGCACTGCGCGTATAGTTAACTGCCCTTCTGCTGGTACGTTTCATCCATCGGGTGCTCATGTCGGCCTCGGGGCTGTACATGCCGGGATCATGTCGATAGTTGAGGGGAAGATGGCGTCCGCCAACATCAAGCAGGTCGCGCAGCACGCCGGCGTGTCACTCGGCACCGTGAGCAACGTGCTCAACCGGCCCGACCTGGTCTCGCCGGCAACCCGCCAGCGGGTGCTCGACTCCATCGCGACGCTCGGCTACGTGCGCAACGACTCCGCCAGGCAGTTGCGGGCCGGCCGTAGCCGCACCGTCGCCATCGTCGTCCTGGACGTCTCCAACCCCTTCTTCACCGACGTCGTGCGGGGTGCCGAGGCAGTCGTGGAGGAGGCCGGCGGGATGCTGGTGGTCTGCAACAGCGGCGAGGACGCCGACCGTGAGACCCGCCACCTCGACATGCTCGAGGAGCAACGCGTCCAGGGGCTGCTCATCACCCCCGTCTCCGACGGTCGCCACCCCCGCCTCGACGCGTTCGTCGCCCACGGCATCCCCGTCGTGCTCGTCGACCGCGGATCCGGCCATCCGAGCCGGTGTTCGGTGGCGGTCGACGACATCACCGGCGGGCGGCTGGCCGCCGACCACCTCGCCGACCACGGCCACAGGCGCATCCTCTACGTGGGCGGCCCGATGACGATCCGCCAGGTCGCCGACCGGCACGCCGGTGCCGCGGCCGCGCTCACCGAACGCGCCGACGGCGTACGCTTCGACGTCCACGAGACGCCGACCCTCTCGGTCGCGGCCGGACGCCAGGCCGCCGACGATCTCGTCGCGCTACCCGCGAGCCGGCGACCGACGGCGGTCTTCTGCGCCAACGACCTGCTGGCGCTCGGCGTCCTGCAGGGGCTGACCGCGCACGGTCTGCGGGTGCCCCACGACATCGCGCTGGTGGGCTACGACGACATCGAGTTCGCCGCCGCCGCCGCGGTCCCGCTGAGTTCCGTACGCCAGCCTCGCGAACAACTCGGCCGTACCGCGGCCCAACTGCTTCTCGAAGAGTCCGGTGGCAGCGCGAAGCACAGCCACCGGCACGTCGTGTTCCAGCCGGAGCTGGTGATCCGGGCCTCCAGCGCCCGCGAGCGGAAACGTGCCCGGAGCTGACGGTGGCGGTGGAACGTCGACCCTGAGCCGGTTGGTGGGGCGGTCGCCGCTGACCGGTGTGGGCAAGATCCTTCAGCTTCCCGCCTGAGCGGAACCCGCGCCTTCCGACGTTTCGACGAGGGACAACGCCTGCCGCCCGGGCCCGGCCGGGGAGTCGGCGCAAATGGCGTACCGGCCGAACGGACTGCATCGCGATGTCAATGTTATGTTAGCGTTATCAAGCGTGGGTGGAAGGAGTGCGGTGGCGGAGGCGCCCGTACGGATGGCCGGGCCGCATGGCCCGGGCGAGGTCCGCGGGTACGCCGACCACGGCGGTGTGGTCGATCGGCCGGTTTCCGTCCGGGCGGCGATCCCCGCGCGGCCGTCGGCCGGCACGGCTGCCGCGACGACGGCCGGCGCGAGGTGAGCCCGAAGCCCGTTCCCCTGCCGCGCGCGTACCCGGAAGTGTTCTCCGGCGGCGGGGCGACCTCGGCGCGTCCGTGTACCGCGCCGTCGGTGGAGCCCGTCGGATATGGTCCCATTGGTCTGATGATTGTGTGGTTGGCGGGCCGCCTGACCTGGGCGGCAGGCCCGCCGGCCGGGGCGGGCGAGGCGATGGTGGCGGTGTGGAACGGGTACCCGGCCCCGGTCCACCCGCGGCGGGGGGAAGCATGGCCGACGTGAGCGTGGCGAAGAGTCGACGGATGCCGGTCATGGGGGATGTCGCTCGGCTGGCCGGCGTGTCGCACATGACCGTCTCCCGCGTCCTCAACGAGCCCGAGTCGGTCCGTCCGGAGACCCGCGAGCGGGTCCTGCTGGCCATCGAGCAGCTCGGCTACCGACGCAACAGCGCCGCGCGGAGCCTGGTCACCCGGCGTTCGCAGACCCTCGGCGTGGTCTGCTTCGACACCACCCTGTACGGGCCGGCGTCGATGTTCAACGGCATCGTGCACGCCACCGAGGAGGCGGGCTACGCGGTCAGCGTGGCGAGCCTGCGTCGCCCCACCGCCGACGCCGCCACGCAGGCCGTCCAGCGCCTCGTGCACCAGTCGGTGGAGGGGCTGGTCCTGATCGCGCCGCAGGCCGCCGAGGCGATGGCGTTCGTCCGGGCACTGCCGACCAACATTCCGGTGGTCGCCGTGGAGAACGCGCTGCCGAACGTCACGAGTGTCTCGGTCGACCAGGTGCTGGGCGCCCGGATGGTCACCGAGCACCTCCTGTCGCTGGGGCACGAGACCGTGCACCACGTGCGCGGGCCGCTGGACTGGAGCGAGGCGAACGGGCGGGTCGAGGGCTGGGCGGCCGCGCTGGAGGAGCACGGCCGGATGGTGCCGCGCGAA
The DNA here is from genome assembly GCF_040683055.1 of Polymorphospora sp. NPDC051019. Lineage (NCBI taxonomy): Bacteria > Bacillati > Actinomycetota > Actinomycetes > Micromonosporales > Micromonosporaceae > Polymorphospora > Polymorphospora sp. NPDC051019. The sequence goes on along the minus strand of NZ_JBFBCH010000013.1, from coordinate 2,100 downwards.
CTCGTCGGCGACTGGAGCGCCAGGTCCGGCTACGCGGCGGGGCAGAAGCTGGTCCGGGACCCCCGCGCCACCGCGGTGTTCGCCGCCAACGACTCGATGGCGCTGGGTGTGATGCGGGCGTTGCTCGACGCCGGCGCCCGGGTGCCCGAGGACGTCAGCGTGGTGGGTTTCGACGACATCCCCGAGGCGGCGTTCGTGACGCCGCCGCTGACCACCGTGAGCCAGCCGTTCCGCGAGGTCGGGCAGCGCAGCATCGAGATCCTGCTGGACGAGATGGAGGGGGGAGAGGCGGGAGCGACCTCCGTCATCCCCCCGGAACTGGTGGTTCGCGACAGCACGTCGCACCGCCGGTCGTAGGGCGTTCGGCGGGGCCGCGTACGTGGGGGCGCCCACGGCGGCCCCGTGCGCAACCTATTGGAAACAATCTCTTCGCCACATCTTGACGGTAGTGAAGTTAACGCTAACATCGTCCGTGACTCCAATCACCACCGCGCTGAACCCCCATCGGAACACGCGTAACTGGTAGGGAGAACGCTTTCGATGTGGCTCCGCACTGTTATCGCTCACCGATTCCGGGCCCGGGATCGGCGTCGATACGGCCCGCCGTCCGGCGGGGTCATGGCGCTTCGCGCCGCCGGTCCCGCGGTGGTCACGACAACCGGAACGTCCCCGGCTCGCCGGACCGCACGGCGGCTTCCTTTCGCACGATGAACCCCAGGAGAGGCATCATGAGAAGAACCTTGGGCAGACGCACCGCCCTGCGTTCGCTGGCGGGAGCCCTCGTCGCCGCGCTGGCGATCAGCGTCGGGGCGTGCACCGGCGACGACTCGAGCGGGCCGAGCGTCGCCGAGGCCGGCCCCAACGGCATCGACGACGGCAGCGAACTCACCCTGTGGACCCGCGCCCCGCTGGAGAAGCAGGCGAAGCTCCTCGTCGACGCCTACAACGCCAGCCACCAGAACAAGGTCAAGCTGACCGTCGTCCCCAACGACGACTACGTCGCCAAGGTCGGCGCCGCGGCCGGCTCGGACAGCCTCCCGGACCTCTTCGCCGCCGACATCGTCTACGTGCCGAACTGGGTCAACCAGGGACTGTTCCAGGACCTCAGCGCCAACGTCGGCGGCCTCGGCTTCAAGGACTCCATCAACAAGGGACACCTCGCCGCCGGCACCCTCGACGGCAAGGAGCACGTGCTCCCCTTCGTCCTGGACCTGTCGATGCTGTTCTGGAACAAGCAACTCTTCCGCGACGCCGGCCTCGACCCGGAGAAGGCCCCGGCCAACCTCACCGAGTACGCCGCCGCCGCCAAGGCCGTGCAGGCACTGAAAAGGGAGGGCGTCTACGGCACGGCCGCCGGCCTGAACTGCGGCGGGTGCCTCGTCTTCACCTGGTTCCCCGCCATCTGGGCCGACGGCGGTGAGGTGCTCAGCGACGACGGCACCGAGGCCAAGCTCGCCGACGACACCGCCCAGAAGGTCTACAGCACCTGGCAGGACCTGTGGAAGTCCGGCGCCGTGCTGCCCGCCTCGGCGGGCGAGACCGGTCCGACCTGGACCGCCGCGTTCACCGAGGGCAACGTCGGCCTGATGCTCTACCCGGCGACGCTGCTGTCCTCGACGCCGTTCGACGTCGGTGTCGCCGGCATCCCCGGCCCCAGCGGCGGCGCCTCCACCTTCGTCGGCGGCGACGGCATCGGCGTCTCCAAGGACTCCAAGAAGGCGGCCCAGGCCTGGAACTTCCTGAGCTGGATGATGTCCGAGGAGGCCCAGGTCGAGGTGCTGGCGAAGAACAAGGACGTGGTGTCGCGCTCCGACCTCGCCAACAACAAGTACGCCGCCGAGGACCCGCGGCTGGTCACCATCAACGAGGTGGCCGGCAAGGGCGACACCCCCGTCGCGCTGAACTTCCAGCAGGCGTTCAACGCCCCGAACAGCCCGTGGCTGACCCTCGTACGCAACCAGGTGCTCAACGGCAGCGGCAACCTCCAGCAGGACAACGGCGAGATCACCACCTACCACTCGTACGACGAGGCCGGCCGCGCGGTGAAGACCACCGCCCCGCCGGTCCTGGCCGAGGTCCACGGGCAGCCCGCCACGCTCG
>NZ_JBFBCH010000012.1:0-230732 GCF_040683055.1 Polymorphospora sp. NPDC051019 | reverse complement strand
CCGACCGGGGTCGGACGGGCGAGCAGGATCAGCGGCAGGGTGCCGGACTGGTTGGCGATGATGAACTGCGAGAAGCAGACCCGAAGCCGGTGCCGCACGATCAGGCACCAGACCCAGTCGGTCAGGAAACGGCGTACCGGGCCGATGGCGGCCGGGACACCGATGACGACGGCCATCACCGCGAGGGTGACGAGGAGGCTGGTGTGGGTGGTCAGTGCGACCCAGCCGTAGACGAGACCGAAGCCGGCGGTGATCTCCGGTAGCCACCACCAGATGAGCCGGATGACCGGCCAGACGCGGACCAGGGTGCCGACAACGAAGCCGGCCAGCAGGCCGCAGACGATGCCGAACAGGCCGGCGAGGATCGCGTGCCACGATTCCGCGGCGATGGTGGCCGACAGCAGAGCGACGACCAGGGCGGTGACCACGAACGCGATACGGGCGTTCCGCGCAGAAGAGCGCTGCACCTTCGCTTCGATGACGGTCACAGTCGGGGACGACTTGCGTCCGAACGGACGGGTAGACTTGGACATGACACGTCCTCCCTGAAAAGGGCTGGATGGGGTTGGAAAGCGCGGGGTCGGCAGGTATGGGAGCCAGTACCGACCCCGTGCTTCATTTCTTCATCGGGTTCACAGAGCTGCGATCAGCAGCGCGGACACCCACAGGCATCCGTAGTGCAGGGCCTGATCGGCCAGGTACATCCCGCAGATCGGGGACTGCCGGTCAGCGAAGTCCGCCGATCCGGTGTGCTGGAGAATCCAGCGAACCGGCCAACGCCGGTCCAACACGGCGTGCGTGACCGCCGAGAACGACAGGCCGGCGACCATGCCGACCACGGTGACCGGAAGGTCCAGGACCACGACGGTGATGACCATCATCACGACGAGGACCAGGTGGTACGCGCCGACGTGGCCGAGCAGGTGGCGCCAGCCACCCCAACCCGAAGCGGCCTTGTTCGACGCCTGGGCGTCACTCTGACCGAGAACGTGGTCAGCGAGCTGATGCCCGGCGTACAGAGTCGCAGCGACAACGGCGAAAACCAGCGCGGAAACGGACATGACGAGTCCTCCCAACAAAGGGGCTGGAAAAAGTGAAAGGCACGGGGCCGGCAGGTAAGGGAGCCAGTACCGACCCCGCGCCGTGAACGGGGTGTGACCACCGGACGTGGTCACCAGGCCGGAAACATGGGAACCAGCAACGTTCCCGGACTGGCATGCGGTTGATCGATCGGTCAGCGACGGTTCAGGTCGCTGTCAGATGCCACGGACACATGCGGCAATGTGCAGCACGAGATGTGCGAAGGACTTGCTACTTGCCCGAAGCACCCGACATCGGCTTCAGCGACACCGCACGGAACGCGACGCCGTTACGCCCGTTGGTCGCCCACGGAATGGCCTCCAACTGCTCGACGGAGACGAGCTGCCCCACCGTCACGTTCGGCTTCTCACCCGCCGTGGTGATGGTGATGACCTCGCCCCCGGTCTCGTCGAGCACGAAGACCTGGGTCGCCCACATCAGCCGGCCCGTCCCCTTCTCGGAACGCTGGTTACCGTTCTGGTCGTTCTTCGGCTCGGTGCCCTTCGACACCGTGACCTGCTTGCCGGTCGTGTCCACGTACAGCTTCACGAGCTACCTCCTGCGTCTGAGCGCGTCCCCTGCGGACGACTGCTCGATGCGATGAACCTAACAGTTGATTGGCTCACATAGCAACTGGTAGGTGCTCACCATCTGAAACTGCCGCCTGACGTGCAGTGATGCCCAAAGTTCACCTGTTAGGTGACTGGTAGGCTCTGGTAGTGGACGCCTCTACCGAAAAAACTGACCCAGCGTCGTCGCGCCCCAGGCTGGTCCGGGGCGAGTCCGTGCATCAGCAGATCGCCCGGCATATCCGCAACGAGATTGCGGCCGGCATCAGGCGGGACGGCGACGTACTGCCGTCGAGTCGTGAGATGGCAGCTGAGTGGAGCACCAGCGCCTTCACCATCACCTCAGCGATGAAGTTGCTGGAGGCGGAAGGCTTCATTGAGAGCAGGTCCCGTTCAAAGCGAGTTGTGCGCGCGCCGAACCAGGCGCGCCGTGGCCCGGTGCGCCTACCGAGGCCCCGTGTGGCGCTAATCGGTGGGTACGCAGGGAGCGGCAAGACCGAGCTGGGCCGAATCCTCGCCCGCGCAACTGGATGGCCGATGCTCGACAAGGACACGTTGACTCGGCCCGTCGTCGAAGCCGCGTTGGAGATCCTGGGACAGTCGCCGCATGACCGGGAGTCAGATGTCTACCTAAGGCGTGTTCGACCTCGGGAGTACGAGGCACTGAGTAGTGCGGCGGAAGAAAACGTGCAATGCGGCAACAGCGTCATAGTGACCGCTCCCTTCATTGCCGAGTTTCAAGACCCGCAGTGGTTGGACCGAACGAGAGCGCGGTTTGCAAGTCTGGGAGCCACGCTAAGCGTGGTCTGGGTGTACTGTGACCCGGACACGATGAATCTCTATCTGCGTAGGCGTGGAGCGGCACGAGATGCGGTAAAGCTCACTGATTGGCCAGGCTACCTCAGTCGCATTGATACAAACTTTCGGCCGGCGATCGAACACACCGTCATTGACAACTGCGTATCAGCCAAGCCGTTGCAGGACCAAGCCGAAGCACTGGCAAAGTCACTGATGGGGTTGGAACTCCACTGATGCAAGGCGTAATCCTTTATGGTCCGCCGGCATCAGGGAAGGACACGGTAACCGCAGCTCTGCGCAAGCTCGACCACCGGTACCGACAGTTCCGACGTTTGAAGGTCGGCCCTGGACGTACCGAGGGCTACCGGATGACCACCCTGAAAGAGCTAGCGGAGCTTCGATCCGCAGGCGAGGTGGTGTGGGAGAACCGGCGGTATGAGGCGACGTACGTTGTCGACGCCCCTGGCGTTCGTCAGGAGCTTGGAGAGGGAATCCCGGTTCTGCACCTCGGCCAAGTCGAGGCAATCGACGCAGTACGGCAGGCATTTCCTAACGTGCGGTGGACGGTGGTCGCTCTCACCTGCCCCCGAGACGTAGCCGAACGCCGAATCGTCCAAAGGCAGACTGGCGACAGTTGGGCCCGACTCAGGGCATGGGACGAGACTGAGTCGATCACCACCGTCAACCTGACAATCGACACGTCCGAGACTCCTCCGGTCAGCGCGGCGAAGCTCATCAATCAGGTGGTGCGACGCCGCGACGCCTCAGCGGTATGACCAGCAGAGGGGCCGGCTGCCGGTCCGGAGACGTGCAAAGTTTCTGTACGTCTTCAAGGCGGCCCGAGACGGGCCGCACGCGCCGCCGTCTGGGCGCGCGTCCGTCGCTTCGCTGGCGCTCCGACTCCGGCCACGCAACACGCCCGACGGCTGGCGCGGAAGCGAAAAGCCCAACCGGGCCGCGACGACGGCACCAGGTTTCCGAGCGGTTGGGGTGCGCCGGCCGGCAGCCGGCCACGACCGGGACCAGGCCGACGCGCCCGACGACCCGGCCGGCGTCGACGAGCGGGGCCGGGCCGTACGGGGTTGCGGTTACTGCGCCTCCGGCGGGGGCGCTCGGGCTCCGGGATGCCCCGGCCGCCGTCGGCGGGGCGCGGTCCATGGGTGGTTGCGGTGGTGCCATCCCGCCCGCCATCGACCCGGGCAAGCCGAGCAGACCACCACCCCGACCCGCCAGCGTCCGTACGAGCCGTCAAGGTCCGCTTGTCATGGCGGGCCGGGACGGCGGCCCGCTCCCACGGTGGGCGGGCCGACGGCAGACGGGATGGCAAGAAGGCTTCTCTTTCGAAACGGTGCTTGCTGTTGAGGACCCAAGGGCAAGTGGACTATGTGCTTAAGGTAAATATGGGGAACATTTTGGCGGCGATCCCCTTTTGAGTTTAGTTGCATAGGCGTCGAATCAATTATTCGTCGCCATAATCTTCACCACCATACAGTGCGCTTGTGTCTACATTGTCTTCCCAGCCTTCGTAGCGATCCTCAGAGTACTCGATGGTGCGCAGTCGTGGAATTCCAGCTGCAATGACCTTTGCGGTGTCATCTAGGACCAGGCCGCAGATGTTGCATGAGAGGCCAGTTGCGAGATGTATGACGCTATGCACTATCTCGCCGTTGTCCTCGTCGTATTTGCTCTTTGTCGTGCGGCCAGGAGTTAGCTGAAGTGGCGTTTCGTTGCCGCAGGCAGGGCATGCGACTGCGTGAGGTATGACCCGCTTGTAGCCAGTGGGCGTGTGTGTTGCAGCCCTGATCCGAGCTTCTCGCTCCGGTTCTGTTAGATGCTCATACATGTACTTGGAGTTCTCGATCAACGTGCGCACGGCGCGCTGAACTGCACGATCTACTTCGATACTTAGCCTCTCGGCGTGGGCAACGATGTCGGCATCTAGGACGTCGGAGACAGGCATTTTGAGATGCTCACAAAGTGAATTGACGACCGCCAGGAATCGGGGTAGCCATTGCTCCTCTGGAATATTGGCCAGAGCGGCATCGGCGGAATGCAGTTCCTGATTGCGCAGGTTGGCCAGGAATATGGCGTCACGCTGCCGATCGTCCCCGAAGCCTTCGATAACGAACTTGAGACGATCCACTACGGTCCTCGTCGTGATTGATCGAGGGTGGGCATCTGCCTTGGTGATTCCTACCGCGTGCAGAAGGCTGTTTCCCTCAGATGCCGCTATCAGTGAGGGGTGTATCTGCGAGAGCGGGGCCCGAAGGAGGAATTCAAGGCCAAGCAGGAGCCATAGCGCGAACTCGTCGTCGTCTTCGTTATGATTGGCTGCACGATTGAAGTAAAGCTTGGCCTTGGCGACGAAATCTTCGTAGTCCCACATGCGATGTTCCTTGTTCTAATAAACGTAGAGTCGTCTCAGCTTACGGGTTCCGGCCGCCTTGATTGGAGGGCGACGGTGAAGGTTTCTCCTGTTGTCAATAAATGCGACGCGACCTGGCTGCCAAGCCACGTCAGAAGTCGGTGGAGTCGCCTCGATAATTTCCGCAACCTGCTGCCATTCGCGACGTGCGACCTTGCAGGTTCTTGGGTCCCAGCGCAGCATGGGCTTACCGTCTGAATACAGAATGGCCGGAAGGTATTTAGTTCGACCCATTCGATCTTTTGCCTGTAGGACCACCTTGGACAACAGGCGCGCTATGGGACGACTGGTTTCATGCGCGAAGTCAAGGAGTTCTGTCGGTTCCACAGCATCTGACATTGTCGAGCAATGTAGTACGAATAGTCTCGGCGGCGTAGATGAAACAGCCCCGTCTATGTGCCACGGGAACTGACCCAATCCATAACGTTGGGAAAGGGTCCACGGTTGGGCTGCATCTTCCGGTTTTGGAATCAGTGTCTGCCAGTCAGTCCTTACTGAGCCCAGCTGTCGGGCAATGTGTTCGGCCGTCTCGGTGTCGCAGTCGTCAACGACCGCGTACCCGTGATCGGCTAAGTCCGCTGTGATCGACGCATGGTGATCGGCGAGCGCTGGGCTGGACATGACGGTCACGTTACTCGCTTGGGACGCGAGGGTGAATCCCGGAGGCGCCAAGCAGCCCCCTACTGCTGTCGACAGCAACAGGGCTGGACGGGGATGGTCGGAGGTGGAGAGCGCCGGATTAGCGCCGACGTCAGAGACGTGCACGGACGGATCCCGCAGAGCTTACAAGCGAGGGGTTGCCGCCGTTGCGGGTGACGAAGTGAGGGACAACGGCAGCGTCATGCGGTGGACATCCACGGACCTTGACGGACCGTTTCCGCAGGTAGGCGCCCATGCGTAAGCAGGTCGAAACTCCGTGATCATTCCTTCGGGACGAAGAGGTCGTCGGTTCAAATCCGGCCACCCCGACCAAGGCAAGGCCAGTTCAGGGCCGGTTTCCTCCACGGAAACCGGCCCTGACTCGTCTCTCCCGAATGTCCTTGGGAGAAATCTGGGAGAAGATCTTGGAAAAGCGTCTCCCAGTCGGCCCTACGCGCGGCCCTTCAACAGTCGGTCGAGCACCGCCACGGGCGAGCCGAGAGCCATCTCCCGACGGGTTGAGAGTGATGCTTCCCATAGGCCGGTCAGCCCCGCCATGAGCCGCTGTCGCATCTCAGTCGTGACGTGCGAGTAGCGAGCCTGCACTGAACCGTCTTCGTGCCCCATCCGGTCGTCCATCAGAGGTGGCGGGGTACCTAGCTCGACCATGGCCGTCTTGTGGGTATGCCTGAGGCCATGGGGCGTCAGGCGGGGCGCGACCGGCAGCCAGCAGGAATCAGCGCGGCCGGCACCGTTGCGCCCACGTACGGGCACGCCGGGCCACGGGTCAGCAAGCACCGGTACCGGACGCGCATCCTGCGGTGCCTTCTTCGGATACCAACCTGTCGCCGCCGGGTGGAACAGCCAGGTGGCGAAGCTATTGCGCCGCCAGTGGGCCGCGAGTTCTCCGGACGCGCCATTTCCCCGGACGTAGCCGAGGTCAGTCGCCGCAGCCTGAACCTTGGTGCACGTCGTCTCGGGTACCGTATCCGGGCGGTTCAAGACGGCGGAAGCGGTCCCGATCGAAACCGCCGCGCGGCGTGCAACGTCGGCCAGCTTCGGTCCCGGTCGTCGCGCCGCACCGTTGGCGGCCCGGTAGCCACCGAACACGTATTTGAGCCCGTGGCAGGGACATGCGGTCGGTCGAGTGCGAGCGATGTGATCCGAGACTAAGCCGAAGAGCCAGGGCGGTAGGTCGATTGTGCGGTGGGAGTCGTCCTTGGGTGGACACCGGTGCAGTTCGCCCGTGTCGAGTTCGTAGAGCTGCCACTCGACCCGCAAGCCGACAGAACGTACATATTGAGTTTCTAGCCCAACAAGCTCTCCCCAACGCATCCCCGTATACCCCTTGAGAACCACCGCTACGAATTCGTCGTCGCGGCCTGATAGAAGTGCGGCTCGCTCGGCAAGCAACAGGATTCCAAGCGAGTCCGTCACCGCCTTCTCTGGACCGCGATTGCGGGATCGGCCGGCGCGCTTACCTCGGCCACGGCGACGAGCGGCAGGGTTGGAGTCCCGAAGCTCTTCTTCTACCGCGTCAGCGAGGATGAGGTGAAGGGTCGCACGCCATGTCTTGATACTCGACTCGGCATAGCCGAGCGCCCGCTCTGCCTTGTCCCAAGCTGCGACGTCCATAGCGCTGATGTCGGCAATCGCGGAGTTCTCGAACGTGGGCAGCAAGTGTTCCTCGATATGCCGCTTGTAGTTCTGCAAGGTGGACGCAGCCAAGTCCTGAGCCGCATACCACCGGCTCACGTACTGCCCGAAGGTTATCCGAGATTCAACGCGGTTGGGTCGCCGACCGTCGCGCACCTTGGCCTCTGCCTCGTTGGCCGCGCGTTCCGCTTCACGCTTGGTGCGATAACGGATCGTCTCGCCGTCGTCATTGCTGACCGTTCCGTACTTTCCAGGTTCTAGCTTGTACCGACCGCGCCAGTAGTTACCGCGCTTTTCGGCATACCCCAAACCAATCTCCTTACGAAATAGCGGTGCCGCCCGACAAGCCGTCGGGCGGCACACGAAATCGACTAGGCCGCTAGAGACGATCGCCCATCAACATTGCGCGACCGGCGCGGTCGACGCGCCCTCAGTTGGGCCGGCGGCGGCGAGCTACTTTCTGATCGATTGGGACCCGGTACCGAAGCTTCTCGACTCGGCAAGGCGCCGCTAGCGGGCCGCCTCTCGAAGAGGCGAACTATCTCCACTATGTGCTCATCGGTGAATCGATAGCTCCCACCAATCCAGGCAAACGGAATGCGCTCCTTTCGCGCCTGCTCCTTCACCCACCATTCCGAACAGCGAAGTATCTTGGCAACCTCCGCCGGCCGGTGAAGCAGCGCAGACTGGCCGTTGGTCTTGTCGCGCCGGAGTTTCAGGTCGTGCGGCTTCACTGACGAGCCTCCTTGCTAGCGCGGGGTGCAGCGTCGAGGTAGATCCGTTCCAAGGTGGAGGGTGCGCGGTCGGGGTGGCGACGGCTGATGTAGCGGATGTTGAAGATTTTGGTGAGTGCGGTCAGGGCGGCGGCTATCTCGGCTTCGGTGCCGTGGAGCCTGATTCGCACGCTGGTGGCCTTTCGGGTGCGGTTGGCGGGTTGGTTGTGGGCGGCCAGGTTGGGTCGGTGGTCGGGCTGTGAGCGGCCCGCTGAGAGCGCCCTAGGGGCAAGATCCCGGGGTTGCCGGTATGGCGGCATGGGTCATTTGGTCTACGGCGTTCTCAGCGGGCCGGTTTGGGGCGCGGTTGGCGGTTAGTGGGGTGGGGGGTAGCCGTCCCAGCCGTCCCAGCCGTCCCACGCCTGGTCAGGGCCGGGACGGCTTGGTGGCTGGGACGGCTTAAGCCGTCCCAGCGGTGATGTGGGGTTGGTCGGTGTGGGACGGCTTGAGCCGTCCCAGGGGTATGACCCGTCCCGAGGTTGAGCTGGGCGGGGACGGCTGGGACGGCTGGGACGGCTCCCCCACCGGGTCGGTGTCAGGAGCGGAGCAATACCGGTTCCACGCGTCAGTGAAGTCGGCTTCGTGGTAGCCCTTGACCTGCCCATACGGCGCCCCGAACCGAATGTTCGCCGATGTGATCTCGTACTCAGCCAGCAGTTGGCCGAGCTTCATCGCGGTCAGACCGGTGCCGCTCTTGCCGTACTCGGCCCATGGCGCTTCGGGGTCGGTGCACAGCTTGTCGAGCAGGACGCTGCTGGGGATCGCGGGGCGGCCCTGGTTGTCGATTACCCCGGCGGTCTGGAACGCAGTGCGGCAGTCGACCAGTAGCCGGATCCGATCGGATGGCACTGTCGCTCCGTCCCGCTCCGCGGTCAGCGTTCCGCAGGCGCGGCGTGCTCGTTCGGGCCAGTCACCGCCGGCCAGGTCGGCTACGGCTACCAGGGGTTCCCAGGTGTCCGCGGCCCGGTCTTCGACCGGCATGGCCGGTTCGGCGGCTTCCAGTTCACGCAGGTTGGCGCGTAGCCAGGTGGTGAGTTGGCGGGCAACGGTGCGTAGGGCGGGGCTGTCGCGGCGGTGCCGGTACGGCGCCACCTTTTCGCCGGGGGCGCGGCGGCGCATGCGGATGACGACGGCGCGGTCTTCGATGGTGTCGGGCATGGCGCCGATGCCGGCGAGGGCGGCCATGGAGAAGGTGGGGATCTTTTCCAGGCTGTGGGTGCTGTTGTCCCAGCGCAACGCGGGCCGGTTGCGCTGGTGCCCCGCGTTGAGCAGGCCGCGTAGGTCCTCGTTGCCCTCGGCGGCGGCGCCGAAAATCGTGTCCGCCTCATCGACCAGCAACGTGGGCGGGTCGTCGGTGCCGATGGCCCGATACACCGCCGCCGGACTCGCGTTGACGGTGATCAGTGGCGCGAAGCAGGTCGCTTCGACCACGTCGAGCAGCCGCGACTTGCCGCACCGCTTCTCCGGCGCCCGGATGACCAGCCGGGGCGCGTGCGCCCACGCAGGTTGGGCGTGCGTCGCGGCGACCCACAACACCACGGCATCAACCGCTTCCGCGCTGGGCAGGATCACGTACCTGGTCAGGCAGGCGTAAAGCTGATCGAGGATCGCCGCGCCGTCTACGGGCTGGTCGCTGTCGGGTGGGGTCGTCATTCGGCGGCTCCTTGGGTATGGGTGACAACCGGGGCTGTCGGTGTGCGCGCCAGCTCGGCCAGCCGTGCCATTTGCTGGCCGATTCCTCGGGCGTTGTCGAGTGGTCGGTGGGCGTGGGGCCAGATGGCGGTGACGGGGTCGGCGTAGTCGCGGCCGGCGAGCACGGTGACGGTTCCGGCGGTGTCGATTCCCAACGCACGCGCTTGGGCGCGCAGTGCGGGCACGGTGACGGCGCCGGGTTGGCCCATCCGCAGGTCGTACGGCTCGACTCGGGTAGCCGGGTGCAGGAAGCCGTGGCGGGCGGACAGGATGAACGTCTGCCCGCCGATGGCGTTGGCGGCGCGGCGGCATGCCTGGTGGTAGCTGCCGGTGTACATGTCCCCGGCCGCCGTGGGGTGGTCGCGTTTCGCGTGTCCGCACGGGACGATCACGATGTGGTCGTCACGGCCACGAACGGTGCGGCGCATACGTTGGTTGACGGGGTCGGCGTATGCCTTGCACGCCGCCTGCCGCGACACGCCCAGCACCCGACCGATGTCGGCGTACGACCACCCGCCGACCAAGACCAGGTCAACGGCGATCCACTCGCGTGCCTGCCGGCAGGCGGCTTCCAGTTCGGTGAGGGCGGTGAGGGCTTCGGACGGGGTTCGGGCCGTGGCGACGCGGGCGGCGATGTCGGTGACGTGGCCGGCGGCGGTGTCGAGCTGGTGCGCGGGGCGACAACCCCGGTTGTCGCGGTTCACGCCGGTGCCCCCTCGGTGTCGACCTGGCAGGGTGGGGTTGGGCCGCCGTTGTAGTTGTCGCGGTAGGTGCCGTCTGGCAGGCGCCATTCGGTCCACCAGCGGCGGCTGTACGGATGGGGTCGCTTCTGTGCCCAGATGCCGCACGTGATGCAGTGGGCGTTGTGGGGGTCGCGGCGCTGCCAGCGGTGACGCGGCTTCGTCGTCATACGGCAACTCCTTCGGCCCGGAACGCGCCGATGATCGCGGCGCGGATGTCGCGGTCGGACTGGCCCGCCCGGCGTCCGGCGTCGGTCAGTACCGCGATCCCGTCGTCCTTGTCGATGGCGGCGGCGGTGACCATCCGGGCGACGCCTCGGGCGGCGCCGTAGAGGGTGGTTCGGCGGGTGCCTTCCGGCGCCTCGGTGACCCGGTCGAGTAGGACGGCGAGTAGTCGGGCGGGGTGGGAGATGCCCCCCGCCCGTTGTGTCGGTGTCGGGCTGGTCGGGGCGGTCACCGAGGCGGCGGGTGCGGGCCGGTTGCACGCTGCGATCAGGGGCGGGGGCATCTCCTGCATGTCCCAGCCCGCGACGCACTGATAGGGGCGTCCGGTGCGGGGGTGGATCGATGGGGGCAGGACGACGTATCCGCCATCGGCTTTGACGTCGATGCCCGGTCCCAAGCCCTGGCCGGGTTTGCCCTGGCTGCACTGCACGTGGTGTCCGGGGTGGCGGTAGTACAGGTGCAATCCGCCGGAGCCGGTAAGGACTCGCGCTGTGCGGGGGCACAGGCCGTCGCGGATCAAGCCAGCGAGGGTCGTTGCGCCGCCGTGGGCGGGGTCGACGTCGACGACCACGGTTCCCGATGCGGCCCCGGTACGCAGGGCGAGTTGGCCGTATGGGACGGCGGCGATGATCGCGGCGATCCGGTCGGGGTCGGTGGTGGCGGCGTAGAAGTTGTGGCAGGTCAGGCAGGGGCAGGCTTCGCGGTCGTGGTCGGGTTGGTCGGGTGGGCAGTTGCGGCAGTTGGCGACCGGTCGTTTCGACCGGCCGAGCATGAATACCGGCCACCCCTGTTCGGCGTAGGCGAGGGCGGCGGCGAGCAGGTCAGGCATGGGTTCTCCGTTCCGGACGGCCGGGAGGTCAGGCGGTGTCGGGCAGGTTGAACAGCCCGGCCGAAGGTCGGTCCGATCGGCTTGTTCGTGATTGGAGCGGGACGACCGGTGCCAGCCCGGCGGGGCCGGTGAACGGGGCGCGGGGTGCGGTGGTGGCGGCGGCGCGTAGCGCGGTGGTGACCTGTGCCGGGGTGCGGCCGGGGGCGTGTGACCAGGGGATGACCGGGGCGCGCATTCGCGCGGCGCCGTAGCTGGTCAGGTGGTGGTTGAGGTGATCGAGGGTCGCCGCGTATGCCTCGGTCATGCCGGGCGGGGTGCTGGTCATGAACCACTTCGGCCGACCGACCAGGGCGGCCCGGATGGCGCCGATGATCGAGGCGGGGTACATGCCGCTTCGGTGGACCGGGCAGTTGCGCTGGCAGTTGTCGTGGGCGTCGTAGAGCCGGTGGTCGCGGGTCCAGCCGTGCCGTTCGATGTAGGCGGCGGCGTGGGTGAGGGTTTGGCCGATGGTTGCCGGCCGGGCCATCACGCGGCCCGGGGGTAGGCGGTGGCCAGTCGGCTGGTGGGTCGGGCCATCTCCCGCCGCCGGACGGCGGGCGGGATGGTCGGTGCGGCGGTGGCGGTGGTGGTGCGCTGGTCGCGGGCGGCGTACATGGCGCGGTCGGCGGCGGTCAGCCACGCGCTGAGGGGCTGGTCGGTGGTGGCGAGGGTCGCGCCGATGGTCGCCCCGACCGCCAGGGGGTCGCCGTGGTGCCAGGTGACCGGGGTGGTGAGCCGGCCGTGAATGTGCGGCAGCCAGCCGGCCAACCAGCGTTCGGCGTCGGCCAGCCGTGCCGCCGGACCGGTAGTGACTAGCGCGAATTCGTCACCACCGAGACGCGCGGCGATCCCGGCGGGTCCGGCGATGCCGGCCAGGCGTCCGGCGACGGTGGTGAGGATGTGGTCCCCGGCGTCGTGGCCGTGCCTGTCGTTGACTGCCTTGAAGCCGACCAGGTCAACCAGCGCGACCACGACCGGCCGGCGTGCCCGCCCGGCGGCGGCGATCAGGTCGGGCGCCGCGGCGGTCAGGCCGGCCCGGTTGTAGGCCCCGGTGAGCGAGTCGTGGGTGGCGTCATGGCGGGCGGCGGTGATCTGCGCGGTCAGGGTGCGGCGGGCGGTCAGGTAGCCGCCGGTGGCGGCCAGGGCGAGGGCGGCGGCGGTGATCGAGTGGCGTCCGAGCGGAGTCACGCAAGCCTCCTTCGTGACGGTGGGTAACCGTGGATGGGTGTGCGGGATCGCGCCGACCAGCGGCCAGCGTGGGGGCGTGTGGGAGGTGTGCCAGGCGTGCCAGGCAAGGGGGGTTCCGGCCGGGAAACGGGCCGGAACCCCCCTGTTGGTTGTGGGAGTGGCACGGGTGACACATGCAGGTCATCGGGTGGCACGGGGGGTGGTACGCGGTGTGGGAGTCCCACGGTTGTGCCAGGCGGTGTCGTGGGACTCCCACACGGGTTTGTGGCAGGGGTCAGGCGGCCTGCTTGCCGGCCCGGTAGGCGTCGACGGCTTCACGGAGCGTGTCGGCCAGGTATCCGGGTTTGGACGTCTCTCCGACCCGTACCCGGCCGCTGGCGTTGTGTCGCTCGACGCCTACGTCGCGCAGGATGCGGCCGAGTTCCGTGCCGAGTTCCGCGACGTCGATGCCGAGTTGCTCGGCCAGTGGGCCGCTGTGGATGCGCCCGCCCGCCGCCTCGGTGACGGCCAGGGCGCGGGTGAGGAGTTCGGGTGCCGGGTCGTCCGCGACCGCGGTCGCGGTCGTGGTGATGCCGAGTTCGGTGGCGCTTCGTCCGGTGATGTCGGTGAGCCGCTGGAGGGCGGCGGCGACGGTGTCCCCGGGGATCGGTGCGAACAGGTCCTCGGCATCCCCGCCCACGGCCGGCGCCGCGTTGCTGGCCGGGGTCGTGCTGGTCGGCGGGGTGTGGGTGGGTGCGGGTCGCTTCTGGGCGGGGATGGTGATGTCGTCGGTGAACAGCTTCGGCATCACCCGTGCCCATCGGTCGGTGTAAGCGCGGGAGCCGCGGACGGCGACCTTGTCCGCCAGGTCCTGACTGATGGGGTCGAGGTCGGGGCGCCATCCGGCGGTGGCGACGGCGGCGGCGTCGATGCGGCCGGGGTCGGTGCGGTAGCCCTTGAACGGCAGCGGTGCCGCCTCGCCCGGCTTGCCCGACAGGACGAAGCCGCAGCCCTGGTAGGGGGCGGCTTCGGTGTCGATGTTGTACTTCCACCCGTACAGGTAGTTGAGTTCCTTCTCCTCACTGACCCGCATCCCGATCCGCACCCGCGCCTGTTCTTTGATGGCGATGGGCAGGTAGTCGTCGGTGGCCCGCAGGGCGCAGCACAGGGTGCGGACCCCGGCGGCGCGGCCGGTGTCGGAGATCTGGGCGAGCATGTTGACCACGTGCGGCGGCACGGTCTTGATCTCGTCCACCACGATCACGATTTCCGGCACGTCCGCACCGACCGGGATCTTGTCGTCGTTCGCGGCCCGCATCCGGTCCCGGTAGGCCGGCTTGCGGCCGTTGATGATCTCGATCGCGGCCTTGCACATCAGTTCCGCCTCGCCGATGTCCGTGGCTACCCAGTCCACGGCCGGCCGCGGCGCCCGTCCTTCGATGTAGGGGGTTACCCACGGGCGGGACAGGCCGCCCCCGGCGAGGTCGATCTGCCAGACGATCGCGTCCATGCAGCGGACGAGCTGCGTGTTGATGGTCTGGAGTTGGTTGGTCTTGCCGCTGTCGGTCTGTCCGACCAGCACGCCGCATGCGTACCGCAGGTTGATGTCCGCGGACTCGCCGTTGCGGAGGCGGCCCATGGACAGCGGGTTGTTGATCGACAGTGGGGTGTAGTCGTCGAGGTAGTAGTCCTGCTCCAGGGCGTTGACGACGGAGACGTGGAGTAGGACGGCGCCGCGGTTGTGGCCCGGCTCGACGGTGACCTCACAGCCGTGTGGGAGGCGGGCGTCGGTGGCCAGGCCATCGGTGTGCCGGGCGATGTCGCGCCACGTCGCCCCACCCGGCGGCAGGTCCGCATCGAGGGTGAAGCCGGTACGGGTGGGCCAGGTCGACAGGTTGCGGATGGTGGCCTTGACCGAGGTCACTCGCGCGATCCGGGCTTCCCAGATCGCGGCGAGGCGGTTCCGGCGGGCGTCGGCGTCCGCGGCGGCGGCCCGCGCCGCTTCAGCGGTTGCGCGCCGCTTGCGGGTGGCCTTGATCGCCGTGGCGGCGGTCGCGGCTCCGGCCGTGCCGGCGGCGAGGGCGCCGAGTGCCCACGGCGACCACACCGCGTCGGCCATCAGGGTCGTGCACGACCACATGCCGGGGATGAACCAGCAGCAGCCGCGCCACACCAGCCGCCGACCCGGCTGGTTCTCGACCATGCCCGACGCGACCGCACCCGCGGCGCCGAGGGCGCCGCCGATCGCGGCGAACGGGCCGGGAATCCCGGCGGCGGCGGCGATCGCGGTCGCGCCGAGGGTGGCCCCGGCGGCGTTGGCCGCAGCCCACGCCGGGTGCGGGTGGCGCCAGTGCCACGTCGACAGGGCGTAGGCAACCCAGCCCTTCGACCGGGGCCGCGCCACCTTCGTAAGCGCTTCGGGGGCCGGGTTGGGGGTTGCGGGGAAAGCGGGGGCGGGGCCGGCCGGAGCCGGCCCCACCGATGGCTTCGACGTCATCAGACGTTCCACTCCGTCTCGTTCGTCCGCGGCGCCTGCTTACGCGCCAGGTCACGCTCGTGAACACGGTTGAAAATCGCGGGGATCGTTTCGGCGGCGGCGATCGTGGCCACCTGCACCTGATACAGCGCGGCCAGGGCCTCGATCACCCGCGGGTCTACCGGGCGCTCGGAGTGCGCCCGCAGCGCCATGGCCTTCAAGCCCTCGGCGATGTCCATCATCGCCGCGGGCATCTGCTGTAGGTGCTGACCGAACTCGTACATGTCATCCGGCTCGTACCGGGACGCGGCGGCCCGAAACTCGCTGGCCGCGCCGGGAAGGGGGAACTGCCCCATCCGTGCACCTCCACTACTGGCCGGCCCGCCTTTCGGGCCGGAACTCCTACCACCGGCGGCAGCGCCGTTGCTGCCGCCAGAGCCGATCGCGGCACGGTCGTTGCGGCGTGCCCGGTTGGCGTCTGCCTGCCGAATCGCCTCAGCCGCGTTCGGCAGGGCACGTATCGCGTCAGCCACCTTCGCGGCCGTGCCGCGTGGGTCCGCGCCGGTCCGGGAGCGCTTGTCGGGACGCGGCGTGCCCTGGTCCTTGCCGCTGGACTTGCTCTTGTCGACAGGCGGCTTCCCGGCGGGCTTACCGCCGGTCGTGGCGTTCTTTCCGGCGTTGGTGATGGCCTTGCCCGCGGACTTGGCCAGCCGCAACCAGTCAGCACCCCGCCGCTTCGTTCCACCACCGCCGGACTTGCCGCCGCCCTTGGTCTTGTCGCTCTTGCTCTTGCCCCCGCCGTTGGTCTTGCCGCCCGGCCAGGCCAGGCCCTTGCCAGCGGCGGCGAGCCAGCCACCTGGGCGGCGACCCGCACCGGCGCCACCGGTCTTTGACCGGCCACCCTTATCGGACTTGGACTTGCGGCTCTTGCCGCCCATCGCGTCGGCGGCTCGACCCAACAGCCCACCCCGACCGGCGCCCCGCCCGGTTCCGGCGCCCGAGGCGCCCGCGCCAGCCGGCCGGCGACCCGCGCCAGTGCCCCGGCCGCCCGTGGTTAGTCCACGGCCGGAATTCGGTCGGCTGGCCGCGGGCCGCCCGCCGCCTGCCGAGCGCTTCTTGCGGGCGGCTTCGGCCCGGGACGACAGGGCGTGACCGGCCGCAGCGGCGGCGGCGCCCGCGGCGATCGCAGCGACGCCCCACCCGCCGACACCGGCCCATACCGCCCCACCGGTTACGGCGGCGGCATCGGCCAGACTCGCCAGCACTGCCCCACCGGGGAAGCCTTGCGGTTCCTGGTCGGCGGTGTCCTGGTCGTCTTTCTCAGAGATGCCCCCGCCCCCGGCAATGTCCTCAGTGGACGCGTCGAGGGGATCGACGGCCGGCGCCGCCTCGGTGTCGGGTTGGTCCGGCTCGACCGGGGGCGGCTGGTCGACGTCGGGCGTCACGGTTGCCGTGGTCACGGCGTCGTTTCCCGACCAGCCCGCGCCACCGCCGCTGCGATCAGCCCGACCAGCAAGGCGACGGCGACCAGCAGCAGACCGACCAGCGGCGGCGACCAGCGGGCCACCGCGTAGCCGGCGCCGAAGACCAGCAGCGGCATGCCCACGGCTAGGCCACCGACGACCGCCACCCGCGTTCCGTTACGGTCCGCGGCTACCGGGATCGGGTCGGGGTTGGGGTGGCGTTCGGGGCGGTCACCGATCCGGCCGCCCACCCGCGACACATCGAAAACATCAGCACGCATGAAAGACCTCCTGATCAGGGGATGCTCAGTAGGTGGAGACAGCGGTCAGGACGGCGGTGGCGGCGGTGCCTGCCAGGCCGGACAGCAGCAGATCGACCGCGACCTGGACGCGGCGGAACTTGGTCAGGGCGGCGCGGCTGAGCCACACCAGTTCACGGGCGGCGCGGACGCCTTCGGTCAGGTCCGTTGCCTTGACCGTGTCGGCCAGCACGTCACCGGGTTCGCAGGTGGCGTAGTAGACGAAGCCGTGGTTACCGGCCAGCGACGGCCGTACCGCGAGGGTCAGCAGCGCGACCGCCGCACCGATCACGGCAACGGTCACCCAGCCGGCGAGTGCGGCGAGGGTGGGCAGGTCGGCGCGGGTCACGACCGCCAACCCGACCGTCAGCGCGGTACCGGAGATGGCGAGGAGGATGCCGGCCTTGGCGTCGACACGCGCCAACTCGCCGCGGGTCTGGGCGAGACTGGCCGCGATGGGTTCTGGCACCATCACAGGCGCCTACTCCTTCCATATGGGGGTTCGGGCGGCCGGCGGCACGGCACGGGTTTGCGAGGCCACAGGGCCGTGCCGCCGGGCGGGGCTACAGCCGCTCGGTACCGGGACCGTCTCGAAGCGCTGCCAGCCGGTCACGACGGCGTTGTGGTAGCCGGACTCGGCCAACATCTGGCCGATGACGTTGATGTCCTCCTGACTGCGAATCGGGTAGTGGAGACGGATCTCGCTGTTGCCGATCAGGCCACCCGGGGCGGCGAAGGTGACGAAGTAGCGGTACGGGTTCGGGTCGGTGCGCTTCACGAGGGTTCCTTCCGGAGTCGGTTGTGGTGCGGAGGCGGGTGTTGGGGTGTGCTGTGGGGTGGGGTTAGGAGGTCTTGGTGCGCTTGCGGTTGGTGGCCATCAGGGCGGCCGAGGCCATGACCATGAGTCCGTCGATGGCCAGCGGGCCGATCGCTACGGTCAGGTCGTCTTCGCCGAAGTGGTCGAGCAGGCCGGACAGGTGCCGGTACGACACGACGGCGGCGACCAGGGCGACCGGCAGGACACCGACGACCCGCACGACCATCGACCAGAACCCGTCACCCCACGTGATGCGGGTCAGGATCTCGACCGCGACGAACAACGCGATCGGCCAGAACACGGAGAACGCCACCGCCAGCAGCGGCGGGGACCAGTCGACAGGGGCGGTCCAGCCATCGGGTGCACCCGGCGGCGGCTTCGGCAGATAGGTGTGCGCGACGTTCGCCGCGATCGACACCACCCCGCCCAGCGCAACCCCGATGTAGGCCCAGACGCGGCCCGGGATCGACCGGCGACGGGCCTGCTCGCCACCGGCCGGAACCACCTCGGCCGCATCTGTGACGATCTTCGGAAGCGGTTCTACGACGGGTGTGGGCAGCGCGGATACTTCCGGCGTCGGCCGGTCGGTGGTGATCTCCGGAACCAGGGTGATCCCGTCATCCGACGCCGGGGCCGCGACCGAGTCCGGTGCGTCCGGGGTGGGCTCGACGGTGGGCACCGCGACCGGCGCGGCGGGCGGGGCCAGGTCCACCCGAAGGCCGTCAAGGATCGCGTTGGCCTTGTCACGACCGACGTGGAACTCGGCCTTGATTCGACGCTGCGACGGCAACGTGCCCAGCCGTTCCGCCAACTCGCGGGCGGCCGGCATCAGATCCTCGATGGCGGGCGGGTAGGCACTCAGGGTTGGAGTAGTCATCAGGACTCCCGGGGGTGAAGTTCAATCCATGTCTGTCCACGCGGCCGGGAACAGCCGAACCCGGTGCCGCACCGCTTGACCGGCGGCACCTCGGACCGGACCACCCGGCCGTTACGCCGAAAGATCACGTCGAACGCGTCGGCGCAGTCCGGGCAGGCGTAGATGGTGTGGGCGGGGTACTGGTAACCGAGCAGGCCACGCTGGTACGCCTGCACTCGGATGCCGGCCGGCAGGCCGCAGCCCGGCAACAACCGGCGGCGGGTGGCGGCCATGTCAGGCACCCGCTACGGCGGCCAACTTGTCTACCGTGTCGGTGCCGAGCGGGCCGGGGTCGGTGTAGTCGCGGGCCGAGGCGTAGATCTCCCAGCCGTGCCAGGTCGGGTAGGCGTTCATCCGACGGTAGGGGCGGCCGTCGTCGTCGGTGTGAGAGTGCTCGCCGGACAGCAGGTCGTCCGAGTTGAGTCCGGCCAGGAACAGCCAGGACTTCAGATCGGCGATGGAGTCGAAGTCGATGCTCAGGTGCTTGCCGTCGCTGAACACTCGCATGCTGGTCGGGTTGGCCAGCAGCAGCAGTTCGGCGAACACGGCCCGCCGGCTCTTACGTTCGGTCATTGCTCTGGAACTCCTTCGGTCAGGGGGCGCAATCGAGGCACTCGCCGAGCGAGCGCGGGATGTAGTACCAACGGACTTCGCCGCAGGTCGAGCAGGTACGGCGAGCCCGTAGCGCCTTGTCGACCGCGGCGCGCTGGGCCGGGGTGGCGGTGCGCTTCGGCCGGGCCAGGTCGACCCGGTACAGGTAGGCGACGCGGTCACCGCCAACACCGCGCCACATGACCTGGCCGGCAATCGGCTGACCACCAGGACGCAGCCCGGCGGCACGCAGTTGGCGCCGGGTGGCGTAACCGGGCGGGGCACCCCTCCACCAGAAGGTAGGGAGGCCGTAACGGACGCCATCTGGGTCGTAGAACGCGGCGCGGGTGCGGGCCATCAGGCCGCGCGACCCACGTCAACGCGGGTTGTCGCCCGGCCGCCCAGCTCCACGGCGGTCCGGGTGACTCGGGCCTCGGCCCGACGCACGCGCCGCCAGTCCAGCACGGTCGGACCACCGCGGTCGGTGGCGTAGATATGGGCAATCTCTGCGTCGACCAAGTCCAGTTCGGCCGCGATCAGCGGCCACTCCGCCTCGATCGCGGCCAGGTCGGCGGCGGTCGGGCCGTCCAGTTCGGGGTTCACTTCGTGCGGTTCCTTCCGGTACGGCGAGAGCGCGACGGCTGCCGGCAAGACCGGCACCGACGCTCATCGGGGGCCAGCGGAGCGAGGCGGCCACACCGGCCGCAGTCACGCCACACGGCGCTGCTCTTGGTCGTAATCCGCACGGCGGCGGCGATGCTCACGGACATGACAGCTCACCTCTCTCCAGCTCAAGTCAGGTCGGACAAGCAACCGGGGCGCGGCCAACACCGGCCGCGCTCCCGGACGACGAACACGGCGTGCGACAGCACGCGGGCGACCCTCGGTTGGGCAAGCAAGGGGCCAAACCCCTAAAAGCGGACAAGTCTTGCGGCCGGACAAGTCAACGGCCGACGCTCGCCTGCCACCCCTAGATCGCATGCATCGGGACCAATGAGGAAGACGGATCTCCCTGCGTCCCGGACCTCTGTGCAGTTCTCAAGTGGAGCCATGCGCCACGGCTTCCAGCAGATTCACGAGCGGCGCAGCCGAAGCCACCTCCGCCGGCTGTGGAGTCACCAGCGCTTGTTTCAGCGCTAAAATTAGCGCTCAGATCGTGCGTAGTCAAGCCATAGGAGGGCTACGATCAACGGCGTCAGGTCAGATGAGGTGGAGGCGCAGGGTGGAGAACTGGCAGGCCGTGGCCAACGCGATCAACGACCGCATGACTGAACTGCCCTTGTCGCAGAAGGAGTTGGCCGACCGGTCCGGCGTGTCGGTGGCCACGCTCCGGGAGTTGCAGCATGCCAAGGCCACACGGAAAAGGTCCGCGCGTACGCTCGCCGCGATCTCCCAGGCGCTTGGCTGGCCGGATGGATACCTGCAAGCCCGGCTGACCGGAGGGGCGCCGCCCGCCGGTGGCGGTCCAACCACCTCGGAGAGCGACCTGTCGATCGTGCTGGCCCGGCTTGACGAACTCCACGGCGAGGTTCGCCGCCTGGCCGACGCCGTCAACCGCATTGCGGACGACGGCAAGGCCCGGTAGCGGTTGCCTCTGTCTCGTGTCGTTCATGCATCAAGGACACCAGTTGACGACTCACGATCGAACGGTCTTCGCACGTCAGACAGGTGCACCCGGTAGGCACCGAGTAGGCACGACGGACCACGGCGCTCCACGTGGCCGAAGCCGAGGGGGTGATGGCCGTGCCGGCACGGGCGAGTGACGCCACGCCGAATCTCGCGCTCTACAACCTGCGTGACGCGGCTGGCCAGACACAGCAGGACGTCGCCGACGCCCTGAACCGCCTCGGCAACCAACGCGGCAAGCGGTTGGCAGTGACCGCGAACCAGATCAGCCGGTGGGAGCGGGGCATCACCCATCCGTCAGCGCTCTACCGCCAGCTCCTCGCCGAGCACTTCGAGGTATCCCTACAAGACCTCGGCCTGACCCGGCAACGGGTCACCCCGGCCACACCCGACACGTCAGAGACGGACACTCCCGGAGGATTCGCCATCTACGACGTAGACACCAGGCCCCGCCCCCAGGTCGAGGCCAGCCAAACGGAATGGCGCGCGATCCGCCGAGCCCTGAACAACCACCGCGTCCCGCTCGCCCGTCAAGCGGCCCACCTGTATGAGCCGGAGAACCGCGTCGGCGACACCGGTCTGATAGCCGCCCCCGCCTGGCTGCCGGCATCCCCCGTGGACCTGACTCAGTTCGGAATCGGCCTGTCGCCCAATGGCAGCACGCCACCTGAGATCACCGGATCAGAGGATGCGGCGGCCGGCGTACGTCCGCTCGACTTCACCGGCCAGCGCCACCAGCGCTACAGCCTCGCCCTACGCGACGTCGAGCAGCCGCGGCTGTTCGACAACCGGCTCTCCTGGTACCTCACCGGCGTCGACTGGACCAACCCGGAACAGGCTCTGACCTTCGGCACCGGCACCTACTTCGGTGGGGTCGACGTCTCCGAGGCCCTGGCCCACGAGATGGCCAGCTTCCACGTGGCCGGCGACGGCAGCGGCATCGTGCCCGCGACCTGGCGCAACCTCACGTTCCGGCGACTGGTCGGCGACCCGTTCACCCCGCACCGCCGGCCAACCGTGCCATCGATCAACACCCTGACCCTGCGGGCCGACGACGACGGCGTCACCTTCGTCCTGCACAACCGTGCCGCCGGCAACGTCGCGGTAGCCGGCGGGATGCTACACATCATGCCGGCCGGCGTCTTCCAGCCGTCGAGCATCCTGCCCGCAGCCCAGACAGCCGACTTCGACCTGTGGCGCAACATCGTCCGCGAGTACAGCGAGGAATTCCTCGGCAACTCCGAACACGGCGGCGACGGCCAACCCGCCGACTACCGCACCGAACCCCTTGCCTCACTCGACCGCGTCTACCAGGCCGGCGAGGTCCGGGTGTACTGCCTCGGCGTCGCGCTCGACGCCCTGACCCTGTGGGGCGAGATCCTGACCGTGGCTGTCTTCGACGGTCCGGCCTACGACCGGCTGTTCGCTGACATGGTCAGCACCAACACCGAGGGCACCGTCGTCAAGACCGGTCGACTCAAACCCACCTCGGCACTGCCGTTCACCTGGCACAACATCGAAGAGTTGACTGCCAGCGGACGCCTCGCCCCGGCCGCGGCCGGGTGCCTGCAACTGGCGTGGGAGCATCGCAGGACCGTCCTGGGGAGGAACTGACGTGCACGTACTGGTCACCGGCGGACTCGGCTTCCTCGGCCACGCCGTTACCGTCGACATGCTCGCTGCCGGCCACCAGGTCACCGTCTTGACCCGCGGCCGGGCCGACGCGACACCACCGGCCGGCGCCGACCTGGTCACCGGCGACATCCGCGACCGCGACCGGGTCGCCGACATCGTCAAGACAGGGGAGTACGACGGCGTCGTACACCTCGCCGCGCTGACCAGCGGCCGGGACTCCCACGCCGACCCGCTGACCTACTTCGACGTCAACACCGGCGGCACCCTGAACCTACTCATGGCCCTCGACGCCGTCCGCGACCAGCGCCCGCCCGCATCACTAGTCTTCGCCTCCACCAACATCGTCTACGGCTCCCACCACACCGGAGCCCTCTCCGAAGACCTCGACCCACACCCCGAAAGCCCGTACGCCGCATCCAAACTCGCCGCCGAGCAGCTCGTAGCCGCCTACGCCGCCACCGGAGCAATCGGCGCAGTAACCGTACGGCCCTTTAACATCGCGGGAGCTGCCAACGGGGTTGGCGATACCGATCCAGCTCGTATCATTCCCAACATCTTCCGCGCCATTACTGGTCAACTATCCCACATCACTCTAAACGGTGACGGAACAGCCATACGCGACTTCGTACATGTTGCGGATGCTGCCGAAGCAATCCGAATAGCTATTTCGTGCTGCACGCCCGGCAGCTATCATCTCTTCAATATTGGCTCTGGGGTCGGGGTCAGTATGGCTGAGATTATCGCCATGGCGGAGCAAGTTACTGGAAGAGTAGTCACAGTTGAGCGAAACCCACCCAAAGCGGAGCCTCAGCAACTTACGGCAGACATTGGCCGGGTGCGCGCACAACTCGAATGGAAACCGAGCCGATCGAATCTGTCACACATTCTTGCAGATGCCTGGGGCGCCTGGCGGTGACTAGGTTATGGCGGCAAGGTATTCCGCCGCACCCTATCTTGTCCTCCACCTGAGGCAGTGAAGAGTGCAGCTTCCACACACCCGGTAGCCCGAACCCTTGGGGCCCCGGTCGGGCCTACGCCCTTCTTGCGACACTTTTAGGTGAGGAACTATGTCGCATTTTGGACAGTCCACTTGTGATCATGGTCACAATAGAGTAAATAAGTATGTGGCGACCCCTGCGGGGGTCGCATTTATTCTGTGTGCGCACTGCCGCAAATAGGGGGAGTAGTCATGGCGTCGACTCGGAAAAGAATGGTAGTATTTTTCGAGATCCGCGATAAAGATGAAGCCCCCTTCGGTGAACCGATTCCTTGGGCTGAGCACCTGGCGGAAATTGCGCTAGAGTCGGCCGATCAGCGGAGGCATCGCATTAACGGAATCGACCACTGGGGTCAAATATACCCGTATCAGGATACCGACCATCTGATTCTTGCTAGATTGCTGGACAATGTCTCGTCGTACGACACGAATACGGGCGACATCTACGATATTGAGTCCGATTCTGGCAAGCCTTGGGTTGAGTTCTCGATTATTCACTTCATACCTGGGACCAACAAGATCGGCTTCGTGCTTGGCAGTCAGTCCTCGCCTCGCGTCTCTTCATTACAGGCATGGATGAATCTTCATTGCCTTGTCGATGGCGGGGTGAGTATCGTCCCAGTCTTGTCGGATGATGCACTTTCCAAGATCAAGGGTGCGGCTGAGGCATCCGTGCTGCGGGTGCAATACGAGAGTAATCAGCTGAACAATCTTCAGAGTGTTGGAATGCTTGGCAACCTGAAGAGGGTCCTGTCTGAAGACATGAATAACATCTCGGTTGAGCTTGTACTTAAAGTCGAGGGTGGACTAAAGCGGGGGCGAGAGCGCGAGCGCCTTAAGCTCCACAAGATTGCGAAAGATGTGTCGCATGATGAGTTTAGGTCGGCGGTTGTCAAGATCGTAAACTACCGAGACGACGGTAAGGCTTACGGTGAAGATATCGACTATCTTCGGCATCGAATTGCCAGGAAGGAGTCGATCACTATTACTGACCGAGAAGGGAACCCGGTCAAGATGACGTCCGCAATCGATGCAATCTATCGCGCCGTCGATCGCCTGAAAGATGACCTTTACGATCACTGATGCACTGAGTTTTGTCGCACCCCTCGGCTACCCTCACTCCAGGAGGTGTCAAGCATGAGAGTAGGCGGGCCTCGAATGACCTTGCACCAGAGAGTCGGATCTTTCTTCTCTTACAGGATTGTTCGACTGTGGCGGCGAGCATTCGACCATTGGTCGGAACATCCATCGATCGATCTGCCGCTGGTTGCGACTATTGTGGGCGTCCATCTTTTGATCGTCTATGGCGTCGGAATTGGCAATGTTCTAGCGTGGGCGGACTCGGGGCAGCGCACTGATGTCTACGCTGCGGGCGCTGGCATCACGGCACTTATCGCCGGGTTTACTGGGACTGCTATTGCGCAGTACGGGAGCTCCTCCGGTCCATTGATATCTGCGCTGCGTGCTACGCATGGCAGGGAAATACGCAAGAATTGGCTGAGCATAACTAAATGGCTAATGATTTCTGCGGTCCTGTGTATCACAAGCATGGCAATCGATGGCGGCTCGTCACCAAAAGGATCGAACTGGCTCTTTGAAGTCGCGTTCGCTCTGACCATCGTTAAGTTTGCTCGGCTTATTTTTCTGTTTGAGCTGATCATGCTCTCAGTGGACCGGCAGGATCACGAGACGTTGAGGGTGCAGCGAGCACAGGCAACTACTCGACAGGCGTCCCGGCGGGCAAGGGTGCCGCAGGATACTGGAGTTGCTTTTGACGAGGACTAGCCCCTGAAACAGCCTTGAGCAGGCGTGAGGGGACTAGATTGCACCTCAGATCTAGTCCCCTCAACTGGGGATATCAACGTATGCCGCCGTTGCTAGAGGGAAAGCATGCCAACGGCTACGGCTTGTGGTGTTCTCGGTGGTAGGCCAGTTGCGACCAGTCCACTCGGTGGGCGGCTACCGTCCGGAGTGTCCCTAGGTCGGCATCTGTTTGGGCGTGCCGCACAATGCCGGTTTGATCAACATAGATCGCGCCAGTGTCGAATAGGACGTGGTGGTTGGGGCAGAGGCAGAGGACGTTACTGGCCACGTCGGGACCGTTGTGGGGTCTCCCCAGCGCGCGGATGTGTGCGGCCTCTGCGTACGGTCCGGCTGGCGTCTGTAGTTGGAGCCCGCACACCTGACACCTGTGACTGTGTAGGTGCTTCACGCCGTTGGCGACGGCGGTACTTCTGGCCAGGCGTTGGATGGTGGCTGGTGTGCGTTGGGCTGGCTGGCCTTCGAGGTCGCCGGCAGCGCTAGGCGGTGGTGGGTCGGCGCTCTCTAGGGCTACCAGGCGGTACCGCCAGATCTTGAAGCCGTCCTTGCCGGTGTCGCGCCAGTGGTCGACCACCCGGAACAGTCCGTCGTAGCGCAAGCCGGCCTTGGGTGAGTGGTCGGGGTCGCCGGCCGCACCTCGGACGACACGGATCGGGTTGCCTTCGATCCGGCTGCGCGCGAGCCCGAGGTTCCCGAGGGTCAGTGGCTGGTCGGCGATCTGCCGCTTAGTGCCAGGGTCGTTGCCACCCTGGCCTGTATAGACGATCTCGGTACCGTAGTCCTCATCATCGATGTAGCCGCCAGAGACCACGATCGACTCCGCACCGTCGGCACCGCCGCAGATCCCGCCCTGGGTTGGCCGGTGCACACCACTTTTGGCGAGCTCGCTCCGATTGCGGAAAGTCGTACCAGGTGGGTAGCCGGGGATCTCGCCGTACGTCCGTGTGGAAGCCATGGCGGCACGATAGGGCAAGGGGCCGACGGTGGGCAGGCGACGAGAGGGGCGGCCAGTTCCTGCGTCGACTCGGTTCTAGTCTCATTCACCTTGGTCCGGCAACGTACGCGCCCGTCCGGCCGCGAGTGTAATGCCTGGTCACAGCCACTACGGGACTATCGCAGATGCGTGATTGTAGACCTCGAAAGCGTGGGCGTCGCACAGACGATGGCCAACATGTCAGCGTCGGGTGTCGTGGGTCGGGCGTCTCGCGCTGCACCTCGCAGAGACTCACACCGTCCCGCTGAGGTGGGGAGAAGCCTGGGAGACGATCTTGGGAGTAGCAGCATCAACACCGCGCGCGGACCAACGCAGGCCCATGGGCTGACCTGCACATGGAGCTCAACGAAGAGGTCCAACGGGTTGTCGGACGTAATTCGGGACGAAGAGGTCGTCGGTTCAAATCCGGCCACCCCGACCAGGTGAGAGGGCATATCCGCTCGACGGATATGCCCTCTCGTGGTTTCTGCGGTGGGCGCCTCCGCCGCCTGCCCTTGCCAGCCGTACGTCGATCAACGAACCTCAGTGTTCACACCACGGCCACCGGGTTGTCGGTGCCCACCGATAGACACATGGGCGCACCTCGACGCCGGGCACGGGCCGGCGTGGACCCGACAGCCCGGCCCGGATGCTCCCGGCCGGACGACACGGCAAGGAGGACGGATGTCGTCAGCCGTCAGGCGATCCCGACGGATCGCGGTACGTGGCGGATTGCTCGCCACGGCGGTCATGCTCGCCGCGCTGCCCTCGGTGGCGGCCCCGGCCGCCGCACACGGCAAGGGCGAGGACGTGCGGTTCGCCACGTTCAACGCCTCGCTCAACCGGAGCGCCGCCGGCACCCTGCGGTCCGACCTGTCGACGCCGGGGAACGCGCAGGCCCGCACGATCGCCGAGATCGTCCAGCGCAACCGGCCGGACGTGCTGCTGATCAACGAGTTCGACTTCGACCCGGTCGCGGCCCGGCTGTTCCAGGACAACTACCTGTCGGTGGGCCAGAACGGCGCGAAGCCGATCCGCTACCCGCACCGGTTCATCGCACCGAGCAACACCGGCGTCGCCTCCGGCTTCGACCTGAACAACAACGGCCAGGTCGTCACCCAGCCGGGCACCCCCGGGTACGGCGACGACGCGCTCGGCTTCGGTGACTTCCCGGGCCAGTACGGCATGGTCGTCTACTCGCGGTATCCGATCGACCTGGGCGGCGCGCGTACCTTCCAGAACTTCCTGTGGAAGGACATGCCGGGCGCCCTGCTGCCCGACGATCCGGCCACCCCGGCGCCGGCCGACTGGTACTCGCCCGAGGAACTGGCGGTCTTCCGGCTGTCGTCGAAGAGCCACTGGGACCTGCCGGTCAGGATCGGCAAGCGGACCGTGCACTTCCTGGTCAGCCACCCGACCCCGCCGGTCTTCGACGGCCCGGAGGACCGCAACGGGCGACGCAACTTCGACGAGATCCGGTTCTGGGCGGACTACGTACGTCCGGGCAGTGGCCGCTACATCTACGACGACCAGGGGCGTCGGGGCGGGCTGCGGCCCGGCTCGAAGTTCGTGATCGCCGGCGATCTGAACTCCGACCCGCGCGACGGTGACAGCATCCCGGGGGCCGCGCAGCAGCTCTTGGAGCACCGGTGGGTCAACGCCGGGTTCACCCCGTCGAGCCGTGGGGCCGTGGGGCCGTCGAGGCGAGCGTGCTGCAGGGCGGCGCCAACACCACCCACCGCAGCAACCCGAAGTACGACACCGCCGACTTCGCCGACGTCCCGGGTCCGGGCAACGTACGCGCCGACTACGTCCTGCCGTCGCGCGGGCTGGTCGTACGGGATGGTGGGGTGTTCTGGCCGGTCGCGAGTGATCCGCTGGCGCGGCTCACCGGCACGTTCCCGTTCCCCAGTTCCGACCACCGGCTGGTCTGGCTCGATCTGCGCGTCGGCCGGTAGCGCCGCGTCTTAGGTCCGGGGCCGGGTCCGGCCCCGGACCGGCGGGCCGTCGCCGCCGCCCGGGTTCGGTGCTCCAGCGGCTTCACACGGTGATGACCACCTTGCCCCGCGCGTGCTGGTCTGCGAGGTAGCGGAAGGCGTCGGCGGTGCGGTCGAGCGGATAGGTCCGGTCGACGACCGGCGTCAGCTTGCCGGCCTCGACGAGTTCGACGAGCCCGAGAAGGTCCGGTTTGCGGCTGATCGACGTGAGCGGCCGCACCCGGCGCCGCCGGAGGAACGGTGCGACGAGCATCGTGGCCAGATTGCGCTCGAATCCGCCCAGCACCGGGCCGCCGTTCTCCGATCCGACCAGCACGAGCGTTCCGGCCGGGTTCAGGAGCCGGCGGAGCTGCGGGATCGGCCGGTCGCCGATCATGTCGAGGATGACGTCGTACCGGCGTCCGCTCCGGGCGAGATCCTCGCGGGTGTAGTCGATGGCGTGGTCGGCGCCGAGCGAGCGGATCATCTCCGCCTTGCTGGTGCTGCACACGCCGGTCACCTCCGCTCCGTACGCCTTGGCGATCTGGACGGCGAACGTCCCGACGCCGCCGGCCGCACCGATGACCAGGACCTGCTGTCCCGGCTGCGGCCGGGTCCGGCCGCTCAGGCCCTGGTACGCGGTCATCCCGGAGATCGGCACCGCCGCGGCCTGCTCGAAGGTGAGCGCCGCCGGCTTCGGCACCAGGTTCGTAGTGGGTACGGAGACGAACTCGGCGAACGTCCCTGTGCCCCAGCCGAGCACCTCGTCGCCGGGCTGGAACTCGGTCACGTCGGCGCCGACCGCTCTCACCTCGCCGGCGAACTCCGTACCTCGGACCCGGTTCATCGGCGCGCGCGGTCCGGCGATGCGGACGGCGTACGGCCGGCCGGTCATCAGGATCCGATCGCCGCGGTGGACACCGGCGGCGCGCACGCGTACGAGCACCTGGTCTTCCCGGACCGCCGGCCGGTCGATCTCCCGGAGTTCCAGCACCTCCGGCGGCCCGTACCGGTCCTGCGCGATTGCCCTCATGGCGGTCTCCCCTACTCGACGGTGCGGAGGATCTGTTCGATCGAGGCGGTCCTCGACCGGAGTTCGGAAACGTCGGCGGCCGTCCGCTGCTGGGCGTCCAGGGTGCGCTCGGCCAGTTGTTCGTAGCGGCTCACGAGCTGTCGCAGCTGTTCGTCCTGCTGCGTCGCGATCTTGGCTTTGCGGTGCTCGAGCACGGTGGCCGCGGCGCCGACGAGGATCAGGAAGACGAACATCAGCACGCCGAGCACGAGGATCGCTTCGGGCCAGGTCCAGGTGTCTGTCATCGGGGGGTCTCCTTCGGTGCGGGACCCGGCACCGGGTCCGATCTGGTGAGGGTCTCGGCCGCCTCGACGAGGGTCGATGCGGTCAGGTGCACGTCGAACTCGGCGACCTGGTAGTACTTCATGGCCTTGCCGTCCTCGGAGAGTTCGAGGCTGCCGACGATCAGGCCGGCTGTTTCCAGCCGTTGCAGGTGCATGTGCAGCAGGGGGCGGCTGATCCCGATCTCCCGGGCCAGGTGACTCACGTAGTCACGGCCGCCAGCCAGCTTCGCCATGATCCGCAGCCGCAGTGGGTTGGCCAGCGCGGCCAGCATCTCGACCAGCTGGTCACCGGTCGGCTGGGCCACTGTCATGCCCCTCCTTCGCATGTAAAGAATTCCTTACACGTGAAAGCGTACCAACGCGCGACGCCGGGCCACAAGCGTGGCCCGGCGTCGCGCGTCGGTCGGATCTGGGACCGTCGAAGGGTTCGGGGAGTCGTCGTTCAGGCGTCCTGGGGATACCAGCGCAGCTCGACGCTGTTGCCGTCCGGATCGGCGACGTAGACCGAGGTCGCGTCACCCCGCGCGCCGAACCGGCCGACCGGTCCCTCCAGCACCGTGAAGGTGCCGGAGTCGATGACCTCCTGCCAGTCCAGCGGTGCCACCACCAGGCAGAGGTGGTCGACGTTCGACCCGTCACGGCCACGGCGTACCAGGTCAATGATCGTTTCCGGGGTGACCCGTACGGAGGGGAACGGGACCTTTCCGGCCCGCCACTCGTCGACGCGAACCGGTGCCAGGCCGAGAAGACCGCAGTAGAAGTCGAGTGAGCGCTCGACGTCGGAGACGTTGAGGACCAGGTGGTCGAAGCCGGTGACCCGCACGGCGCTCACCTCGCCTCCAGGTCGCGGGCCTGGCGCAGCCAGTCGGCGAACAGCGCCGGGTCGATCTCGTCGACGGTACGGAGCTTGACCGACGCCATCTGCCGGGCACCGGCGACGAGCCGACCCGACGCGTCCGTGATCTCCTGCCCCCGCCACAGCCCGAAGGTGACGTACGACGAGTACGCCTTGACGAGGCAGATCGGGTTCTTGCCCGGCTTGTCGCCGGCGCCCCACACCGGATGGCCGTGCCACATCGCGCCGTTGGCGTCGGGCAGGGCCGCTTCGATGACCGGTCGGAGCTTCTCGCCGACCTCGCGGAGCGGGGCGAGGCTGGTCAGGTAGTCGGTGATCGTCGCTGTCGTCATGCCTTCACGATCCGTCGGTCCACGGCCCGGACCAAGCCACGATCGCGCTACGATCGTTTACTCAGATTCAACGATGAGGATCCGATGCTGGAGCGGTACGAACTGGAGACGTTCCTGACGCTCGCCGAGGAGCTGCACTTCGGACGCACCGCCGAGCGGTTGCGGGTGACCACCGGGCGGGTCAGTCACGTCGTCAAGAAGCTGGAGCGCCGGATCGGCGCCCCGCTCTTCGAACGCACCAGCCGGGTCGTCCAGCTCACCCCGATCGGCCGGCGGCTCGCCGACGACCTGGCCCCCCTCGTGGCCGGGATGGACGAGGCGGTCCGCCGGGCCGTCGACGCCGGCCGGGGCGTGACCGGACAGCTGCGGGTGGCGTTCGTCGGCGAGTGGGGCGCGCCGCTGCTGCTGCGGGCCGTCGCCCTGTTCAGCGAGCGGCACCCGGACTGCGAGGTCGACGTACGCGAGGCGCCGCTGCTGAACACCCGGGCGAGCCTGCTCGACGGCTCGGTCGACGTCCTGATCGCCTCGTTCCCGTTCGACGGCATGGCCAACGGGCCGGTCCTGCTCACCGAGGAGCGGGTCCTGGCGGTGGCGGCCGGCCATCCGCTGGCCGTCACCGGAGCGGTGTCGCTGGAGGTGCTCGCCGAGCACCCGGTGGTGCAGTATCCGGCGGTGACGTCGGCGGAGTTCAAGCGCGACCGTACGCCCGAACACACGCCGTCGGGCCGGCCGGTGCCGAAGGGGCCGGCGGGTAACACGTTCTCCGAGATGCTCTCCCTGGTGGCGCTGGGCCGGGGCGTGCTCCCGGTCGGGGCGCACACCCGCCAATACCATCCCCGGCCGGACATCGCGTACGTGCCGATCCACGACGCGCCGCCGATCCGGCGCGGGCCGGTCTGGCTGGAAGCGAACACCACCGAGCGGGTACGCGAGTTCGTCCGTGCTGCCGTCGACGCCAATCCATCGGCCGGCTGAGACCGGTCAGCCGGTCGTGGTGACGGTGACCGGCGCCGACAGGGCGGAGATGTTGCCGGCGTCGTCGCGCGCCCGGACCGCGAAGCTGTACGTCGTACCGGGGGTGAGCCCGGTGACCCGGGCGGTGGTGCCGGTCGGCGGATGCTGCGGTGCGGTCGCGACGACCGGACTGCCGGGGGCGCTGACCATGAGGACCTCGTACAGGGCCACGTAGACGTTGTCGGTGGATCGCGGCCAGGTGAGGATCACCAGGGTGTCGGCGACGGTGTACGGCACCGGGGCACCGGGGGCGGTCGGTGGTTGGTTGTCGCCGGGCGGCATGGTCACGACCAGCATCGGGGTCGACGGCGAGAAGTTGCCGGCCGCGTCCCGGGCGCGGACTGCGAACCGGTGGGTGCTCGACGGGCGCAGTCCGGTGATCGTGATGGAGTTCGTGGTGGTGTTGCGCATGAAGACGACGTCGGTCGAGAAGTGGCTGACGTCGTATCTGGTCACGCCGACGTTGTCGGTGGCCGCGACCCAGGTCAGTTCGATCGTCGTGGTGGTGATGCCGGCGATCGTCACCGGCCCGGGGGCGGTCGGCGCCTCGGTGTCGGTGGCGGCGTACGCCGTTCCGCCGGCGCCGAGCGCCAGCAGCACCGTTGCCGCCACCATCGCCGTTCGACGTACGGCGCCGCCGGGCGCGGTAGACGGCCATCGTGCAATGCGCATGGGAGCCCCGTTCTCGGAATACCAGCGAAACGAATCCATGTTCGCCGATACGATGCTGCTTCGGGAACAGGACCACGAGGCCCGTCGCACCATTTGCGGGCCGGGACAACCGGCCCGAGGCATCAACCGTCCGAAGCGGACAGTTCGGCCGCTTCGAGCCGGCGACTCAGGTGGGCGCGTTCGGGCTCGGTGCCGGCCAGGTCCAGCGCCGCCCGGTACGCCGCCGCGGCCTCGCCGAACCGGCCCAGCCGGCACAGCAGGTCACCCCGTGCCGCCGCGTACGGGTGGTATGCCCGCAGCCGGGGTTCGTCCGCCAACTCGTCGAGCAGCGCGAGGCCGGCCGCCGGGCCGTCCCGCATCGCCACCGCCGCGGCCCGGTTCAGCGCGACGACCGGCGACGGCGACAGGACCAGCAGTACGTCGTACAGAGCCACCACCTGTGGCCAGTCCGTGGTGGCCACGTCCGCGGCCTCGTCGTGCAGGGCGGCGATCGCGGCCTGCACGCCGTACGGACCGGGTGGGCCGCCGGTCAGGGCGGCCACCACCAACTGCCGCCCCTCCTCGATCATGGCCCGGTCCCAGCGGCCGCGGTCCTGCTCGTCGAGGAGGACGATCTCGCCGTCCGGGCCGGTGCGGGCGTCCCGGCGGGCGTGGATCAGCAGCATCAGCGCGAGCAGTCCGGTCACCTCGCGCTCGGCGGGCAGCAGCCGGCGCAGGATCCGGGCCAGCCGGATGGCCTCCTCGGCGAGGTCGAGCCGCTGCAGTCGCGGGCCGGTGCTGGCCGCGTACCCCTCGGTGAAGATCGAATAGACGACCTGGAGAACGCCCGGCAACCGGCCCGGCAGTTCGTCGGCGCCGGGTACCCGGAACGGGATCCGGGCGTCCCGGATCTTCTTCTTCGCCCGGACGATCCGCTGCGCCATCGTCGGCACCGGCACCAGGTAGGCCCGTGCCACCTCGGGCGTCGTCAGCCCGGCGAGGCAGCGCAGGGTCAGCGCGCCACGGTCCTCGGCGGGCAGCGCCGGGTGGGCGCAGGTGAAGAAGAGGCTCAGCCGCTCGTCGGGCAGGTCACCGTCGGGGTCCGCGGGTGCGACCGGTCCGGCCCGGTCCGCCTCGGCCTGGAGCACGGCGAGGCGGGCCGCATACGCCTGGTCGCGCCGCAGCCGGTCGACGGCCTTGCGCCGCGCCGTGGTGAGCAGCCAGGCCCCGGGCCTGGCCGGCACGCCCTGCCGGGGCCAGTGTTCGAGGGCGGCCTCGATCGCCTCGGAGGCGACGTCCTCGGCCAGGTCGAGGTCGCCGAAGCGGTGGACGAGGGAGGCGAGCAGCCGGCCGCGTTCCTCACGGAAGACCGCCTCCACCGCGCCGGCTGCCCGCTCGTCCATCGCCGTCAGCCCTGGGGGAAGTCGGCGACCGGCCGCACCTCGACGCCGCCGCCGCCGCGCGATCCGGGGCAGCGGGCCGCCCAGTCGAGGGCGACGTCGAGGTTCGGTACGTCGATGACGTAGAAGCCGCCGAGCAGTTCCCGGGTCTCGGCGAACGGGCCGTCGGTGATCGTGCGCTCGCCGGTCTGGCTGACCCGGACCGTGGTGGCGGTGACGAGGTCCTGCAACTCCTCGCCCGAGACGAAGATCCCCGCCTCGTTCACGGCCTTGTCGAAGGCGATCCAGTCGGCCGGGGTGCAGCCGAAGTCGTTCGGGTCGGCGTCCGGCGCGGGGTGGATGAGCAGCATGTACTTCACGGTCCGTCTCCTGTCGTACGGGTACGGCGGGCTTGCCGTACAGCATGACGACGAACGGGGTACGGCGGGATCGACATCGCCGGCCAGGATTTTTTCGTACGACCGGTGTCCGACGACAGGCGTGCCCCGCCGGACCCGTCGATCCGGCCACGGCGAGCCGTACGCAACGCAACGCGTTCGAGAGGCGACGCTCAGTAAAATCGGTCCGGCGTCCGGAGCACCGACGCCGCCCGCATCCGTCAGAAGGCGGCGACCCGCGCTTGCACCCCGAACGAGTGACCGCCGACCTCGCGGCACGCCTGACCAGGGCGACGACCGTCGCCGGGGCGTGCCAGGCCGCCGCGGCGACGATCGCCGCCCACAGCGACGTGATGGTCGCGGTCCTGCTGCACGTCCACGACCGGCTGCGCTGTGTCGCGGCGACCGGCTCGTGGCAGGTGTTCGCGTCGGTGCTGCCCGGCACCGGGGTCTCCGGCCGCGCGTACGCCGCCGGCAGGACGCAGACGGTGACCGACGTCACCGCCGACCCCGACTACATCGCGCTCGGGCCGCCGGTCGCGGTCGAGATCTGCGCGCCGGTCGTGGACCGGTCCGGCCGGCCGATCGGCGTACTCAACCTGGAATGGTCCGGGCCCGTCGACATCGACGCGTGGCGGACGCTCGCCGAGCGGGTCGCGGCGGACCTCGGCGCGCACGTCGACCGGCTCGGCGGGCCGCCGGCCGAGAGCCGGAGCGAGAAACTGCTCCGGTACGCGGGCGCGATGACCTCGGCCGCCTCGGAGCGGGCGCTGGCGCGGGTCTCGATCGACGCCGCCCGGGACGTGGCCGGGCTCGCGGCGGCGGTGCTGTTGCTGACCGGTCCGGACGGGCCCGGGTTGGCGCCACCGACCGCCCGGCCGGGCCCGTTGGAGTCGCGGCTGCGCGAGCGGCTGGCCGCGGCGAGCGCCGCCGAACTGGGCGAACTCGTGTCGCGCGCGCACCGGCACGGGGCGTCGTACACGCTGGGTGAGACCGGGCCGCCGACGACGCGGGGCTACGAGGTCCTGGTCGACGCCGACGTGTGCACGCTGATCTCGGTGCCGGTGGGGCCGCCGGACGCGGGCGGGGTGCTGCTGGTCGCCGACGAGGTGGCGTCGCGGCCGGACCCGACGACGGTCAACCTGATGGAACTGCTCGCCGCGCAGGCGTGGAGCTGCCTGGACCGGCTACGCAGCCTCCACAAACTGCACGAACAGGCCATCTCCGACCCGTTGACCGGGCTGCCGCACCACGGGCCGTTCGGTGAGCGCATCGCCGCCGCCACTCCGGGCCGCACCGCGCTGCTGGCCGTCGACGTGGACAACTTCAAGACCATCAACGACACGTACGGGCACCAGGCCGGCGACCGCGTGCTGGTCGGTCTGGCCCGGGCGTTGGAGCGGGCGCTCCGGCACGGCGACGAGCTGTACCGGATCGGTGGCGACGAGTTCGTGGCGGTGGTCGAGGTGTCGGCGGCACAGGAGGCGGTCGGGATCGCCGGGCGGCTGGCCGGCGCGGCACGGGCCCTCGGCCGGACGGTCAGCGTCGGGGTGGCGGTGCAGCGGGCGGGCGAGTCGTCGGACCTGACGCTGCGCCGGGCCGACGCCGCCCTCTACACGGTGAAGCGCGGCGGCGGTGACGGCGTACGCCTCGCCCCGGACTGATCACTCCGCCGGCAGTCGGCGCGGGGTCAGCGGGCGGCGAACTCGGGGGCCAGCAGTTCGGCGATCTGGGCGGTGTTGAGTGCGGCGCCCTTGCGCAGGTTGTCGCCGGTGACGAACAGGTCGAGGGCGCGCGGGTCGTCCATCGAGCGGCGGATCCGGCCCACCCAGGACGGGTCGGTGCCGACCGCGTCTATCGGCATCGGGAACTCGCCCTCGGCGGGGTCGTCGACGAGGATGACGCCGGGCGCGTTGCGCAGTGCCTCGCGGGCGCCCTCGGCGTCGACCTCGCTGCCGAAGACGGCGTGCACGGCCACCGAGTGGCCGGTGACCACCGGCACCCGTACGCAGGTGGCGGAGACCTTCAGGTCGGGCAGGCCGAGGATCTTGCGCGTCTCGTTGCGCATCTTGAGTTCCTCGGTCGACCAGCCCGCGTCGGCGAGCGAACCGGCCCACGGCACCACGTTGAGGGCGAGCGGGGCGGGGAACGGGCCGAGGTCGTCGCCGACGGCCTGCCGTACGTTGCCGGGCCGGCTGCCCAGCGCCCGGTCGCCGGCGACCTTGGAGAGCTGGTCGTGCAGGGTGTCGACGCCGACCTGCCCCGCGCCGGAGACCGCCTGGTAGGAGGCGAGGACCAGCTCGCGCAGCGCGTATTCACGGTGCAGCGGGGCGATCGCCACGATCATCGCGAGCGTGGTGCAGTTGGCGTTGGCGATGATGCCCTTGGGCCGGTTGCGTACCTGCTCGGGGTTGATCTCGGGAACGACGAGCGGGACGTCGCGGTCCATCCGGAAGGCGCCGGAGTTGTCGACGGCGATCGCACCGCGCTCGACGGCGATCGGTGCCCACTGCGCGGACACCTCGTCGGGTACGTCGAACATGGCGACGTCGACGCCGTCGAACGCCTCCGCGGACAGCTCCCGGACCGTCAGCTCCTCGCCTCGGCAGGCCAGCTTGCGGCCGACGGAGCGCGCGGAGGCGATGAGCCGGATCTCGCCCCAGTGGTTCTTGCGGGCGGAGAGCAGCTCCAGCATGACGGTGCCGACGGCGCCGGTCGCCCCGACGACCGCGAGGGTGGGCAGCCGGGACATGTCGTTACCGGCCGGTTCCGGCGTAGACCACGGCTTCTTCGGAGCCGCCGAGGTCGAACGCCTCGTGCACGGCGCGCACGGCACTGTCGAGGTCGGTGTCACGGCAGACCACGGACACCCGGATCTCCGAGGTGGAGATCATCTCGATGTTGACGCCGGCCTCACCGAGGGCGGCGAAGAAGCTGGCGGCCACACCGGGGTGCGAGCGCATGCCGGCACCGATCAGCGAGACCTTGCCGACGTGGTCGTCGTAGAGCAGGCCCTTGAACTTGACCGACTCCTGGATCTTGTTGAGCGCGGCCATGGCGGTGGGGCCGTCGGCCTTGGGGAGGGTGAACGAGATGTCGGTGCGGCCGGTGCCCTCGGTCGACACGTTCTGCACGATCATGTCGATGTTGATCTCGGCGCCGGCGACGGTCTCGAAGATCTGGGCGGCGGCGCCCGGCTCGTCCGGCACGGCCACGATCGTGATCTTGGCCTCGCTCCGGTCGTGGGCGACCCCGGTGATCAGTGCTTGTTCCACGGAAAGGTCCTCCATCGATCCGGTGACCATCGTGCCGGTGTTCGTCGAGTAGGACGACCGGACGTGGATGGGCAGGCTGGCCCGGCGGGCGTATTCGACGCTGCGCAGGTGCAGCACCTTGGCGCCGCAGGCCGCGAGTTCGAGCATTTCCTCGTAGGTGATCTGCTTGATGTGCCGGGCGTTGGGCACGATCCGCGGATCGGCGGTGAAGACGCCGTCGACGTCGGTGTAGATCTCGCACATGTCGGCGTTGAGTGCCGCGGCCAGCGCGACGGCTGTGGTGTCGGAGCCACCCCGGCCGAGCGTGGTGATGTCCTTGGTGTCCTGGGAGACGCCCTGGAAACCCGCGACGATCGCGATCGCGCCCTCGTCGAGGGCACCCTGGAGGCGGCCCGGCGTCACGTCGATGATCCGGGCCCGGCCGTGCACCGACGTGGTGAGCACGCCGGCCTGCGACCCGGTGTAGGACCGCGCCTCGTAGCCGAGGTTGTGGATCGCCATCGCCAGCAGGGCCATCGAGATCCGCTCACCGGCGGTCAGCAGCATGTCCAGCTCGCGGCCGGGTGGCAGCGGGCTCACCTGGTGGGCCAGGTCGAGCAGCTCGTCGGTGGTGTCGCCCATCGCCGAGACCACGGCCACCACGTCGTCGCCGGCCTTGCGGGCGGCCACGATGCGCTCGGCGACGCGCTTGATGCGCTCGGCGGTGGCGACGGAGGAGCCGCCGTATTTCTGCACCACCAGTGCCACGGCAGTCCACTCCTTCCGGGGTGCCCGGGGCTGTGCCGGCGCCTGCGGCCGGTGCCCGGCGACCCTCGTCGACCCTAGACGTCGAACCTGATGACGATTCACCTCGCCCACGAACCCCACGCTGGGCACGCAAGCCGCCATCAGGGTACCGGCGGGCTGTGACGGCGTGGACACGCGATCCCACCATCCGGCCGTGGGGCGCGACACGCCGACCGACAACCCGACCCCGGTGCACACCCGGCGCACCGACGGCGATGAGAATGGGCGCGTGCGCCCCGGAGCTGCCTCGCGTCCCGCCATCCGATCCGGTCTGCTCGGCGTGCTGACCACCGCCGCGGCGGCCATGGTCACCGGCTGCGGCTCCGACGCCCCGGCGTCCGACCCGACGCCGGCACCGAGCCCGAGCGCCACCGAGGCGGACCAGACACCGGCCCGGTCCCAGCTCGCCGGCCTCGCGGCCGCGGCGCAGGACCGCCACCTGTCGGCGTTCTACACGCTGTCGGCCGCCGACCGCGAGGACCGTACGGTCGCCTTCACCGCCGCCCCCGACGGCAGTTGGCGGGTCGACATCCCCGGCGGCGCGCTCGGCGGCACCGCCGACGTCTCGGTGGCGCGTACCGCTGACGGGCTCTTCCAGTGCGCGCTGCCGTCGGTGACCCGGCAGGTCGCGCCGACCTGCGTGCGGGTCGGCGACCCGGACGGACGGTTCGCGGCCGGCACCGATCCACTGGTCCAGCACCCGCTGGTGAGCTGGGCCCGGGTGCTCACCGACCGGCGGGCCGCCCTGTCGGTGACCGCCGCCCAGCCGCTGCCCGGCAGCCGTGGCACCTGCTTCGCGGTCGAGTCGACGTCCGCCTCGCTGCGGGCACCGCTCGACGTGGGGATCTACTGCTACGCGCAGGACGGCACGCTGACCGGGGCGAAGGTCGCGTTCGGCACCCTGATCCTCGCCGGTGAGCCGGTGGCCGCACCGCCGACGGTCACGCTGCCGGGCCCGGTGGTCGCGGGTGAGCCGCTGGGCATGGCGTCGCCGCCACCGCCGCCGACCCCGACCGCGACGCCCACCGGCACCCCGTCGCCGACGCCGTCCGCCTGACCACCCCGGCCGTACCGCCACCTGGGAGTTTCGTCTCAAACCCCGGGTCGGGCTTGCCAACGCCAATCGATCACGTAGGGTGACCAGTGTTATGTGGCAGGCTCTTCTCCTTGGTCGCCGCGGCGAGGCCCACCGGGCCGGCACCTCGCCGCGGAGTTGACGCGCGCCGCCTGAGCACGTTCTTTCCGATCCGGGCATCGACGCGCCGGATCGCATCAGCCAGACTTTTCCCGCGCTGACGTCACCCTGACCACAGGAGCATTTCC
The DNA here is from genome assembly GCF_040683055.1 of Polymorphospora sp. NPDC051019. Lineage (NCBI taxonomy): Bacteria > Bacillati > Actinomycetota > Actinomycetes > Micromonosporales > Micromonosporaceae > Polymorphospora > Polymorphospora sp. NPDC051019. Next base: position 191,140 of record NZ_JBFBCH010000012.1, on the reverse strand, counting down.
GTCATGTCAGACAACGCCGCACCCAGCACCGCGTCCACCGACCAGTCCGCCGTACCCGGTGGTCCGGCCGCCGCCCCCGGCCCGGACCCGATCGCCCGCCAGCAGGCCAGCCGGATGCCGTACGGCCGCTACGAGTCCTACCACCGCCAGTTCTCCGTCGAGCTGCCCGACCGGCAGTGGCCGGCCCGGCGCACCGAGGTCGCGCCACGCTGGTGCGCGGTCGACCTGCGCGACGGCAACCAGGCACTGATCGACCCGATGTCGCCCGAACGCAAGCGCCGCATGTTCAACCTGCTGGTCGAGATGGGCTACAAGGAGATCGAGGTCGGCTTCCCGGCGGCCAGCCAGACCGACTTCGACTTCGTCCGCCAGCTCATCGAGCAGGACCTGATTCCGGACGACGTGACGATCCAGGTGCTGACCCAGTGCCGCGAGCACCTGATCGAACGGACCTTCGAGTCGCTGCGCGGCGCGAAGCAGGCGATCGTGCACTTCTACAACTCGACCTCGACGCTGCAGCGGCGGGTGGTCTTCGGCCTGGACCGCGCCGGCATCACCGACATCGCGACCCAGGGCGCCCGGCTGTGCCAGAAGTACGCCGAGATCCACACCCCGGACACCGAGATCTTCTACGAGTACTCGCCGGAGTCGTACACCGGCACCGAGCTGGACTACGCGCTGGAGGTCTGCGCGGCGGTCATCGACGTGATCGACCCGACGCCGGACCGCCCGCTGATCGTCAACCTGCCGGCGACCGTCGAGATGGCCACGCCGAACGTCTACGCCGACTCGATCGAGTGGATGCACCGCAACCTGCCCCGCCGCGACTCGGTGATCCTCAGCCTGCACCCGCACAACGACCGGGGCACCGCGGTCGCCGCCGCCGAACTGGGCCTGCTGGCCGGCGCGGACCGGGTCGAGGGCTGCCTGTTCGGCAACGGCGAGCGCACCGGCAACGTCGACCTGGTCACGCTCGGCCTCAACCTGTTCTCGCAGGGCATCGACCCGGAGATCGACTTCTCCCGCATCGACGAGATCAAGCGCACCGTCGAGTACTGCAACCAGCTCCCGGTGCACGAGCGGCACCCGTACGCCGGCGACCTGGTCTACACCGCGTTCTCCGGCTCGCACCAGGACGCGATCAAGAAGGGCTTCGACGCGCTGGCCGCCGACGCGCAGGAGGCCGGGGTCGCCGTCGACGAGTACACGTGGGGCGTGCCGTACCTGCCGATCGACCCGAAGGACGTGGGCCGCAACTACGAGGCGGTCATCCGGGTCAACTCGCAGTCCGGCAAGGGCGGTGTGGCCTACATCATGAAGGAGGAGCACCACCTGGACCTGCCGCGCCGGCTCCAGATCGAGTTCTCCGGCGTGGTCCAGCAGGTCACCGACGCCGCCGGCGGCGAGGTCGAGCCGGCCCGGATGTATGAGATCTTCGCCACCGAATACCTGGTCGACCACCAGCGGTTCCCGGCGGTCGAACTCGCCGAGTACTCGACGGCCACCGTCGACGGCAAGGTCGAGATGCTGGCCGAGGTGCACTTCGGCGGCAACCGCCGGCCGCTGGCCGCGGTCGGCAACGGCCCGATCGACGCGTACGTCAACGCGCTGCAGGCCCTGGGGGTGCACGTGCGGGTGCTCGACTACCACGAGCACGCGATGTCCTCCGGTGGCGACGCCCAGGCCGCCGCGTACGTCGAGTGCGAGGTCGACGGCCGGACGGTGTGGGGCGTCGGGCTGGACGCCAACATCGTGACCGCGTCGGTGAAGGCGGTCACCAGCGCGGTCAACCGCTCCCGCGGCTGAGCTTTCCGCGGGCCGCCCCGCCCCGGCCGTTCAGTTGACCGGCTGGGGCGGGGCGAGCTCGGCGGCGACGCTGGCGCAGATACCGGCGCCGTACGACAGCTTCCGGGTGTCGGGATAGCTGACGAGTACGGCGAGCACCCAGCCGTCGGCCGCCGCCAGGCAGTTGACCTGCCATCGGGAGTCGGCCCGGACGAAGCCGTTGGTGAAGCCGACGCCCAGGTCGGTGACCGTCGGTGGGAGCCCGTCGACGATGCCCCAGCCGATCCCGGTCAGCTCGCCCTTGTCGGACGCCTCGCCGTTGACCTCGGCCATCTCGTCCAGCACCCATTTTGTCCACTTCGGACCGGCGGCCCGGCCGTCGGCGACGCAGTCGCCGAGCCGTACCGAGTCGCCGGCAGAGATCCGGGTCCGTCGCCAGCCACCGTCGTCCACCTGCGTCTCCACCAGTGCGCACACCGGGATCATGCGGTGGCTCTGGGTCGCCCCGCCGGCCGCCTCGTAGAGCGCCTGGGTGGCGTCGTCGTCACCGTCGCGGATCGCCCGGCTGGCCTGCTCCAGGCGGTACGGCTCCGGCCGGCCGCCCCGCTCGGCGGCGTGTCGCAGGTAGTCGGCGACCACCCAGACCCGCAGCATCCCCCCGCCCTCGACCGTGTCGCCGACATTCGACGAGCCGGTCAGCACACCGCTGGAGCGGTCGAGCAGGGCCCACGAGAACCGGCCGTCCACAATGGTCTCGACCGGGCCGGGGACGAGCCCGGACGGTTGCGGCGAGGCGCTCGGGGCTGGCGTCGGGCTACCCGAGGGCACCGTCGGCCGCTCACCGCTCTCCGGATCGCCGAGCCGGGCGAACGCCATCGGCACCAGGACGGCGGTGGCGCCCAGCGCCACGATCGAGGCGACCGTGGCGATGACGAGCGTCCGGCGCCGCCGGCCTCGATCCCGGGTCGGCGGTACGGCCCGGTGCCGGCCACCCGATCTCCCACCGGCGGCGGCCGGCGGGTCTTCGGCGCCGACCGGGTTCAGCACCACGGTGGCGTCGTCGGTCGGGTGATCGGCTCCGGTTTCTACAGGTTTGTCAGTTCCCATCTCGACCACCGCTCTCCATCGCGGCTGTCGCGTCTCGCAGGACCGGCTGACCAATGGCGACAGTTACGCAGCCCCCGCGGCTGCGATTCCATCCCTTCAAACGGAACGGATTCACGCACGTCACGGGCGTGGTGGAGATCGGCTTGGCGGTGTTGCGCCACCCCGCCGTACGGTCGGGAACCGCTAGCCGGTCGGACCGCCGGGGGACGGACCGGTGGTGGTCCCGGTCGGCCGGCGGACGAAGATCGCGGCCAGTACGGCCCCGGCGAGCATCAGCCCCGCGCACCACACCATCGCCGACCGGTAGGCGGCGGCCAGCTCCGCCGGCACCTCGTACGCCGTGCCGGAGAGCCCGACCAGCAGCGGCAGGGCCGCCACGGCGAGGAGCCCGGCGGCCCGCGCGGCGGCGTTGTTGACCCCGCTCGCCACCCCGGCGTAGCGGTCCTCGACCGCACCGAGCACCGACGCGGTCAGCGGCGCGACCAGCAGGGTGAGGCCGGCGCCGAAAAGCAGCACCCCGGGCAGTACGTGGACCCAGTAGTCGGCGCCGGGGCCGATCGGCCGCAGCAGCAGGATGCCGACGGCGGCGACGGCCGGGCCGACCGTCAGGGGCAGCCGGGGGCCGATCCGGGTCGCGAGGGCGCCGGCCCGGGCCGAGCCGACGAGCAGCAGCAGCGTCATCGGAAGCGTGGCGATCCCGGTCTCCAACGCCGTGTAGCCGGCGACGTTCTGCAGGTGCACGGCGAAGAAGAAGCCCTGCCCGCTCAGCGCCGCGTACACCGCGACGGTGTAGATGTTGAGCGCGGAGAACTGCCGGCTGGAGAACAGCCTCGGTGGCAGCATCGCCCGGTCGCCGCGCCGCCGCTCCAGGAGCACGAACGCGGTCGCCCCGCCGACGCCGATCGCGGCGGCGCCCCAGATCGCCACCGAGCCGACCCCGAGAACCGGGCCTTCGATCAGGGCGTACGTGACGCCGGCCAGCCCCAGGGCGCCGAGCACGGCACCGCCGACGTCGAACCGGCCTGTCGAGGCGGCCCGGCTCTCCGGCACCCAGCGCAGCGTGGCGGCGACCACGGCGGCCGCCAGCGGCACGTTGATCAGGAAGATCCACCGCCACGAGACGCTGTCGATGAGCCAGCCGCCGATGAACGGGCCGATCGCGGTCGACACGCCGGACAGGCCCGACCAGGCGCCGATCGCCCGGCCGCGATGGTCCGGCTGGAAGCTGGCCTGGAGCAGGGCGAGCGAGGCGGGGGTGAGCAGGGCCGCGCCGAGGCCCTGGAGGACGCGGGCGGCGATCAGCCACTCGACGGACAGCGCCAGGCCGCACAGCACCGACGCGGCGGCGAACCACAGCACCCCGACCAGGAAGACGCGCCGCCGGCCGAACCGGTCGCCGAGGGCGCCGCCGAGCAGGACGAACGCGGCCAGTGTGAGCATGTAGCCGTTGACCGTCCACTGGAGCCCGGCGGTGGTCGCGCCGAGGTCGGCACCGAGCTTCGGCAGCGCGACGGTGACGATCGTGCTGTCGAGGAAGGCCATTCCGGAGGCGAGCACCGCCGCCAGCAGGGTGCCCCGGCCGGCCGCGGTGCCGAGTCGCAGGTCGGGGTTTGACGACTGGCTCATGGCGTCCAATCTGTCGGAGGTCTGGTCACTGTTTGCACGAAACGCCGAAGCGGCCCGTGGTTATTGCCGGCGAGACGATCTAGACAGCAAGCTAGGTGGGTGCTTTCCTCCCGTATGCGACAGACCCGTACCCGATCATTGACCTTGCGCAGTCTCGCCGCCTCGGTGGCCGCGGCGCTAGCCCTCGGCGCGCTCGCCGGTTGCGTGCCACTCGAAGAGGACCCGATCGGCGGGTCGGACCAGCAGGCCGGCTCCGGTGACGCGGGCGCGGCCGAGAAGCTCCTCGGCGAGCTGACGGTCGCCGACGCCCGGCCGATGCGCGGCTACAGCCGGGAACGCTTCAAGCACTGGCGCAGCGCGGGCAAGAACTGCGACGTACGCGACACCGTGCTGGAACGCGACGGCACCGGCGTCGAACTCGACGGGTGCAACGTGGTCGGCGGTTCGTGGTCGAGTGTCTACGACAACCGCACCATCGACGACCCGTCCGGCGTCGACATCGACCACACGGTGCCGCTGGCCAACGCGTGGCGCAGCGGCGCCGACGAGTGGGAGGACGACCGGCGCAGTGAGTTCGCCAACGACCTGACCCGGCCGCAGCTCCTGGCGGTGTCCGCGTCGTCGAACCGTTCCAAGGGTGACCAGGATCCTTCACAGTGGAAACCGACCAACCAGGACGCATGGTGTGATTACGCTATTGACTGGATCACGGTGAAGAGCCACTGGGAGTTGACGGTGACCGCCGCCGAGAAGTCGGCGCTGCAAGACATGCTGGAGACCTGCGTATGACCGACGCGACAACGGGCGGGGCGGACGGCACCCCCGCGACAGGCAACCCGACGACCGGCCAGCCCACGACCGCCGAGCCCAACTCGACGGCCCCGGCCCCGGCCGCGGAAACGGGGCCGGCGGGCGGCGCCCCGGACAGCCGTACGACCGACGTGGTGCCCGGCCCCGGCGGCGTGATGACCGACGAGGTCGGCGTCGTCACCGGCGAACTCACCCTGCGCACCGAGTACGACGCCGGCCAGGTCACGCTGCGGGTGCAGTACAAGGACGCCGACGAGTGGTACGTCGTCACCGGCGGCCGGGCCACACTTGCCGACCCGGCCGCGCTGGACGCCGTACACGCGATCGCCGTCGCGCTGATCGACCGCCCCGAGGGCTGACCGGCGCCGGTCCGACGGTGCCGGTCAGACGAACGAGCCCGGCTCGGTCGGCGCGGAGACCACGCCGGGCGTCTCGCCCTCGTCCTCGGGGCGTACGAGCTGCACCTTGACCTCGTGCGGGCGTAGCTCGCCGCTGGCGATCCGCTCGGCGAAGTGGCAGGCGACCCGGCTCTCGCCGATCTCGCGCAGCACCGGCCGCTCCGTGGCGCACCGGGTCGGCTGCGCCCACGGGCAGCGGGTGTGGAACCGGCAGCCGGCCGGCGGGTTGGCCGGGGACGGCAGGTCACCGGCGAGCAGGATCCGTTCGCGGCGGTCCTCGACCTCCGGGTCGGGGACCGGCACCGCCGACATCAGCGCCCGCGTGTAGGGGTGCAGCGGCTCGCGGTAGAGCTGGTCGCTGCTCGCCTCCTCGACCAGGGCGCCGAGGTACATGACGCCGACGACGTCGGAGATGTGCCGTACGACGGCGAGGTCGTGGGCGATGACCAGGTAGGTCAGGCCCAGTTCCTCCTGGAGTTCGTCGAGCAGGTTGATGACCTGGGCCTGGATCGACACGTCGAGGGCCGAGACCGGCTCGTCGGCGACGATCAGCTCGGGGCCGAGTACGAGCGCACGGGCGATCCCGATCCGCTGGCGCTGGCCGCCGGAGAACTCGTGCGGGTAGCGGGAGAGTGCCCAGCTCGGCAGGCCGACGGCGTCCAGGGTCTGGCCGATGATCTTCCGGCGCTCGTCGCGGTTGGCGCCGATGCCGTGCGCCTGAAGCCCTTCGACGAGAATCGACTCGACGTTCTGCCGCGGGTCGAGGCTGGACATCGGGTCCTGGAAGATCATTTGCAGGTGCCGGCGCATCGACCGCAGCCGGCTGGGCCGCAGCTTGGCCAGATCCTCGCCGTTGTAGATGACCTCGCCGGAGGTGGTCGGGGTGAGCTGGAGGATCGCCCGGCCGAGCGTCGACTTGCCGCAGCCCGACTCGCCGACCAGGCCGTACGTCTGGCCCTTGGTGATCTTCAGGTCGACGCCGTCGACCGCCTTGACGTGACCGACCACCCGGTCGAACAGCACGCCCTTGGTGATCGGGAAGTGCACCTTGAGGTCACGGACCTCGACGAGCGTGTCGGTCACAGCTTCTTACCCTCCTCCGCGCGCGGCGCGGGCACCCCACCGGACGCGCCGACCTTCGCCGGTGCGCTCACCGGGTTGACGCACCGGTGGGCCCGCCCGTCGTGGGTCAGCGTGAGGGCCGGCGGCTCACCGACGCAGGCGTCGAGACGCTGTTCGCACCGGGGCGCGAACGCGCACCCGTCCGGCCACGGCAGTACGTCGCGTACCGATCCCGGGATCGGCGTGAGGCGCTCGCCCCGGCCGGCGTCGAGGCGCGGGATCGACCCGAGCAACCCCACCGTGTACGGGTGGTGCGGCTCGGCGAAGAGCGGACGCCGCCGGGCGGTCTCCACGACCCGGCCGGCGTAGAGGACGTTGATGGTGTCGCACAGGCCGGCGACCACCCCAAGGTCATGCGTGATCATGATCAGGGCGGTGCCGGACTCGTGGACGAGATCCTTGAGCAGTTCGAGGATCTGCGCCTGGATCGTCACGTCGAGCGCGGTCGTCGGCTCGTCGGCGATGAGCAGCCGGGGACGGCAGGCGACCGCCATCGCGATCAGTGCCCGCTGTCGCATGCCGCCGGAGAGCTGGTGCGGATACTCCTTGAGCCGCCGGGTCGGGTCGGGGATGCCGACCCGGTCCAGCAGGTCGGCCGCCTCCCGGCGGGCCGGGTCGCCCTTCATGCCGCGGTGCCGGACGAGCACCTCGGTGACCTGGGTGCCGATCGGCACGACCGGGTTCAGCGACGACAGCGGATCCTGGAAGATCATCGCGACGTCGCGGCCACGGACGTCCCGCATCGACTTCGCGTCGAGCTTCAGCAGGTCGGTGCCGTCGAAGTCGGCCCGGCCACCGATTTGCACACCACGCTGTCGGGGCAGCAGTCCCATGATCGCGAGCGAGGTGACGCTCTTGCCGCAGCCGGATTCGCCGACCAGGCCGACGACCTCGCCGGCGTCGACGTTGAAGGAGACGCCGTCGACGGCGCGGACCGTGCGCTGCCCCCGGCGGGAGAAGGTGACGGACAGGCCGTCCACGTCCAGCAGTGCCATCGCCGCTCGCCTACTTCCGCAGCTTGGGGTCGAGTGCCTCGCGCATCGCCTCACCGAGCAACGTGAAGCCCAGCGCGGTGACGATGATGCCGACGGCCGGCAGGATCGCCAGTCGGGGCGCCGCGTCGAGATAACGCTGCGCGTCGGCGAGCATCACGCCCCACTCCGGGATCGACGAGTCCTGGTTGCCCAGGCCGAGGAAGGACAGCGCCGCCGCCTCGATGATCGCGGTGGCCAGGGTCAGCGTCGCCTGCACGATGACCGGCGCGAGCGAGTTGGGCAGGATGTGGGTCAGCGCGATCCGGCCGCGCCTGACCCCCAGCGAGGTCGACGCCAGCACGTAGTCCGTATTGGACTGCGCGATCATCGACCCCCGCAGCAGCCGCGCGAAGACCGGCACGGACACCGTGCCGACCGCGATCATGACGGTGACCAGGCTCGGCCCGAGCAGGGCCGCGATGCTGACCGCCAGCAGCAGGCTGGGCAGGGCGAGGAGCATGTCGACGACCCGCATCAGGGCGTTGTCGACCCAGCGGCCGAACCGGCCGCCGAGACCGGCGGCCGCACCGGCCGTGCCACCGATGATCGCGCCGATGACCAGACCGATCAAGGTGGACACGACGCCGACCAGCAGGGTCTGCCGGGCCCCGACCACGATCCGGCTGAACTCGTCGCGACCCAGGTGGTCGACGCCGAACCAGTTCTCGGCGCGCGGCCCCGGGTAGTGCGCCCGGGCGTCGCTGACCTCGCCGCGCCAGGTCTGCGCGACCGGGTCGTGCGGAACCAGGAACGGCCCGACGACCGCGACGAGCACGAAGGTGGCCAGGATGAGGGCGCCGATGATCGCGGCCGGGTTGCGCCGCAGCCGCCGGAACGCCTCCTGCCAGAGGCTCACCCCGCGTTCGTCGTCGCGCCGGGCGGAGAGTTCGGAGAGCCGGTCGAGTTTCTCGATCTTCTTGCGGCCCGGTGTGAGCACCCCGCTCATCGCACCCTCACCCTCGGATCGATAAAGCTGTAGGAGAGGTCGACGATCAGGTTAACCAGCACGTAGACCACCGCGATGATCATGATGAAGCCCATCAGCACCGGATAGTCCCGCTGGCTGATCGACTCGGCGATGAACGCCCCGATGCCGCTGAACGCGAACACCGTCTCGGTGAGCACCGCGCCCGACAGCAGGCCGCCGGTGAGCAGACCGATGGTGGTGGCGACCGGCAGCATCGCGTTGCGCAGGACGTGCCGGCGGCGGACCACGTTCTCGGTCAGGCCCTTGGCCTCGGCGGTGCGGACGAAGTCTTCACCCAGCACCTCCAGCACGCTCGCCCGGGTGATCCGGACGATGATCGCCAGGGGGATGCTCGCGAGGGCTATTCCGGGCAGGACGAGATGCCACAACGCGTCGGCGGCGGCATCCCATTCTCTTGTCATCAAGCCGTCGAGCACGAAGAAGTTGGTGATCCGGGTCGCGCCGATCGTCGGGTCCTGCCGGCCGCTCGACGGGAACCAGCCCAGGTTCTCGGCGAAGATCGCCTTGAGGACGTATGCCAGGAAGAAGACCGGGATGCAGATGCCGATCAGCGACCCCACCACGGAGGCGTGGTCGAGGATCGTGGCCCGCTTGCGGGCGGCGAGGTAGCCGAGCGGGATACCGACACCGATCGCGATGATCATCGCGGTGAGGGCGAGTTCGACGGTGCCGGGGAACCGCTGGAGGAACTCGGTGGTGACCTCGCGCTTGGTCGAGATCGACGTGCCGAGGTCGAGTCGGAGCATCCGCCTCATGAAGCGGCCGTACTGGATCAGGATCGGCTCGTCGAGGCCGAGGTTGCGCCGGATCGCGGCACGGGACTCGGGTGTGCCCCGCTCGCCGAGGATCGCGGTCTCCGGTCCACCCGGCAGACGGTGCAACCAGATGAACAACAGGATGGATAGCCCGAACAGCGTCGGTATCAACTGCAGCAGGCGTCTGACGATGAACCGGAACACGTGCGCCTCGAATGGGTCCAGAGGGTCCCGCGGGCGGACACCAGGACCGGTGCCCGCCCGCGGTTCCTTTTTCTATGTCAGGACTTGAACTCGGCGGTGGAGAACCGCTCGTCCGTGAGCGGGCTCGCCTTGACACCGGTCACGTCCTTGCCGAAGACGATCGCCGGCGGCGAGTGCGACACCGGCACGCCGGGCAGGAAGTTCATGATCTCGGCGTTGAGCTGCTTGTAGATCTCGAACCGGGCGGCGGGGTCAGCCGTGGTGTCGGCCTTGCGGAAGAGGTCGAACAGCGGCTGGTTGGTGTAGCCCCACTCGTCCTTCGGCCGGTCGAAGAAGGTACCGATGAAGTTGTAGGCGTCGCCGTAGTCACCGGTCCAGCCCAGGAAGTGCAGGTCGTGGTTGCTGCCCACCTGGGTGGCGTTGAGGTAGTCCGGGCTCCACTTCAGCGGGATCGCCTCGATGGTGATGCCGACCGCCCGCAGGTCCGCGGCGAGCAGTTCGAAGAGGTCCTTCGGGTTCGGCATGTAGGGCCGGGTGACCTCGGTCGGGTAGTGGAACTTCAGCGTCAGGTTCGACGCGCCCGCCTCGGCCAGCAACTGCTTGGCCTTCTCCGGGTTGTAGTCGTACGTCACGACCGAGGAGTTCCAGCCCTCGACGGTGTCCGGGATGAACTGCGTGGCGACCTTGGCACCCGGGGGCAGCTTCGAGTCGACCAGCGCCTGCCGGTTGAGCGCGTGGATGATGGCCTGCCGGACCCGGATGTCGGCGAGCTTCGGGTTCCCCTTCTGGTTCATCGCCAGGTAGAGGATGTTGAACGCCGGGCGGGTCAGCACGTTGAAGCCGTCGTTCCCCAGTGGACCGACGTCGGCCGGGCCGACCAGGTCGTAGCCCTGGATGTCACCGGAACGCAGCGCCTGCTTACGGGCGTTCTCGTCGGAGATCGTCCGGAAGATCAGCGTCTTCAGCTTGGCCTTCTCGCCCGCGTAGTCCTCGTTGCGCTCGAGGGTGACGGTCTTGTTGGCGATGTCCCAGGCCTTGAACTTGAACGGGCCGGTGCCGGTCGGGTGCTCCATCGCGTACGGCGGGTACTTCACGTCGTCCGCGGTGCCGGTCACCTCGCTGGCCTGGTACTGCTCGAGCGCCTTCGGCGAGTGCATCGAGAAGGCCGGCAGCATCAGGGCGGCGGGGATCTTGCTGGAGACCCGGTTGAACGCGAGGTCGACGGTGCTCGGGTCCTTGACGGTGCACGACTTGAAGAGGCTGTCACCCAGCTCGGGGTCCTCATTGGCCGCGAAGCCGCCCATGATGTCCTGCCAGTAGGACGTCACGTCCGGGCTCTGCATCAGACCCTTGGCGTTGAACCAGCGGTTGAAGTTGAAACAGACCGCCTCGGCGTTGAACTCGGTGCCGTCGTGGAACTTCACGCCGGTACGCAGCTTGAAGGTCCACGTCGTGCCGGCCGCGTCCGGCGTCCAGCTCTCGGCCAGGCCGGCGGAGACCTTCGTGCCACCCTCCTCGGGGCGGACCAGGGTCTCGAAGATCTGCCGGGAGACCCGGAACGACTCGCCGTCGCTGGCAAGGCTGGGGTCGAGCACCTTGGGGTCGCCGGCGACGCCGAAGACCAGTGTGTCCTTAGTGGATCCGCCCGAGTCTCCGTCGCGCTCGCTCGCGGCACAGCCGGAGAGCGCGAGGGCGGCGACCGCTGCGGTCGCGATCGCGACCTTCGGCCTTGATGCACGCATGGTGCTTCACCTCGTCCTGTGGGTACGGACAACGCGGTGACCCGGGGTCACCAGATGGCGAGACGATAGCCGTCCTTCGAACTCCCCGGAAACTGGCCTATTGGGGGTTGGTATCGGATCGTGTCTTTACGTCTCACCACTGGCACGCACGATGCGAAGTTGTTACATTGCGCCGCTGTTTCCGAACATCAACTGTCAGATCAACGACCGCACGTCAGACCGCTCGACGCCCTTCGAACGCCCGGCCAAGCGTGATCTCGTCGGCGTATTCGAGGTCGCCACCGACCGGCAGACCACTCGCCAACCGGGTGACAGCGATCCCCATCGGCTTCACCATCAGCGCCAGGTAGGTCGCCGTCGCCTCGCCCTCGGTGTTGGGGTCGGTGGCGAGAATCAGCTCCTTGACCGCGCCGGAACCGAGCCGGAGCATCAGCTCCCGGATCCGCAGGTTGTCCGGCCCGATGCCCTCCAGCGGATTGATCGCCCCGCCGAGCACGTGGTAGCGACCGCGGAACTCACCGGTCCGCTCGATCGCCACCACGTCCTTGGGCTCCTCCACCACACACAGCACCTCGTCGGTGCGGCGCGGGTCGCGGCAGATCCGGCACAGCTCCGCCTCGGCCACGTTGTAACAGGTCGTGCAGAACCGGACCAGTTCCTTGACCTTGCGCAACGCGGTCGACAGGCGGTTGACGTCGGCCGGATCCGCCGACAGCACGTGAAAGGCGATCCGCTGGGCGCTCTTCGGCCCGACGCCGGGCAGGCGACCCAGCTCGTCGATCAGATCCTGGATCGCACCCTCGTACATCTGGTGCTCAGAAGCCGGGCAGGCCGAGGCCGCCCATGCCGCCGGTGACCGGGCCCATCTTCTCCTCGGTCAGCTTGCGCACCGCGTCGTTGGCGTTGTGCACCGCCGCCAGCACCAGGTCTTCCAGCGTCTCGACGTCGTCCGGGTCGACCGCCTTCGGGTCGATCTTGATCGCCTTGACCTCGCCGGCGCCGGAGATGGTCACGGTGACCAACCCGCCTCCGGCGGTGCCGGTCAGCTCCGCGGCGGCCAACTCGGCCTGCGCGGCGGCGAGCTGCTGCTGCATCTTCTGCGCCTGCTTCATCATCTGCTGCAGGTTAGGCTGTCCACCGGGGCGCACGGCACGGCTCCTTCGACGTCGTCATTGCCTGGGCGACGTTCAGCCTAGTCGGCGCCGCCGACGGGCCACGGCACGCCACGTGGTCAGCCGTCGAGCCGCTCCGCACCGAGCGTCTGGTGCAGCAACTGCACCACCTGCTGTTCGCTGCTCTGCCGGACCGCGGCGACGTCGACCACGTCGTCGAGCGGCTCGTCACCGGGATCGAATCCCTCGTACGTCACCCCGCCGCGCACCGGCCCGTCGTAGTCCGGGTCGTACGGCGGCTCACCCGCCCAGGACGGGTCCGCCGTCTGGACGGCGCCGGCACGGGCCGCCGGGGCCTGGGCGGCCGGGGCCGGTGTGACCGGTGGAGCGGCGACAGCCGCCGGTGCGGCGGTCTGGGCGGCGGGCACGCCGTCCCGACCGGCCGTACCCCGGTTGGCGGCCGCCGCGGCCGCCCGCGCGGCCGCGAGCCCCGCCCCGGCGCCACCGCCGTTCACGGCGGGCGGGCTGGTGGCCGGTGGTGTGCCGGTGCCGGAGGGCCGCGCATCCGTCTCGCCGGACGGTGCCGGTGCTGGTGCCGTGGGTCGTCCACCCGGCCGGGCTGCCTCCGGCCAGTCCGATCCAGCCGCTGTCGACACCGCCGACGGCGGGCGGGCCGGCTCCGGCCAGTCGGACCCACCACTACCCCGACCGGCCTGGGCCGGTCCCGCCGACGGCGGCCGGGCCGGCTCGGGCCAGTCCGAACCGGTCGACCCGCCGGCCGGGGGCGAGCCGGCCGCCGGGCGTGGCGGGGCGGCGGGCGGCGCGGACGGAGGAGGAGACGGCGGGGTGGGCCGAGGCTGCGGAGTCGGGGCCGGCCGGCCACCGTCGCCGCCGACCTCGCACCGGATCTGCCAGCGCCCGCCCAGCACCTGACCGATCGCCTCGACCAGCAGATCCGGCGAGTTGGTCAGCATCGTGGCGTGCACGCTGTGCCGGAACGACAGCACCAGCGTGTTGCCGTCGACCTCGCTTACCGTCGCCTCCCGTACGACCGCCGCCGCACGCTTGCTCCGGGCCGCGACCGTCGACAGGATCTGGTCCCACGACCGACGGACCGCCGCCGCGTCGAGTGCGCCCGGGGCGACGGGCGTGCCCGGTGCCGGCGGATCCGGCGTCACCGGATCGGGCATGACCGCCGCGGCCGGCGGGCCGGACCGTGGGGCCGCCGCCGGCTGCGCCGGCCGGGACTCGGTACGCGCCGAAGCGGCCTGCTGCGGCGCCTGTGGCGCCGACGGCTGCTGCGGGGTCGGGGGCTGCTGCGGCTGGGGTTGCGGCTCGGCCCGCGGCGCGGCCGCCGGACGTACCGGCTCGACGGCCTGGACCGGCGGCAACTCGCCACCGCCCGCGACGGTGAGCCGGCGCTCCATCCGCTCCACCCGCTGAAGCAGCGCGGCCGAGCCGTCGTCGGCACCCGGCAGCAGCATGCGGGCGGCGATCAGCTCCAGCAGCAGGCGTGGCGCGGTCGTGCCCCGCATCTCGACCAGGCCGTTGTGCACGATGTCGGCACAACGGGACAACGTCGCCGACCCCAGCCGCTCGGCCTGGGCAGCCATCCGCTCCACCTGGTCGGCGGGCCCGTCGACCAGGCCCTTGGCGGCCGCGTCCGGCACCTGCCGCAGCACGATCAGGTCACGCAGCCGCTCCAGCAGATCGGAGGCGAACCGCCGTGGATCATGGCCGGCCTCGGCCACCCGGTCGATGGTCGCGTACGCCGCCGCACCGTCCCCCGCCGCCAGCGCGTCACACATTTCGTCGATCAAGGCCGAGTCGGTGACACCGAGCAGGGCCACCGCCCGCGCGTAGCTGACGCCCTCCGGCCCGGCACCCGCGATGAGCTGGTCGAGCACCGACAGGCTGTCCCGCGCGCTGCCACCACCGGCCCGCACCACCAGCGGGAACACCGCCGGGTCGACCTTGATCCCCTCGGCCTCGGTCAACTGCTCCAGGTAGGGCCGCAGCACCGCCGGCGGGATCAGCCGGAACGGATAGTGGTGGGTACGCGACTTGATCGTGCCGAGCACCTTCTCCGGCTCGGTCGTCGCGAAGATGAACTTGACGTAGTCCGGCGGCTCCTCGACCAGCTTCAGCAGCGCGTTGAAGCCCGCCGACGAGACCATGTGCGCCTCGTCGATCACATAGATCTTGAAGCGGCTGTTCGCCGGCGCGAAGAACGCCCGCTCCCGCAGCTCACGGGCATCGTCGACACCACCGTGGCTGGCCGCGTCGATCTCCATCACGTCGATCGAACCGGCGCCGTCGTTGGCCAGCGACCGGCACGAGCCGCACGTGCCACACGGCTCCGGGGTCGGGCCGTGCTCACAGTTGAGCGACCGGGCCAGGATGCGCGCGCTGGACGTCTTGCCACAGCCACGCGGCCCGGAGAACAGGTAGGCATGGTTGAGCCGGCCGCTGCGCAACGCCTGCGACAGCGGCTCGGTGACATGCTCCTGGCCGATGACCTCGGCAAACGTCCTCGGCCGGTATTTGCGGTAGAGCGCGAGCGCCACCCCAGCCTCCTCTCGACCGGGCCATTCTCCACCGGCGGGCGGCCCCGGACACAACACGGGGCGAGGCAGCGGTGATCAGCGGCGACCAGGAAAAATAAGGCCTCCCGTGCACCCGTCAGAGCTCGCTTATCCTTGCTGCCTTCCGGCCCTGGGGAGGTTCACGAGGTGCACGCCGCACGGGAGGTACCGACGACTCTACCCCGCCCCGTCCGGAACCGCCGGTGGGTGGGCCGTGTGAGGCTGCTGCGACGAGCCTGTATCCTGTCCGACGGAGGATTCGCCTAGAGGCCTAGGGCGCACGCTTGGAAAGCGTGTTGGGTTCACACCCTCACGAGTTCGAATCTCGTATCCTCCGCTCTTCTGAGCAGCGTAAACGACGAAGGGCCGGTCCCGCAGAGGGCCGGCCCTTCGTCGTGGCCCCGGTCCTGGTCTCGATTGGCGGCGGGCAGCCGACGCTCCGTCGGGTTGCCGTGACGGCGTCCGCCTCGGGCCGCCATGATCGTCTGCGATTCACGCGTTCCCGGCCCGGCGTGTCGACTGCCTGAGCAGCAGACGATCGAGACGGACAGCGAGTGTCGGGCGGGAGTCGACCGTCAGCATCTCCGACCGCTGCCTCCGTTTCACGCCCCGGCGCGCCAGCCCGACCTGCGTGAATCTTGATCAACACGGGTAGGCTCGGACGCACCGTGACGCGGAGGAGGCACCGTGACAGTGCTGTCCAAGGGCGCCAACGTCGCCCTGTCCACGATGTACGTCCGGGCGGTCCTGAGCTGGACGGCGGGACCGGGCGTACCCGACATCGACGTGTCAGCGCTGCTGCTGACCGCGAGCGGCAAGGTGCGCGGCGACGGTGACTTCGTCTTCTACAACCAGCCGCGGCACCCGTCCGGGGCCGTGACCCACGCGGGCAAGCGCGCCGGGTCGGCCGGGGAGGCGTTCGACGGCATCACCGTCGAACTGGCGAGGGTCGAACCGGACATCCAGCGGGTGGTGATCGCCGCGTCCGCCCACGACGGCACCTTCCAGCAGGTACGTGGGCTGCGGCTGACCATCTTCGACGTCGGTTCCGGGGCCGAGGTGGCGCGGTTCGAGGACATGCACGCGTCGACCGAGAAGGCGATCGTCGGCGGGGAGCTCTATCTGCGTAACGGGGCCTGGAAGTTCCGGGCGGTCGGGCAGGGCTGGGATTCCGGGCTGGCCGGCCTCGCGACCAACTTCGGGATCAGCGTCGACAGCGAGCCGCCCACGCCCGCTGCGCCGCCACCGGCGCCCGCCTTCGCGGCACCGGCTGTGTCATCGCCGCCACCGGCAGCGCCGCAGGCGTCCGCAGCACCGCCCGGGCAGCCGGCCGTGCGGTTCACCAAGGGCGAGGACCGGCTGCCGCCGGAAGCCCGGCAGAAGCTCAACCTGCGTAAGCAGCAGGTGGCGGTCAGCCTGACCAAGCACGGCATCGGAAACGTACGGGCCCGGGTGCTCCTGGTCCTCGACGCGTCGGGGTCGATGACATCCCTCTACAAGAACGGCACGATGGCCCGCGCGGTCGAGCGGACCGCGGCCGTCGCCGCCCAGTTGGACGACGACGGAACGATGCAGTCGTGGATGTTCGCGTCCCGCCCCGGGCGGCTTCCCGATCTGGAGATCGGCGACATGCCGAGCTGGATTCCGGCATTCGTCCGGATGAAGGCGCTGCCGAAGCTCGGGTTCGGTAACGAGGAGCAGAAGGTCATCGCGATGGTACGGGATTTCGTACGGCAGAATCCCGAACCGGTTCCCACCCTCGTCCTGTTCTATTCCGACGGCGGCGTCTACCAGAACGCCGCGATCGAGAAGCAGTTCCGGGCCGCCGCCGACGAACCGATCTTCTGGCAGTTCATCGGGCTCGGCAACGCCAACTACGGAATTCTCGAACGGTTCGACCAGATGCAGGGCCGGCGGGTGGACAACGTCGGGTTCTTCGCGGTCGACGACATCGACCGGACCGGCGATCCGGAACTCTACGACCGTCTGCTCAGTGAGTTCCCGGCCTGGCTGCGCGCCGCCAGCGCGGAGGGCATCCTGCGCTGAGAAAAGATACTTGTCTTCCAGTGCGCTCGAAGTCGTAGCGTCGGGGCATGACCACAGCGCAGCACAAGATCGGATCGGGTTTCGGTGCGCGGAGCACCGCTGACGACGTACTCGATGGGGTTGATCTTTCGGGGAAACTGGCGGTGGTGACCGGCGGGTATTCGGGGTTGGGGTTGGAAACGACACGGGCCCTGGCGAAAGCCGGGGCCCGTGTCGTCGTGCCGGCCCGGCGGCCGGACGCCGCCCACGAGGCGCTCGCCGGAATCGCGGGGGTCGAGGTCGACGAACTCGACCTCGGTGACCTCGAAAGCGTGAAGGGTTTCGCCGAGCGTTTTCTCGCCGCCGGCCGGCGAATCGACATTCTGATCAACAACGCGGGCATCATGGCCTGTCCGGAGACGCGGGTCGGGCCGGGCTGGGAGGCGCAGTTCGCGACCAACCATCTCGGTCATTTCGCGCTGACCAACCGGCTGTGGCCGGCGCTCGTGGACGGCGGCGCCCGGGTCGTCTCGGTTTCGTCGACCGGCCACCACAACTCCGCGATCCGCTGGGACGACCCGCAGTTCGAGCGCGGTTACGACAAGTGGGAGGCGTACGGGCAGGCCAAGACCGCGAACATCCTGTTCGCCGTGCAGCTCGACGCCCTCGGCCGGGACCTCGGGGTACGGGCGTTCGCGCTGCACCCGGGCGGCATCCTCACCCCGTTGCAGCGGCACCTGACGACCGAGGAAATGGTCGGCTACGGCTGGATCGACGCGGACGGCAACCCGCTGAACCCGAGCTTCAAGACGCCGGAACAGGGCGCGGCGACCCAGGTCTGGGCGGCGACGTCGGCCCAGCTCGACGGGATGGGCGGCCTCTACTGCGAGGACTGCGAGATCGCCGAGCCGTCGCCCGAGGGCGTCCGCGAAGGGGTACGCGACTACGCGATCGACCCGGCGCAGGCGGCTCGGCTCTGGACCCTGTCGGCGGAGTTGACCGGGGTGGACGCGTTCGCGCCGGCCCGGTGACCGCGATGGTTGTCCACAGGCCGGCCAGCCTGTGGACAACCAGCCACGCTCGTACACATGTGCTATCCACACCCTGTGGATAACTCTGTGGAGAACGCGCTGAACAGCGCAGACTCAGGAGAGCCCGGTCTCCCGTAGCGTGATGTTGATCCGGCCGAAGTCCAGGCCGACCCCGGCCGGAGCCGTACCCGGATAGGTCCGCACCACCCCGTGATAGGCGAACCGTGCCGGCCCGCCGAAGACGAACAGGTCACCCGAGGCCAGCTCCAGGTCGGTCCACGGGCGGTTCCGGCCCTGCGTGTTGCCGAACCGGAAGAGGCACGAGTCGCCGACGCTCAGCGACACCACCGGCGCGTCCGACCGCTCGTCGCGATCCTGGTGCAGGCCCATCTTCGCGGCGTCGTCGTAGAAGTTGACCAGTGCGGTGTCCGGCCGGTAGCCCCGATCCGGCATCTGGCGGACCTCCACGAGCGCGGCCCGCCCCAGGTCGGCCAGCCAGTCCGGCAGCTCGGCCACCCGCCCGCCGCCGGCGTCGTCGGCGGTACGGCTGTAGCGGTACGGCTGCCAGTGCCAGCCCAGACAGACCGTACGCACCGACATCCGGCCGCCGCCCGGCAGCTTGGCCGCCCGCGCCGGCACCGGACCGTCCGCCCACGCCCGGCACGCCTCGACCAGCCGGCGCTGTGTCTCCGGGTCGAGCCACCGTGGCACGTGCACCGCACCCGGTACGATCTCCCGCCGGCCGGCGTGCGGAAGGTCGAACATCAGGCGACGAAACGTCGTACGTAACGCTTCTGCCACGGCGTCTCGACGGCGTGCGGAGAGTAGTGCGCGCGTACGAAGGTGACCGCCTCGTCGGCCGGCACCCCGTCGATGATCGCCAGGCAGGCCAGCGCGGTCCCGGTCCGGCCCCGGCCACCGGAGCAGGCCAACTCGACCCGGTCGGTCGCCGACCGCTCCCACGCCTCGCGGAACCTCGCCCGGGCCTCGTCCCGGTCGCGCGGCAGCCGGAAGTCCGGCCAGTGCAACCAACGAGCCTCCCAGTCGACCGGCGGCGGCGGCTTGCCGAGCAGGTAGACGGCGAAGGTCGGGAACTGCCCGGTGGGCAGCGGTTTCAGCAGCCCACGGCCACGAACCACCCGCCCGGACGGCAGCCGCAACAGTCCGGCGTCACTCGAATCCCACGGCTCGACCACACGCCGACAATAGCGAGCCGGTTTCGGCGGTTCCGCGACCGCCGCGTCGGCTACCCGGCCATCCGGGTACGCCTTCCCGCCCGGCCGGGACCGCTGAATCACCGGTCAGGGAAAAGCGAAACGCCCGGTCCTCCGCGCTGGAGGTGCCGGGCGTCTAGCCTGTGTACGAGCGGTGGCGGCGGGATTTGAACCCGCGGAGGGCGTAAACCCTCACACGCTTTCGAGGCGTGCTCCTTAGGCCACTCGGACACGCCACCGCCGAGAAGGCTACCTGACGCCCCCGGGACCTGTCGTGGCGGTATCCCCTCCGTCGACCTGGCAGGATCATGGCCATGAGTACGCACATCGGCGCACAGCCGGGCGAGATCGCCGAGCGGGTCCTGATGCCGGGCGACCCGCTGCGGGCGAAGTGGATCGCGGAGACGTACCTCGAGGATGCCAAGTGCTACTCGACGGTGCGGGGGATGTTCGGCTTCACCGGCCGCTGGCAGGGCACCGAGGTTTCGGTGCAGGGCTCCGGCATGGGCATGCCGTCGGCATCCATCTACGCCCACGAGCTGATCAACGAGTACGGCGTGAAGTCGCTGATCCGGGTCGGCTCGTGCGGGGCGATCGTCGACGAGCTGAACCTGCGCGACGTGATCGCCGCCAACGGCTCGGCCACCGACTCGAACATGAACCGGGTACGGTTCGACGGCCTGATCGACTACGCGCCGGTGGCCGACTTCGGTCTGCTGCGTACGTCGGTCGAGGTGGCCGAGCGGCGCGGCGTCGAGATGACGGTCGGGCCGGTGCTGGCGGCGGACGCCTTCTACACCGACCGGCCGGACCTCTACGACCGGCTCGCCGACTACGGGGTGCTGGCGGTGGAGATGGAGTCGGCGGCGCTCTACACGATCGCGGCCCGGTTCCGGGCGAAGGCGCTGACCCTGCTGACGGTGAGCGACCACATCAAGCGGGGCGAGAAGACGACGGCCCAGGAGCGCGAGCAGACCTTCGGCCAGATGGTCGAGATCGCCCTGGACACCATCACCGCCTGACCCGCCCCCGCCCCGCGCCCACCCGCCACCCGAGCGCCGCCGGCGCCCCCGCAAGATCCGCGTGATCAGGGACCTGGAACCTTAACGCGCCGACGACACGCGCGACTTAATCCCTGATCACGCGGATCAAGAAAGCTGGTCAAGCGGGAGCTGAGAGGGCTTGGGTCGGGGGGAGGGTGGCGGCGCGGATTGCCGGGTAGAGGCCGGCGAGGGCGCCGATCAGCAGCGGGGCGGTCAAGCCGCCGCCCAGCGCCCACGGCGGAATCGCCAGTGGCCAGGACTGCCACCGGGCGTAGGCGGCGGTCACGACCAGACCCAGGAGCACTCCGCCGGCCCCGCCGAGAGTGGAGAGCAGCAGCGATTCGGCGAGGAACTGGGTGCGTACCTGCCCGCGGGTCGCGCCGAGCGCGCGGCGGAGCCCGATCTCGGGCCGCCGTTCGAGCACCGAGACGACCATCGTGTTGGCGACCCCGACGCCGCCGACGAGCAGGGCCACCGCGCCGAGCCCGAGCAGCAGTCCGGTGAACGCGGCGTCGGTCGCCTGCCGGGCGGCCAGCGCGTCGGACGGGCGGGAGACGCGTACCTCGTTCGGGGCTTGCGGGTTGGCGGTGGCGGCGAGCACGTCGCGTACCGCCTCGACCTGGCTGTCCGTCGTACGGGTGTAGACGGTCGTCGGGTGGCCGTCGAAGCCGAGGTACGTCCCGGCGGCCGGCCAGCCGACGAGGGCGCTGGTGTCGAGTTCGGGAGCCAGCGGTACGGCGGACAGCACCCCGACGACGGTGAACCAGCGCCCGCCGACGAGCACCTGCCGGTCCGGGCCGGCCGAGCCGATGCCGAGCCGGGCGGCGGCCGTCGTGCCGAGGACCACGGCGGGGTGGTTCGCGGTCGCGGCGTTCAGCCAGGTGCCGCTTCCGATGTGGCCGCCGACGGTGTCGAGCAGGGCGAGGTCGGCGGCGCGGGCGGCGATCCCGCCGGTTTCGGCGGCCGGGATGCGGTCCGACCGGTAGACGGGTGTGTCAGGGAGCTGCCCGGTGGCGGCGACCTGGCGTACCGGCCCGATCCGGCCGATCATCGCGACCGAGTCGACCGGCAGACGGGCCTGCTCGCCCAGGATCGTGTTGCCGGGGGCGACGGTGAGCAGGTTGGTGCCGAGTGCGGCGAGGGTCCGGTCGAGTTCGGCCCGCGACGACGACGAGATGCCGACGACGGCGACCATGGCGGCGATGCCGATGGCGATCCCGAGCGCGGAGAGGAAGACCCGCAGCGGCCGGGCCCGTAGCCCGGCGCCACCGACCCGTACGACGTCGGCTGGCCGTAGCCGGGCCGGCACGAGCCCGCTCACCGGGGCGGCAGCGACGGCCGGGCGACGTCGGAGACGATCCGACCGTCGCGCATGTGGACGCGGCGGGGCAGGCTGGCCGCGATCTCCTGGTCGTGCGTGATGACGACGACGGCCGTACCCGCGGCGTGCAGCCCGCGCAGCAGCGCCATGATCCCGGCGCCGGCGGCCGAGTCGAGGTTGCCGGTCGGTTCGTCAGCGAGCAGCAGCGGCGGTTCGCCGACGACGGCCCGGGCGATCGCGACCCGCTGGCGTTCACCGCCGGAGAGCTGGTGCGGCCGGTGGTCCAGCCGGTGGCCGAGACCGACCCGGCGCAGTGCGGCGGCGGCGCGGGCCCGCCGGTCCCGGCGCCGTACGCCGGCGTAGAGCAGCCCGTCGGCGACGTTGTCGACCGCGGGTACGCCCCCGGCCAGGTGGAACTGCTGGAAGACGAAGCCGATCCGGGTGGCCCGCAGGGCGGAGAGTTTCCGGTCGGCGAGGCGGGCGACGTCGTACCCGTCGATGTGGACGGTGCCGGACGACGGCCGGTCGAGGGTGCCGATCAGGTTCAGCATGGTCGACTTTCCGGAGCCGGAGGGGCCGGTGACGGCGACGAGTTCGCCGGGCTCGACGCGTAGCGAGACGCCGTCGAGGGCGGTGACCCCACCCGGGTACGCCTTCGTCACCGCGTCGAGCCGGACCACCGGGACGCCGCCGGGTACGGGTGTGGTCATCTCGGCATCCCCACCCGCTGGCCCTCGGCGAGACCGGCGCCGGTCACCTCGACCCGGCCGGCCGCGAACAGTCCGGTTTCGACGGCGACGACGCGGGTGGTGGAGCCGTCGACGACTTCGACGCCGTACCCGCCCTCGGCTAGGGCGAGCAGCGCGGCGACCGGGACGGTCAGCACGTCGTCGCGTCGGGAGGCGGTGAACGCGACGGTCACGGTGGCGTGGTCGTGGCCGGCGAGGGCGTCCGGGTCGTCGCCGGTGACGGTCACCTCGACGCGGTTCTCGGTCGGGTTGGTGTCGCTGGCCGGCGTGACGACGGTGCGTACCGCTGTGATCCTGCCGGTGGTGGTCCGGCCGTCGGGCAGGGTGACGGTGACGGCGGCGCCCTCGGCGCCCAGCCGTCCGGCGGCGGCGGGGAGCATGACGGTGACGAGCCGTACGGTGCCGGTGACGGTGAGCACCGGCTGGTTCGGTTGTGTGGCGTCCCCGACGGCAGCCTGGTGGGTCTCGATCCGGGCGTCGCCCCTGGCGTGCACGAGGTGTCCGGGCTCGACCCGGCCGGTCGGCTCGACACCGAGGTCGCGCTGCCAGCGGCGGACCGCGTCCGCGGTCGCCCCGGTGTAGTGGTCGTCGGCGGTGAACCCGGTGTGTCCGAGCGCCCGCAGGTTCCGCTCGAACTGCCGTACGTCGGCACCTTCGACGCCCGGGGCGAGCGTCCGGTAGGCCGGCAACGGGCCGTGCAGCAGCACCACCGGTACGTCGTCGACCCGGTAGAGGACCTGCCCGCGCCGGACCGTCGCGCCGACCTCGGCGAGTGCGGTCAGGGTGCCGGTGAGCCGACCGTTGACGGTCCGGGCGGTGCCGTAGCCGAGTTCGCCGTCGGCGTTCGCGGTGTCGACGAGGGTCTGCCGGGTGATGACGGCGGTGGCCGGCGGCAGGCCGGCCCGGTGCGGCGTACCCGGGTCCGGTGCACCGCGACCGGCAACGGCGGCGACCCCGCCGGCGACCGCGACCACGACGGCGACCGCCGCCAGTCCGGCGGCCCGGCGGTTCACCGGTCGCCGCCGAGGATGCCGGGGGCGTGCCGCTGGCATTTGTCGGCGGCGGCCCGGACCTTCGGCTCGTCGAGGCTGATGCCGGGGCCGCCGCGGATCGAGCCGTCCGGGGCCGGGTCGGGAAAGTCGGCGATCCCCTCGGCACGCATGCAGCGGGCGAACTGCCGCAGCCGGTCGAGTTCGGCGGGGTCGGCGTCGGGGATCTCGCCGCCGTCGGGCAGCAGCGTCTCGCACTTCGCCATCGCCGCCTCGACCTTGCCGGGTTCGAGGCCGTCGCCGAAGGACAGCCGGATCGGGCCGCCGTCCGGCTGGGGATCGGGTACGTCGACGCCGTTCTCCCGCATGCAGCGGGCGAACGCGATCTCGCGGTCCCCGTCGGTGACGGTGGCGGTCGGGGCCGGGGAATCCGGCGGGCCGCCCGGTGCGCCCGACCCGCCGCGGTCCGCGGTCGCCACCTGTCCGGTGTCGTCGGTGGCACCGCCGCCGCAGCCGGTCAGGGCCAGGGCGAGCACCGCCGTCAGCACGAGCCCGCCGGTGAACCTCCGCCGCATGGTGTCTCCCCGGTTTCCGGCGGCCGGTGCCCGGTCCCGCCGCGTAGGTCTGATGCCAGCGGTTGCCGGCCATCGGCAACATCTGACGGCAAGGGCGGTAGCCAGGGCGTAACCACGGACGTTAACGACGGCGTTATGGCCGGCGCGCGACGGTGGCATGGTGCCGGGCACGGACAGGATGGTCGGATGAGGGTGCTGGTGGTCGAGGACGAGAGCGTGCTCGCGGACGCGATCGCGGAGTGGTTGCGGCGGGAGGCGTTCGCCGTCGACGTCGTGTACGACGGCGGGGCCGCGCTGGACCGGCTCGGCGTGCACGCGTACGACGTGGTGGTGCTCGACCGGGACCTGCCGGTGGTGCACGGCGACGACGTGTGCCGCTCGATCGTCGACTCGGGCGGGCAGAGCCGCGTGCTGATGCTGACCGCGGCGGCGGCCGTCCGGGAACGGGTCGCCGGGCTGGCCCTCGGCGCCGACGACTACCTGCCGAAGCCGTTCGCGATGGTGGAGCTGTCGGCCCGGGTGCACGCCCTGACCAGACGCACCCGGCCGGCGGCCCCGCCCCGGCTCTCCCGGCGCGGGGTGCTGGTCGACCCGGCCCGCCGGGAGGTCTACCGGGACGGTCGGTACGTCGCGTTGAGCCGCAAGGAGTTCGCCGTGCTCGCCGAACTGCTGCGGGCCGACGGTGCGGTGGTGTCGGCCGAGGAACTGCTGGACCGGGCGTGGGACGAGCACATCGACCCGTTCACCAACGTCGTACGGGTCACCGTGATGAAGCTGCGCCGCAAGCTCGGCGACCCGCCGGTGATCGAGACGGTGCCCGGCGTCGGGTACCAGATCCCGTGAACCGGCTGACCATCCGGGCCCGGCTGACCCTGGTCTTCGGCGGATCGTTCTTCGTGGCCGGCGGCGTCCTGCTGGCCGTCAACTACGCGCTGGTCGCCGGCCGGTTGCAGCAGAACCGGCTGTCGTTGTGGATCGGCGGCTCCGGGGATACGTCGGGCCTCGACACGGCGGCGATCGGCGCAATGGTCGGCGACTATCAGCGGGTGGTCCGGGACGGCGCCCTCGACTCGCTGCTCACCCAGGGCGGGCTGGCGCTGGTCGTGGTGTCGGTGGTCGCGGTCGCGATCGGCTGGCTGGTCGCCGGCCGGGCACTCCAGCCGCTCCAGGAGATCACCGGTACCGCCCGCCGGATCGCCGGGGCCGACGGTGCCGGCCGGGGCCTGCACGAGCGGATCGCGCTCGGCGGCCCGAAAGACGAGGTACGCGAACTCGCCGCCACCTTCAACGAGATGCTGGAACGGCTGAATCGCGCCTTCGACGGGCAGCGGCGGTTCGTGGCGAACGCGTCGCACGAGCTGCGTACGCCGCTGGCACTGAACCGGGCGCTGGTCGAACTGGCGATGACCCGGCCCGGGGCACCGGCCGAGGTACGCCAGCTCGGTGAGTCGCTGCTGACCGTCAACGAGCGGCACGAGCGGCTGATCGACGGGCTGCTCACCCTCGCCGACTCGGAGAACGAGGTGACCGACCGTACCCCGGTGGATCTTGCCGAGGTGGCCCGGCACGTGGCCGACCAGATCGCCGGGCCGGCCGACGTACGCGTCGAACTGGACCTGGCGGCGGCACCGACGGCCGGCGACCCGGTGCTGCTCGAACGGCTGACCCAGAACCTGGTCGAGAACGCCGTACGGCACAACGTGCCGGAGGATGGCTGGCTGTCGGCCGAGACGGCGGTGGTGGACGGCCGGGCCACCCTGACCGTGTCGAACAGTGGCCCGACGGTCCCCGGGTACGAGGTGGAGAGCCTGTTCCAGCCGTTTCGCCGCCTGAACCGCGACCGGATCGGTGGTGGGCGCGGCTTCGGCCTGGGCCTGTCGATCGTCCGCGCGATAGCCCGCGCCCACAACGGCTCGGTGGAAGCCACCCCCCGCCCGGAGGGCGGCCTATCCGTAACCGTCTCGCTCCCTTCAAGATCCGCGTGATCAGGGACTAAGTCGGGCGTGTCGTCGGTGCGCCGCAGCTCAAACTCCCTGATCACGCGGATCTTGGCGGCGCGGCGGGGCGGGGCGGGGCGTAGCAGAACCGGGTCGGTTGTGGGGGCTGTCCACAGGTGGGTGGGTTGTCCACAGGCTGTCCACGGCGGCGGGCGGGCCGACGCCGGATCCGTGATGCTTCGCCGGCATGACGACCGGTCACGAAACCGCGCTGCTGATCGCCGCCCGGCAGGAAGGGCTGATCACGTCGGCCCAATGCCTACGAGCCGGACTCGCCCGGTCCGACGTCGCCCGGCTGCTCGCCACGAAACGCTGGCGCGGGATCTTCCGCGGCGTCCACCTCACCATGCCCGGCACCGTCTCGGAGCGCCAGCGAATCCGGGCCGGGCTGCTCGCCCTGGGGCCGGCTGCCGTCGCCGTGCTGAACAGCGCCGCCACCGTCCACGGCTGGCCGGTCGTGCCGGCGGATCCGACGGTGCAGGTGTCGGTGCCGGCGGACCGGCGGCGGCTGGACCAGCCCGGGCTCGCCACTCGACAACTGGTCGTCGACGCCGCCGACCTGACGACGGTGGCCGGGATGCGGGTGACGACTCCGGCGCGTACCGCCGCCGACCTGCTGCTCCGACTGCCGCGACCGGAGGCGGTGGCGATGCTCGACGCCGCGCTCGGGGCCGGGGCCCTGACGGACCTGGACCTGGAGGTCGCCCGGATGTTGATCTACGGCAATCGTGGGGCGGTGCGCGCCCGCCGCTCGATCGGGGACGCCGACGGTCGGGCGCAGTCCCCGCTCGAGTCACGGATCCGGCTCATCTGCGTCGACGGCGGCGTGCCGCCGGAGCGGCTCCAGTTCCCGGTGTACGACGAGTTCGGCGTACTGCGGGCGTTGGCGGATCTCGCCTGGCCGAGCCGGGGTGTGTTGGCCGAGGCCGACGGCCGGGCACCCCACAGCACGCCGGAAGCCCTGCTCCACGACCGCAGGCGACAGAATCTCCTGCTGACGCGGGGCTTCGTCGTCCTCCGGTTCACCTGGGCCGACACGAGACGGCCGAGCTACGTCGTACGGACGGTTCGGGAGGCCCTGGAAGCCGGCCCAAGATCCGCGTGATCAGGGACTTTTAGCCGCGGCACGCCGGCGACACGCGCGATTTAGTCCCTGATCACGCGGATCTTGGGGGTCAGCGGGAAGACGGATCAGCGGAAGAAGGTGCGGAGCAGGGTGACGCACTCTGGTTCCAGGACACCGGCGTAGACCGTGGGGCGGTGGTTGAGGCGGCGGTCGCGGACCACGTCCCAGAGCGAACCGACCGCACCCGTCTTCGGCTCCCAGGCCCCGAAGACCACTGTGGATACCCGGGCCAGTACCAGCGCGCCCGCGCACATCGTGCACGGTTCCAGCGTCACCACCAGGGTGCAGCCGTCGAGCCGCCAGGCGCCGACCCGGGCGGCGGCCCGGCGCAGCGCGAGCACCTCGGCATGCGCGGTCGGGTCGCCGGTGAGTTCCCGTTCGTTGCGGCCGACGGCGAGTTCGGTGCCGTCCGGCCCGTAGACGACGGCACCGACCGGCACGTCGGCGGCCACGTCGCCGGTACGCCCCGCGACCGACCGGGCGGATTCGCCGGCGGCCACCTCGCCGGTACGCCCCGCGACCGACCGGGCGGGATCGTCCATGGGAACGGGGTCCGGGCTGGTGACGGCGACCGCCAGGGCGCGGCGCATCCATGCCTCGTGACGTTCCCGCCGGCCGCCGAGGGACCACGGGGGCGGGCCGCCGGGGTCCGTCACGCTTCGCGTAGCTCCTCGACCTCGTCGCCGCACCCGATCGCCTGGCACACCTCGGCGGTCACGTCGGCGGGGAGCATGCCCTCGTGGGCGCAGAGCACCAGCAGTCGCGGTGCCGGCACACCCAGGTCGGTCAGCAGGTCGGCGTCGCCCACGGGGTCGGCGTCGGGATCGGTCGCGGGCTGGTCGGAGCCGGTCGTGGACACGGTGGCGCCGCCGCCGGTCAGCACGTCGTCGAACTCCATCGCCGGCGCCTTGAGGTCGCCGACGAGCAGCGCGCCGAGCCGGGACTCCTCGGCGAAGGCCGAGTCCGAGCCGAATATCCGCAGGTCTTCCCCGGCGTCGAGGCGCAGGATCGCGAGATAGGTGTCGTCGGCCTCGACGAAGAGCAGTGAGATGTCGGCGTCCGGGTCGATGTCGCGCAGCCGTTCCGCGACCTCCTCTATGTCGGATGCGCCGTTGAGGTCCAGTTCCGCGGCGGCCCATCCGGCCGAGCCACGCGTGACGGCAGCAGCGAAATACGCCACGGTCCCCCCAATTGCCTTGCGGCCAGCGTGCCGCATATACCGCCGACTTGTTCGTTACGCGTGACGGTAACCGGTCGGGTCGGCGGGTGACCGGACAACGCTCCGAGAGAGGGAGCGGAACGGGCCAGAAGTTTGCCGGGAGGTCCGGTCAGTTGGCGAGCCGGCGACGGGTGGCGATCAGCTCACGCAGTCGATCTCCGCGTACCTGACGGGGAAGCTCGCGCTCGCGTACCGCTTTTGCACCGGCGAGCTCGGCAAGGAGCTGAAGCCGGCGGCGGCTGCGGTCGGGGTCGAGCCGCTGCACAGTCCAGGCCATGTCGCGAGCGTGCCGACTGAGCGCCGACTAGTCAAGGCCGGTAGCGCTGCGCATGCACGTCGATACACAGCGCCCATGATCGCTCACGATCCGAGCATGCTCAGGCGCACTGAGTCACCATAGCGGCCAGTTGGACGTGCCAGCCCAGCGGAGCGCGACGAGGGTGGTCGTGATCCCCCATCCGACCGCCACGGCGACCGCCAGCCCGGCGGCGACTCCCCGGTCGCCGTGCCGGGCCAGCACGGCGGCGACCAGCCAGGCGACCGCACCCGCGATGATCGTCCACCAGCCGAGTCCGCGCAGGTCACCGGCGAGCAACGCGAACATCGCCAGCCAGACGGCACCGGCACCGAGGCCGGCCGCCAGCTGCCCGGGCCGGACCTGGTGGGGCTCGCGGTAGGTCGGCCGGGGCGGCGTCCGCGAGGGGAACAACCCCGACGGCGTACGCCCTACGCCGGGCGTCTGCCACCTGTCGGGCGGCGGCGCGAACCCCGCCGGGACCGGTGACTGCGGTGGTGGGGCGAATCCGGATGCGGCCGGCGGGTGCGGCCGGGCGCCGAACCCGGGCGGGTAGGGCCGGGCACCGAACCCGGCGGGCACGGGCTGGCCGGGTCGCGCGGGGTGTCCGGTCGTCCCGAACCCACCGGGCCGGCCGGGCGGTGCGACCGCGGGGCCGGGTGGGGGTGCGCTGAACCCGGGCGGGCTGAAGCCCGGCGGGACGGGAAACGTGGGCCGGGCCGGCGAGAGCGGCCGCGCTGCCGGCGGGGTGGCGGGCGACACCGGGGAGGTGTCGGCGACCAGCGGGCCGGGCCCGGGGACATCGCCCGGCGCGGGCGCCGGCGCCGCGCTCACCGGCGGCTCCGTTTTCTCGGCGCCACCGGCCGCGCGCTCCGGCTCGGGTGGGACGCTCGCCGCCGGCCGGCCCGCCGTGTCCTCGTCTGGCCGGGACTGCTCCGCCGTCACCGTCGCTCCTTCGCTCGCGGCTACGCCTTCCGCCGCAGCGTACCCGGCTGGCCACACTCCGGCCCGGGGTCACGCGCGGCCGGCGGGGCGCGCCTCTGCCAGGATGGCCGGATGTCTTGGCGACATCGAGCACCGTGGAAGGCGACCAGCGGCGGGCGGCGGACGTACCCGGTGGTGTTCCTGCTCGTGGCCGGGCTCGGCGCGGGTTGCGGGGCGCCGCCGGCCGGACCGGACGCCGACCGGCCGAACTGGCGGGCGAGCGGCGGCGCCACCGGCACCACGCCGCCCACGGCCGGAAGTCCCCCGGCGGCCAGCCCGACCACGGCCAGCCCGACCACTGCCGGCCCGACCGGGCCGCCGGACGGGGGCCGGCGCTACTTCTTCCCGGTCGGCGGAAGCAACGTCGCCTACCACCCGACCCACTCGGCCTACCCGGCGACCGACATCTTCGCCGACTGCGGCACGCCGGTCGTGGCGGTGACCCACGGGGTGGTGCTCGAGGTCAGCCGCTCGGACACGTACGACCGGCGCAAGCCCGACGGGCCACTCAACGGCGGCCTGTTCGTGTCGCTGCTCGGCGACGACGGGGTGCGCTACTACGGCTCCCACCTGGTCGAGGTGGCCACCGGGATCGACGCCGGGGTACGGGTCACCGCCGGCCAGCGGGTCGGCTCGGTCGGCCGAACCGGCAACGCCAACAACGTCTGCCACCTGCACTTCGGTATCTCGCCGCCGTGCGCCGGCACCGGCGACTGGTGGGTACGCCGGGGCGTGGTGTGGCCGGCGCCGTACCTCGACGCGTGGCGGAAGAAGCGGGACTCGGTGCCGGCCGACAAGGTGGCGGGCTGGCAGCGGGAGAGGGGCTGCGCCCGTACGCCCTGAGCCGGCGATCAGCCGAACTGGGCCAGCCGCTGCCGGGCGGTGCCGTTGATCTGGGTGAACGCGCCGCCTGCCACCATCTTGCGCAGCCCGGGGTTGGCGGCCATGGCGTGCACGCCGCTGATCCCGTTGCCGTCCGCCGTCCAGGGCAGCAGGGTGCCGTCGGCCTCGGCCGCGGCGGCGAGCTTGACCCGCCGGTCCGAACCGTCGACGCAGGAGCCCTGGTCGCCGGTCAGCGGGGAGCGGCAGACCTTGTCGAAGTGGCCGCCGAGGTAGACGGTGCCGTCGAGGACGGTGACCGCCTGCGGGTCGCCGTCCTGGGTGAGCGTCCAGCGGGTGTTGCCGGTGGGGTCGTACGCCACGACCCGCCCGCCGGGTCCGCCGTGTGCCGCGTACACCCCGCGCGGGCCGGCCGCGATCGCGTGGGTGACGTAGCTGGCCCGGGGCCGGAAGCCGGTGTCGAGCGCGCCACTCGCCGGGTCGAGGGCGGCGAGCCGGGCGGTTCCGGCGGCGCCGTTGACGCGGTGGAAGCTGCCGCCGGCGTAGATCCGGCCGCTGGCGGCGACGACGGTCCGGACGGTGGCGTCGGCGCCGGCCGACCAGCCGGCCAGCAGTGCGCCGGTGCCGAGGTCGAAGGCGGCGAGCCGGGCCCGGGGTACGCCGTTCACGGTGGTGAAGGTGCCGCCGGCGTAGAGGCGGCCGTTGGCGGCGGCGAGTGCGTACGGCTGCCCGGTGAGGCGGTGCCGGAACGTGCCGTGAAGTGTTCCGGTCGTGGCGTCGAGCCGGCCGAGGCCGTCGCGGTCGGCGCCGGCCAGCCTGGTGAAGTCGCCGCCGACGTAGACCGATCCGCCGGCGACGGCGATGGCGCGTACCTGGTCGTCGGCGGGCGGCGCCCAGTCGAGCAGGGCCCCGGTGCGGGCGTCGATGGCGGCGAGGCGGCTGCGGGCGACCGTCTTGCCGCCGGCCGTGGCGGAGGTGAAGTCGCCGCCGACGTAGAGGGTGTTTCCGGCGTACGCGGTGGCCCAGACCGTGCCGTTGAAGGTCGGCAGCCGCTCCGGGGTGCCGCTGACGGCAGCGGGGAACGGGGCGACGGCGGGGAGTGGGGCGGCGGCTACGGCGGGGAGCGGGGCGGCTACGAGCGCGGCGGCGCCGGTCGTCAGCGCCCAGCGCCGGATCCGGTGGACAGGTTCGCGAACTGTGTCCGGAAAAATCACTGAATTACGGTAACTGCGCAGGTCGCCGGCTGCCACGACCCGGCCGGCGGGTCGCCGGGGTCCGGGCCGGCACCGCGCGACCGCCGCCGCGTGTGCGAGAGTCAGCCGCGTGGATGTTGCGGTGATCGGGCTCGGTCTCATCGGCGGTTCGGTGCTGCGGGCGCTCTCGGCCGCCGGCCACCGGGTGCTCGGCTACGACGCCGATCCGGCGACCCGGGCCACCGCCCGCACCGCCGCCGCGAAGGCACCGGCCGCCGCCCGCTGGCAGGTCACCGCGACCGTACGCGACGCGGTGGCACGCGCCGACCTGGCCGTGGTCGCCGTACCGCTGCCGGCCGTGGCCGGCGTCCTCGACCAGCTCGCCGACGCCGGGTTCAGCGGCCTCGTCACCGACGTGACCTCGGTCAAGGGCCCGGTGCACCGGCTCGTCGGGGAGCGCCTGCACCGGCTGCACGACCGGCTCGCCGGCTTCGTCGGCGGCCATCCGATGGCCGGACGCGAGACGTCCGGGTTCGCCGCCGCCGACCCGGAACTGTTCGTCGGCTGCTCGTGGGTGCTCTGCCTGGAGCCCGGGGTCACCGCGCTGTCCGACTGGCTGGAACTCGCCGTGCTGGTGACCGGGCTGGGAGCACGGGTGGTGCCGGCCATCCCGGACGAGCACGACCGGGCGGTGGCGGCGGTGAGCCACGTACCGCATCTGCTCGCCGCGGCGCTCGCCGCGACCGCGGCCACCGACCCGCTCGCCGGCACCCTCGCCGCCGGCTCGTTCCGCGACGGGACGCGGGTCGCCGCGACCCGGCCGGAGCTGGTCGCGGCGATGTGCGGCGGCAACGCCGCGGCGGTCGGGCCGGCGCTTTCCGCCGTACTCGCCGAACTGGCCGGCGCCCGGAGTGCGCTGGACGCCGACGATCCGATCGCGGCCCTGCGGACCTGGCTGACGCCGGGTTGTACGGCCCGTACCGCGTGGCCGCCGGTCCCCGGCAAGCCGCTGGAGCTGCCGGCCCGGGTCGAGACGCTCGTCCGGCTCGGTCGCGCCGGCGGCTGGGTGACCGGTGTCGCCGACGACCGCCGTACGGTGACCGGCGTCCGCCCCGCGCCGGTCGATCCGGACTGACCGGCCGCACCTCGGCAAGATCCGCGTGATCAGGGAGTTTGCACCCCGACCCGCCGGCAACACGCCCGACTTACTCCCTGATCACGCGGATCATGGGGGCGTGGGAACCGGGGAACGGGGGTTACCTTGACGGGTATGGGTGTGCGGGATGCCGTCGGGGATCTGCGCCGGATCGCGTTTCTGCTCGAACGGGCCAACGAGGCCACCTACCGGGTACGGGCGTTCCGGTCGGCCGCCGCGGCGCTCGCCGCCCTGCCCGCCGCCGAACTCGCGAGCCGGGCACTGGCGGGAACGCTGACCGAGCTGTCCGGTGTCGGCGAGGTGACCGCCCGGTGCGTCACCGAGTCACTGCGCGGCGAGGAACCGGTCTACCTGCGCCGGCTGCTGGCGACCGAGGGAGCCGACCTGGACGAGGCGGCCGCGGCGCTGCGGGCGGCGCTGCGCGGCGACTGCCACACCCACTCCGACTGGTCCGACGGCGGCTCGCCGATCGAGGAGATGGCGCTGGCCGCCGCCGAACTCGGGCACGAATACCTGGTGCTCACCGACCACTCGCCGAAGCTGACCGTGGCCCGTGGGCTGACCGCCGCCCGGCTGCGCAAGCAACTCGACCACGTGGCGGCGATCAACGCCGCGCTGCCGGCGGGCTTCCGGATCCTGACCGGCATCGAGGTCGACATCCTCGCCGACGGCTCCCTGGACCAGGACGAGGAACTGCTCGCCCGGCTCGACGTGGTGGTCGGGTCGGTGCACAGCGGACTGCGCGACGACCGGGCCCGGATGACCCGCCGGATGCTGACCGCCATCGCCAACCCCCACCTGGACATCCTCGGCCACTGCACCGGGCGGATGGTCGCCAGCCGGCCCGCCGGGGTGACCGGACCCGGCGACCGTGGCCACCGGGCCCGAACCAGACCACCGAGCGACTTCGACGCCGACGCCGTCTTCGCCGCCTGCGCCGAACACGGCAAGGCCGTCGAGATCAACTCCCGGCCGGAGCGGCAGGACCCGCCGAAACGGCTGCTCCGGCTGGCGGTCGAGGCCGGCTGTCTGTTCGCCATCGACACCGACGCGCACGCCCCGGGGCAGCTCGACTGGCAGCGTTTCGGCTGTGAACGGGCGGCGCTGTGCGGCGTACCGGCGGAGCGGGTGGTGAACACCTGGCCGGCCGGCGAACTCGTCGACTGGGCAGCGACGCACGACGCCTGACCAGGCGGGCCATCGACGATAACGGCGGGTGGCCGGGGCCACCGGTCCCGTAGGGTCGCAGGCGTGGGAAGAATTGATGACCTCGCGAACCGCTACGTCGACGAGTGGGCACCACTGCACCCGTGTGAAGCCACCTACGTCGGGTTGAAGGGCCACGACCACCGGCTCGACGACCTGTCCCCCGACGGCTTCGCGGCGCAGGCCGAGCTGACCCGGCGTACGCTCACCGAGCTCGACGTCACCGAGCCGGAGACCGAGTCCGAGCGGGTCGCCAAGGAGGCCATGCAGGAACGCCTCGGCCTGGAACTGGCCCGGTACGACGCCGGCGAGGTGACCAGCGAGATCAACGTGATCAGCAGCGGCCTGCACAACATCCGGCAGGTCTTCGACCTGATGCCGACGCAGGGCGAGGAGGCGGTGGCGAACATCGCCGCCCGGCTGAACCAGTTCCCGACCGCGCTGGAGCAGTACAAGACAACGCTGCGGGCCGCCGCCGACGCCGGGCACGTCGGCGCCCGGGCCCAGATGATCGAGGTCGCCAAGCAGTGCGCCACCTGGACCGACCCGTCCGGTGACAACTTCTTCCACGGGCTGACCGACCGGCTGTCGGCCGACGCCACACTCTCCGCCGAACTGGCCCGGGGCGCCGCCGCGGCCACCGCCGCCACCGCCGAGTTCGGCCGGTTCCTGCGTACGGAGCTGGCGCCGCGGGGGCGCAAGACCCAGGCCGCCGGGCGGGAGCGCTACGAACTCGCCTCGCAGTACTTCCTCGGGGCGAAGGTCGACCTCGACGAGACGTACGCCTGGGGTTTCGAGGAACTGGCCCGGCTGGAGAACGAGATGCGGGCCCTGGCCGCCCGCATCGTCCGGCCCGGCGCGAGCATCGACGAGGC
Source organism: Polymorphospora sp. NPDC051019 (assembly GCF_040683055.1). Classification (NCBI taxonomy): domain Bacteria; kingdom Bacillati; phylum Actinomycetota; class Actinomycetes; order Micromonosporales; family Micromonosporaceae; genus Polymorphospora; species Polymorphospora sp. NPDC051019. Next base: position 156,034 of record NZ_JBFBCH010000012.1, on the reverse strand, counting down.
GGTCGACGCCCTCGACGCCGACCCGGCCCGCACGATCGCCGGCAAGGAGGCGTTCCGCGACTGGATGCAGGCGCTGGCCGACAAGGCGGTAGCCGAACTGCACGGCACCCACTTCGACATCCCGGAGCAGGTGCGGCGGATCGAATGCTGCCTCGCGCCGACCAGTGACGGCGGCATCTACTACACCGGCCCGAGCGAGGACTTCTCCCGCCCGGGGCGGATGTGGTGGGCGGTTCCGGCCGGCGTCACCGAGTTCTCCACCTGGCGTGAGGTGACCACCGTCTACCACGAGGGTGTCCCCGGCCACCACCTCCAGGTCGGCCAGACCCAGGTCCGGGCCGAACTGCTCAACCGCTGGCAGCGCCTGCTGTGCTGGTGTTCCGGGCACGGCGAGGGCTGGGCGCTGTATTCCGAGCGGCTGATGGAGGACCTCGGCTATCTCGACGACCCGGGCGACAGGCTGGGCATGCTCGACGCGCAGGCGTTGCGGGCCGCCCGGGTGATCGTCGACATCGGCATGCACCTGGAGCTGGAGATCCCGCGCGACAACCCGTTCGACTTCCACCCCGGGCAGCGGTGGACCCCGGAACTGGGCTGGGAGTTCATGCGTGGCCACTGCCGGGTCGCCGACGAGTTCCTGCGCTTCGAACTCCACCGCTACCTCGGGTGGCCGGGCCAGGCGCCGGCGTACAAGGTCGGCGAGCGGATCTGGTTGCAGGCCCGCGACGAGGCCCGTACCCGTAAGGGTGCCGACTTCGACCTGAAGGAGTTCCACCGGCAGGCGCTCGACCTCGGTCCGCTCGGCCTTGACCCGCTGCGGAAGGCGCTCGCCCGCCTCTAGCCGCGTAACCATCACCGGGTGTCCACCCGTTGTTCTGATAACGGGTGGGCATCCAGCACTTTCCGGCAGGTTTCGGGATTCAGGGTCAGGTCAGGGACCTCCCCCTTGAACCGAGGGACGTCCGGCGGCAGGCTCTCCTGGCAAGTGCAACGGGGCAGCCACGCCGGCCGTCCCGCACCTGACTCTGCCGGAAGGCGGCCATGCGCGTACCGACCCGCGGCCCCACGGTCGCGCCCCCGTCCACGCACCCGACCGTCGCACGCTCGACCCTACGGGTGGCACATTTTTCCGACACCTACCTGCCCCGCCGGGACGGAATCATAACCTCCCTGCGCACCCTGACCGGCGCGCTGGGCGGGGCCGGCCACGAGTGCCTGACCGTGGTGCCGGGACATCGGCGGCAGCCGGCGCAGCCGGACGTGCTCGCCCTGCCGGCGGTGCCGTGCGGGGTCGCCGACCTGCGGCTGCTGCCGTGGCCGACGCTGCGTCAGGTGCGCCGGATCGAGGCGTGGCAGCCGGACCTGGTGCACGTGCACACCCCGGGATCGGTCGGCCTGCTCGGCGTGCTGACCGCGCGCCGGCTCGGCCTTCCGGTGGTGCACACCTACCACACCGACCTCCAGGCGTACGTCGACGCGTACCGGATCCCGACCGCGGCGATCCGGATGATCGCGACGCTCTACACCCGACGGTTGGGGCTGCCCGCCGTGCCCGTTCCGGCCGGCGGTGACGACGACGACCGGCGGGGACACGTCCAGACGGTCAACGCGCTGCTGATGGGCGACGCCGACGCGGTGGTCGTGCCGACCGCGGCCGCCCTCGACCGGACCGACCTGCCGGTGCCGGCGCACCGCCTCTTCGTGGTGCCGTCGGCCGTGCCGAAGCGGGCGGTCGGCGCGCACCGGGCCGCCGCGTTCCGGGCCACGTACGGCCTCGGCGAAGCCGACCGGATGGTCCTGTTCGTCGGGCGGGTCAACCGCGAGAAGGGCATCGACCTGCTGCTGCCCGCGTTCGCGAAGGTGGTCGCCAGCGAGCCGCGGGCCCGCCTGGTGCTGGTCGGCGCGGTCTACGAGCAGCGGTGGCTGCGCCGGCTGATCGACGCGTCCGGGGTCGGCGACCGGGTGGTGGTGACCGGCCAACTGCCCGCCGACCAGGTCACCGCCGCGTGCGCCACGGCCGAGGTGTTCGCGTTCCCGTCCAGCACCGACACGCAGGGGCTGGTGCTCCAGGAGGCGGCGCTCGCCGGCGTACCCAGTGTCATCGTCGACGCCGACCTGCACCGCGCCGGCGCGCTCGGCGACGCCGCGGTGCTCGCCGATCCCACCCCGGACGGGCTGGCGGCCGCCGTCACCCGGCTGCTGCGCGATCCGGCGCTGGCCCGCCGTACGGCCGACCTGGCCCGGACCCGCGCGCTGCGGCACACCCCGCAGCGGTACGGGGCGGCGATGCTCGACGTCTACCGCGACGCGATCACGGCCCACCGCTCCGGGTGATCCCGGCCGCCTCGGTGTCCCCGCCACCGCCGGTCGGCTGCGCGGTCGGCGGCGGCGTGGGGGCGCTGGTCGGTGGCGGAGTCGGCGCACTGGTCGGCGGCGGCGTCGGTTCCGGGCTCGGTTCCTCCGCCGTGGGCTCGGGCGACGCGGACGGTGAGGCGCTGGCGGTCGGCGCGGGTCCGGTCGAGGTCGGTGCCGATCCGCCGGTGCGGCCGGACGAGGGTTCCGTCTCGCCGGACGGCTCCGCCGTGCCGGACGAGGTGGGGCTGGGTGTTGCCGTCGGGGTCGGTCCCTCGGCCGGTGGCGTGGCCGCGTCCGGGGCGAAGGAGAGCACCCCGACCAGCACGCCACCGGCGAGCAGGACAGCGGCGGCGACTCCGAGCAGGGTCCGCCGGCGGCGGTCGCCGCCGGGCGGGCCGCCCGCCACCGGGACCGGGACCGGCTCCTGGTCGGTGAGGGTGCTCGGTCCGGCCGCCCGCACCGGTACGGCCGCGGCGGCGATCGGTGCGGTGCGTTCGCCGGAGTCCGGGTCGGCGTCGACGGCTGCCATGGCGGCGGTGGCGGCCGGCAGCGTCGCGGTGGTGGTGGGCGCCGGTGCCGCGGTGCCGTCGCCGATCGTCGCCGCCACCTGTTCGGCGGCTTCGGCGAACTCGGCGGCGGTCGGGAACCGGTCGGCAGGGTCCTTCGCGAGTGCCTTCTCGACGAGGGCGGCCACCGGCGCCGGCACGTCGGCGGGCAGCGGCGGCGGGTCCTCGTGCAGGTGGCTGACCGCGACCTGGAGCGGGTTGTCGCCGTCGAACGGCGGACGGCCGGCGAGCAGGTGGTAGGCGACCGCGCCGAGCGCGTAGATGTCGGTGGCGCCGGACACCGGCTTGCTGGTCGCCTGCTCCGGCGCCATGTAGAGGGCGGTGCCGAGTACGGCGTTGGTGCCGGTCATCGCCGTCATGGCGGTCGACCGGGCCACCCCGAAGTCGACCAGGGTCACCGTGCCGTCGCCGTGGACGAGCAGGTTGCCGGGCTTGACGTCCCGGTGGACGATGCCGGCGGCGTGTGCCGCGTCGAGGGCGCGGGCCGCCTGCACGACGACCGACAGCGTCTCGCCGACACCGAGCCGGCCGACCTCGGTGAGTCGTACGGACAGTGACTGGCCGTCGACGTATTCCATGACCAGGTAGGGCGCCCGCCCGCCGGATGGGATCTCGGCCTCGCCGAAGTCGTAGACGGCGACGACGCCCCGGTGCTGGAGGGCGGCCAGCATGCGCGCCTCGGCCCGGAACCGGGCGTCGAAGCCGGGGTCGGACAGCAGCGCGGGCAGCAGCACCTTGACCGCGACGGTGCGGGCCAGGAGGACGTCGGTGGCACGCCAGACGTCGCCCATCCCGCCGGTGGCGAGATGGGCGTCGAGCCGGTAGCGCTGGTCGAGGACCACTCCGGGGGCCAACACGTCTTGCTCCTACCCAACCGGTCGTCCGGTTACTCGATACGGTGCGCTGCCCGAGGTACCCGGCAACGTTACCCACCGCATGGCGGGACGACCGGCTACGTCACCTCGGCCGGCCCACCAGGAGCGATGGCCGGCCTCCCGGCCGCGACCGACCACCGGCCCGGGTGACCGGCATCACATCGACGCCGGTCACCCGTCGGCTCGTGGTCACCGACCGCCGAGCAGCTGCTCGAACGGTGTCGGCTCGGCGAACGGGTCCACCTTCCGCGGCGCGTCCCGCCGTTCGAGCTGGACGGCGAGTTCGGCCGCCGCCCGGTCGACCCGGCCGGCCAGGGTGCCGGCGCCGCCCCTGGCGCCCCCGTCCGTGCCGGCGCCGAAGTCCTCGGTGGCGGCGAAGACGCCGGTGGAAACGACGACGGCCCGCAGGTAGGTGAACAGCGGCCGCAGGGCGTGCTCCAGCGCCAGCGAGTGGCGGGCGGTGCCCCCGGTGGCCGCGATCAGCACCGGCATGCCGACCAGCGCCTCGGCGTCGAGCACGTCGAAGAACGACTTGAACAACCCGCTGTACGACGCGTTGAAGATCGGTGACACCGCGATCAGCCCGTCGGCGTGGACGACCGTGTCCAGCGCCCGCCCGAGGTCCGGGGACGGGAAGCCGGTCAGCATGTTGTCGACCAGGGCGTGGGCGTGGTCGCGCAGCTCGACGTGGCGCACGTCGAGCGACGTACCGGTCGGCAGCGCACGCCCGGTGGCGGCGGCGAGCTGGTCGGCCAGCAGCCGGGTCGACGACGGCTGGCGCAGCCCGGCGGAGACCACGGCGAGGGTGCGGCCGCTCATCGCCCGGCTCCCGCCGCTGCCGCGACCCGGGCCGCCTTCAGCGAGGCGTGGGTGGGCGCGTCCGGCACGTGGGCCGGTCGCCGCGCGGCGAACTCCTTGCGCAGCACCGGTACGACCTCCTCACCGAGGATGTCCAACTGCTCCAGCACCGTCTTCAGCGGCAGCCCGGCGTGGTCCATCAGGAAGAGCTGGCGCTGGTAGTCGCCGATGTCCTCACGGAAGGTCAGGGTGCGGTCGATCACCTGCTGCGGGCTGCCGACGGTCAGCGGGGTCTGGGTCGAGAAGTCCTCCAGCGACGGCCCGTGGCCGTAGACGGGGGCGTTGTCGAAGTACGGCCGGAACTCCCGGACGGCGTCCTGCGAGTTCTTGCGCATGAACACCTGCCCGCCGAGGCCGACGATGGCCCGGTCGGCGGGGCCGTGCCCGTAGTGCTCGAACCGCCGGCGGTAGAGCTGCACCATCTGCTTCGTGTGCTCCATGGGCCAGAAGATGTTGTTGTGGAAGAAGCCGTCGCCGTAGTACGCGGCCTGCTCGGCGATCTCGGGGCTGCGGATCGAGCCGTGCCAGACGAACGGCGGCACCGCGTCGAGTGGCCTGGGGGTGGCCGTGAAGGACTGCAACGGGGTGCGGTGCCGGCCCTCCCAGTCGACGACGTCCTCGCGCCACAGCTTGTGCAGCAGCGCGTAGTTCTCGATCGCCAGCGGGATGCCGGCCCGGATGTCCTTGCCGAACCACGGGTAGACCGGCCCGGTGTTGCCGCGCCCGAGCATCAGGTCGACGCGCCCGTCGGCGAGGTGCTGGAGCATCGCGTAGTCTTCGGCGATCTTGACCGGGTCGTTCGTGGTGATCAGCGTCGTGGCGGTGGACAGGATGATCCGCTCCGTACGCGCCGCGAGGTAGCCCAGCATCGTCGTGGGCGACGAGGGCACGAACGGCGGGTTGTGGTGCTCGCCGGTGGCGAAGACGTCGAGCCCCACCTCTTCGGCCTTGAGCGCGATCCTGACCATGGCCTTGATCCGCTCGTGCTCCGACGGCGTGCTGCCGTTGGTGGGGTCGGTGGTGACGTCTCCCACGGTGAAGATCCCGAACTGCATGTCGACTTCCCGCCTCAATCTCGTTCAAGTTTGAACTACCCGCTTGAACCTGACCTGGCGGCGGGCTATTCCCGCCCCCGGCGGTATAGCCGTAGTAGCCCGGGACACACCCTTGATCACGTGACCGGGCGGATCAACTGAAGCGGCGGCCCTCGTCGCGGCGGTAACCCCACGCGGCCAGCGCCCCCATCGCCACCGTCCAGGCCACCAGCGCGATCATCGAGGTGGTGCTGACCGGGAAGTCGCCGACCGCGGCCCACATCAGCTCGACCGCGCCCCGGCTGGGCAGGTACGGCGCGATCGTCTCGATGAAGCCGGGCGCGTTTCCCGGTGCCGAGAGCAGACCACCGCCGAACGCCATCGGGAAGAACACGATCTGGGCGACAGCGAGCGCCGCCTTGCTCGGCAGCCCGTACCCGATCGCGAGCCCCATCAGCGTGAACGGAACGGCGATCACCAGAATCGCGCCGAGCCCGGCCAGGAACCCGCCCACCGTGATCGTCGCCTCGGTGCCGATCGCCGCGATCAACACGACGGGGATCAGCGAGACGAACGTCATGACCAGGCCGGCGATGATCCGTCCGGCGAAGCGCGGGACCGGCCCGACCGGCAGGCTCCGGGTGTACGGGTCCCACGGATGCGCCCGGTCCTCGGCCACCCCGACGCCGTACTGGAAGAGGTTGCTGACCATGACCGCGAAGGTGACCATCGACGCGGTGGCGAAGGTGGCACCGACCGGATCGTCACCGGCGAACGGGACCACGAAGAAGAGCATCGACGCGGCCGGGAAGAACGCGCTGCCGATCACCGCCACCGGGACCCGGACGGTCTCCAGGAGCTGGTAGCGGGCATGCACGAGAGTGAGTGACACGACGGTCTCCTTATCGGTCGGCGCCGGCCACGGCGTGCTTCGGCCCGGCCCCGGCGGGTCCGCCGTCGGCCTCACCCGGCACACCACCGTCGACTGCCGGGCCGCCGTCACCGGTGAGGGCCAGGAACGCCTCCTCCAGCGACGTCGGGCGGACCTCCAGGTCGCTGAAGTCGACCCCGCCGGTGACCAGCGCCCGGACGACGGCGTCGGAATCGGCGGTCAGGACATGGGTACGGCCGTCGACGTGCTTCACACCGACCACGCCCGGCAGCGGCGGCAGCTCGCCGACGGTCAGGCTGACCCGCCGTACGCCGACCATGCCCCGGACGGCGGCGACGGTGTCGTCGGCGAGCACCCGACCGCCGCCGAGCACCACGACCCGCTGCGCCAGTTCCTCGATCTCCTCCAGGTAGTGGCTGCTCAGCAGCACGGCGCCGCCCTCGACGTGGAAGGAGCGGATGCCGTCCCACAGCGCGCGCCGGGCCTGTACGTCGAGACCGGTCGTCGGTTCGTCGAGCAGCACGACACGCGGGCGGCCGACGAAGGCCAGCGCCACCGCGAGCCGCCGTTTCTGGCCGCCGGACAGCCCACCGGTCTGCCGCTTGGCGAGTTCGGTGAGGCCGAACCGGTCGAGCAGTTCGTCGCGGCGGATCGGATCGGGATAGTGGGCGGCCACGAAGTCGACGACCTCGCGCACCCGCAGGGTCGGTGGCAGGCCGGTCTCCTGCGGGGTGACGCCGAGATGGCGCCGGCTGGCCGGGTCGCGTGGATCTCCGCCGCAGAGTTCGACGCGGCCACCGGTGGGCCGGCGAAGCCCGGTCAGCAGGTTGATCAACGTGCTCTTGCCGGCGCCGTTCGGGCCGAGCAGGCCGACCAGTTCGCCGGCGTGGATCTCCATGGACACCCGATCGAGGGCCCGCACCGTCTGGTACCGCCGGCTCACCTCGACCGCTCTGGCCAGGGTCATACTTCCTCCCGCTGCTGGTCGTGGCGGTTCGTCGGGTCGATCAGGGCGCGTACGGCCGCCGTGTACTCGTCGAAGGCCAACCGGCCGCGCCGGCTGAGGCAGATCAGGGTCGTCGGCGTACGCCCGTGGTGGGTCTTGGTGACGTTGACGTAGCCGGCGTCCTCGAGCTTGCGCAGGTGCACGGAGAGGTTGCCGGCGGTCATCACGAGGATGTCCTGGAGCCTGGGAAAGGCGACCCGATCGCCGTCCGGCAGGGTGGACAGCGCGGCCACGACCCGGAGCCGGGCCTGGGCGTGGATGACCGGGTCGAGTTCGGGCAGGGGACCGCTCACCCGGATGCTCCCACGCCGTCCGGTTCGTGACCGCGGGTGGCGCGGACGGCCGCGCGGTGCAGGAGCCAGCCGGTGACGAGCATCCCGCCGCCGCCGGCCAGCGCCGTGACCAGGGAGTGCCAGCCCGGCCCGGCGACCACCCCGACGATGTTGCTGCCCGAGATCCAGGCCCCGAGCACGAAAAGGTTGCGGTCCAGCCACACCGCCCCACCCGCGAGGTAGAGGACGCCGGTGAGCGCGACGGGCGCCGCCGACCAGGCCAGCGTCCTCAGGTCCGGAGGCAGGGCCGGGGTGACCCGGGCGAGGGTGGCGAAGAGACCGGCGAACCCGACGAACCAGGCGTAGCCGTACCACGCGCCACGCCGGGCGGATTCGCCGGAGATCTGGCTGTAGGTGCGGGAACTGGTCACGGCGGTGAACACGGTGACCGCGATCATGGCCACGGCCAGCACCGCCAGCGGCAGCCAGTCGGGCATGGCGACGAAGGTCCGCCCGCCCGGGCCGTATCGGAGGAAGAACAGCCCGAAGACGATCAGCCAGGCCAGCCCCCACGGCCAGTGGTAGAGCCGGGGATCGGGGCTGAACCGGCGGATCGCCTCGGCCCGCTGGCGCTCGATCAGCCGCAGCGCCGCCACCGGGTCGGGTGGCGGCGCGTCGCGCAAGTCGTCGACAAACTCATCCCGCATGCAAACGACTTTAAACCACAAACTTGTTTATGGCGAATTCGGATCCAGCTCCAGTGCTGCGTAGACCGCCTTCCGCAGGGCGCGATACTGCTCCCGGACCCGCTCGCCGACCTGCGGTGGCCGCGCCATGACCCGAGGCTCCTGCACGGTTTCCGTGGCGAAGAACTGTTCGAGGGTCAGGTCCACCTCCAGCCCTGGGCCGAAACGGTTCCAGTGGTGATAGCCCTGCCGGGAGCCGTCGGGGTAGTGCACCTCCGCCGTCAGCAGATCGCCGCCGAGCAGGTCGTTCAGCACAAGAGCGGTGGAACCGCACTGACCACGGGCCGGATTCTCCGGCGACCAGTTGGCGGCGTCGGCCGGGTCACAGGACTCCACCGACCACGACGCTCGGACGACACGTTCGATCTCTTCGAGGGTTCGCGCAGGCATGGGCCGCATGCTGCCAGCCACCACCGACAGCCCGGCCGGACCGCTCAGCCGTACGACTGGTCGACCACCCGTACGTCGGCCAGCTCACCGGTCGGCGCCCACACCTCGTACACGCCCCGCTCGAAGCACTGGGCACCGAGCCTCGCCACCGCGTCCGCGTCCGGCCGGCAGAGCCGGACCCGGGTCCACTGCTCCTCACGCAGCAACACCAGGACCACGGCACCACGCCAGGTCGCGTACGTCGTACGCCGGGCCAGGCTCTCCACCGCGTATCGGGCCGCCCGGGTCATCGCCAGCACCCGGAACTCGTCGGGCGGGTCGGCGACCGCCTCGTGCTCGTGCCCCTGGTAGGTGCCCACCAGCCTGGTCGACCGAACCGCCTCGCCGGTCGAGACGTACTCCTGGTCGGGCGACACCCCCGGAATCGCCGCCAGCAGGTGCCGCCAGCGCGAGCCGACCATCCGCAGCCAACCCCGCTGCTCCGGCTGGTAGCTGAAGAGCGTCACCTCGGCCCCGTCCGGGGTGTAGGCGAGCAGGGTGGCGTTGGCCGTGAGCGGCAGGTCGGCGAAGTCCGCGGTGACGTACTCCGGAATCAGGTGCCGGCCACTCGGCGCGAAGCCGGTGCCGGACATCGGCGGCCCGACCCGGTCCCGGGGCGGCATCCCGACCAGGCCGGGATGGACCGGCACCGCGTAGTCGCCGGGGCCGATCGCCCGCCACCGCAGCACGTACGCCGCCTCGGTCTGGTCGGTCGCCCCGCCGCCGTCGGTGCGCAGCAACGCCAGCTCGGTCGGAGTGCGCAGGTGCGCCACGTCGTACTCGCGGTAGCAGAAGCCGTGCGGCTGCCAGCCGCGCAGATAGCCGGCGAGCTGACTCTCCGAAAGCACCTTGATCATCCGGGTGCCCCGCCGGATCGTCGCCGAGCGCCGGATGGCGGCCAGCAACAGGTCGTCCCGGTGGCTCGCCGACTGGCTGCGGCGGTGCACCTCCTCCCACCCCACCGCCCGGCTGACCGGCATCGTCAGCGGAAACTCCCGGTCGCCGGCCCGCGCCGTCGGTAGCGCCCCCTGGACGTCGACGATCTCCGAAGCGTGCACGAAGCGATGGAAGGGGTAAGGTGCGTCGGGCCGGTGATCGGCGAGGAACCCGCTCTGCGGCGCAGTGCTGAACAGTTCGTAGGCCGCGCCGTGGGCGATCTCCTCCGCCGGGTGGACCCGGCCGTCGAAGGTAACCCGCAGGCCGGCCGGCGGCGAGGTCGCCGGGTCACGGGTCGCGGAGGTCACCGGCTCACCGTCCACCCGCCAGGTGCCAATCCGGTGAACATTCGCTTGACCTGCGCATACGTTCCGGTATCGACAGGAGCGAGGACCACCGAAAACGGACTGGACCGCCCGCCGGCCCGAAGGCCGGCGGACGGTCCAGTTATCTGGTAGCCGTGGTTCAGCCGAGGGCCGAAGCCAGCTCCCCGGCGAGGGCGAGCCGGGCCAGCTCGCCCTTCAGCGCCAGCTGCGCGGCCTCGCCCTTGAACGCCAGCTGGGTGGCCTCGCCCCGGTTGATCAGCTCGCCAACGGTCATGGTGACTCCTTCGCTCGATCCTCCCGGATGGGCCGGGATGGCCGGCCTGCCCGGTCATTGGAGGGAATCTAAACATGTTGATCACGCGCGGTGGTACGCCGAATCACACTGCGTCTGATTGGACTTACCGCTTGAGATCGGCTGCTAACAAGCCATCATCGGCCAGATCCCGATATGAGCTGCAAACGATCACTGGGCCGGCAGCGGGACGGATTGGCCGCCCCTCGACATCGGGACTTCCCGGTATGTTGCGGACGTGGCGGATCTTCCCGGTGGCGCGTACGAGCATGTGGTCACCCACGAACTCGCGGCACGACTGTCGAAGTTGGACGCCGACCTGGTTCGGCGGGAGGCGCTCGACCCGGCCGACGCCGACGAACTACTCGCCCGGCACATCGCCGGCCTGGCCCGCCGGGCACTGCGGGCCGTGCCTGGCCAGGGTACCGACCGGACGGCCGGTCAGGTGGCCCTGACCAACCGGATCGCCGAGGCGATCGCGGCCGTCCTGCCCCGGGCTGCCGACCAGGCCGATCTTGTCGCCTCGTCACACGACGTGCTGACGGCGATCGTGTCCCGCCCGACCGCACCCACGCCGGTCACCTTCCCGAAACGTCCCGAAGTGCCGCTCGCCTCCAGCGCGCTGCTGGTCAACGGACGGGGGCAGCCGCGGATCGGCTCCGAGATCAGCCGGGAGATGGCGTCCGCCGACGAGGTCGATCTACTGTGCGCGTTCATCAAGTGGCAGGGGCTACGGCTAATCGAGGACGCCGTCCACGAACTCATCGAACGCGGCGGACGGCTGCGGGTCATCACGACGACATACCTGGGCGCCACCGACCAGCGGGCCCTGGACCGCCTCGCCGAACTGGGCGCGCAGATCCGGGTGTCGTACGAGACCCGGACGACCCGCCTACACGCGAAGGCGTGGCTGTTCCGCCGGGCGAGCGGCGCCGGGACCGCGTACGTCGGCTCGTCGAACCTGTCGAAGAGTGCCCTCGTGGACGGGCTGGAGTGGAACGTCCGGCTCTCCCAACTCGAGCAGCAACCGCTGCTCGACACGTTCGAGGCGACCTTCGACGAGTACTGGCACGATCCGGCGTTCGAGGAGTACGACCCGCAGCGGGACGCGGGCCGGCTGCGGCAGGCCCTGGCCGCCGAGTCGGGCCCGCGTCCGACGGACCTAACCATTGACTTGACCACTCTGGACGTACGCCCGTACGGCTACCAGCGGGAGATCCTGGAGGAACTGGCCGCGCAGCGCGCGGTGCACGACCGACACCGCAACCTCGTGGTAATGGCAACGGGAACCGGAAAGACAGTCGTCGCCGCGCTCGACTACCGGCGCCTACGGCAGGACGGCAAGGTCGACTCGCTGCTCTTCGTCGCGCACCAGGAGCAGATCCTGCGGCAGAGCCGGGCGGTGTTCCGCCACGTGCTGCGGGACGGAACGTTCGGCGAGACGCTGGTCGGCGGCGAACGCCCCGAACGGTGGCAACATGTGTTCGCCTCGGTGCAGTCCCTGCACCGGCTACCGATCGCCCCGGACCAGTTCGACATGGTCATCGTCGACGAGTTCCACCACGCCGAAGCACCGACGTACAGGCGGTTGCTGAAGGGGCTGGATCCGCGCGAACTACTCGGGTTGACCGCGACGCCGGAACGCTCCGACGGGCAGGACGTGCGGGGGTGGTTCGGCGGGCGTACAGCGGTCGAACTGCGGCTGTGGGAGGCGCTGGAGCGGCAACTGCTCGCGCCGTTCCAGTATTTCGGTTTCCACGACGACGTCGACCTGTCGACGCTGCGGTGGCGGCGTGGGCAGGGCTACGACCGGAGCGAACTCGACAACCTCTACACCGGCCACCATGCCCGCGCCGGGCTGGTACTGACCGCCGTGCGGGACACCGTCGATGTAAGCAGAATGCGGGCGGTCGGGTTCTGCGTCAGCATCGGGCACGCCGAGTTCATGGCCGAATGCTTCGACCGGGCCGGCATCCCGGCGCGGGCGGTCACCTCGCGTACCGATCCGGTGGACCGCCGCGCCGCGATCAACCTGCTCGACCGCGGTGAACTGCGAGCGACCTTCACCGTCGACCTCTTCAACGAGGGCGTCGACCTGCCGTCGATCGACACGATCCTGCTGCTCCGCCCGACGGAGAGCGCCACCATCTTTCTCCAGCAACTCGGCCGTGGCCTGCGACTCGCCGACGACAAACCCTGCCTGACGGTGCTCGACTTCATCGGTGCGCAGCACGCCGACTTCCGTTTCGACCTGCGCTACCGAGCGCTGACCGGGGCCACCCGCCGCGGTCTGCAACGCGACGTCGAGCACGACTTCCCGACGCTGCCGGCCGGCTGCCACATCCACCTCGACCGGGTCGCAAAACAGATCGTCCTGGACAACGTACGCCGGGCCCTGCGGCTGCGGCGGCCCGACCTGGTCGAGGAGCTACGCCGGCTCGGCAACGTCACCCTCGCCAGGTTTCTCGACGAAACCGGCCTGGAGATCGAGGACCTCTACCGGAACAAGGACCTCGGCGGGTGGACCGGGCTGCGCCGGGACGCCGGGCTCGACACCACGGCCCCGGGGCCGTACGACGCTCTGCTCGGCCGGGCCATCGGACGGCTACTGCACGTGGACGACCTTGATCGGCTCAACCATCTGCGAGACCTCGCCGCCGGTGGTCGGCCGGACGAGCCGCTCGCCCGGATGGCGCACTTCGCCATATGGAAGAAGGAAATCCCGCTCGACGATGGGCCGGCAACCCTGCTCGCCCATCCGCAGCGATGCCTCGAACTACGCGAGGTCGCCGACATCCTGGAAGCCCGGATCCGTCGGGTCACCCTCCGGTCCGCCCCGATTCGCGCGGCCGGAGACGTGATACGTGGCAATCCGCTACGGATACACGCCCGCTACAGCCGCGACGAGGCCTGCGCCGCGTTCGGGATGGCCGACCCGTCGTCGCTGCGGGAAGGCGTCAAGTGGCTACCCGAGCTCGGCGTCGACCTCTTCTTTGTCACCTTGACCAAGACCGAGCGGCATTACTCGCCGACGACGATGTATCAGGACCGGGCCATCACCCCCGAACTGTTTCAGTGGGAGTCGCAGAGCACCACCTCGACGGCGTCGCCGACCGGGCAGCGGTATGTCGACGGCGGCTCGAAGGTGCACCTTTTCCTCCGCCAGACCAAGGAGCGCGACGGCGACCTCGGCGTGCCGCCGTACCTGTACGCCGGCACGATGACGTACGTACGGCACAGCGGCGACCGGCCGATGCGGATTTTGTGGAAGCTCACCCACCCACTGCCGGCCGACATCTTCCACGCCGCCCGCGTAGCCGCTGGCTGACCTGCCCAATCCCACCCATTGGCGCCCTCGCACCAGCAAGTACCTGCTGGCGAGGATAGAAACCGGTCCGGCGGCAGGGACAACAACGGTCTGGCCAGTCCCATGCATCCATGAGAATCTAATTACCCGGAGTCGCCAAACGACCACGGAGAGCCCTGAGGATCGGAGGTCCGGTGACACAGTTGTCCTTCTTCGACCCAGGCGACGCCGGGCACACCCCCAAGCCGTCGAGCGACAAGGTGACCCGGCTGCGGCTGCTCATCACAGTCAAGGCAGCCCCGAATCCATCCGAACGGTACGGGGAGACCGTCTGCGTGGCGGCACTGAGGATCGACCCCCTGCAGCAAGGCTGGGTTCGCCTGTATCCCGTCAACCACCGGGAACTGACCAGCAACGACAAGTTCCGTAAGTACGACGTCATCTCTATCGACGCCAAACCCGCACGGCAGGACCCGCGCCGCGAGAGTTGGAAGCCGATCCTGGACTCGATCACCCGCGAGACCCACCTACCGCCGTGGGACAAGCGCCGGCGCTGGCTGGATCCGTGCATCGAAGACTCCATGTGCAGCCTCAATCGAGCCACGCGCGGTCGACCCGACGCCCCATCACTGGCCCTGATCCGGCCAGCCCGGGTCGACGGAATCAAAATCGCCCCGCACGGTGGCTGGACCCCGGACGAACAACGCAAGATCGATGCGTACGTCAACCAACTCGATCTGCTCGACGATCGGGACCGTACTCCCCTTGAGGCACCACGGTTCCGGGCGGCCTATCGATGCCGGTGCCACGAAGCGAACTGCCGAGGCCACGAGCAGGGCATCCTGGATTGGGAACTCGTCGCCTTCCAGCGCAATCTTCGCGGATCCTCCGACGATCAACTTAGGCGGGCTCTGGAAGAAAAGTTTCTCCACGAACTCTGTGCACCGAGCCGGGACGTCGCCTTCTACGTCGGCAACCAGGCCAAACGTGTCAACGTATTCAGCGTTCTCGGCGTGTACTGGCCGCCTAAGCGGTAGCCGCCACCCTGTCCCGTACGGCCCGCAGGACCACATCACGATGACAGTGCTGCTGGTCCGCCTCGAAACAGAGCAGCGCGACCAACTCCCGCTGCCCCGCGGCCGCGACGGCATCCAGCGCGGCACGTCCCTCCGGTCGGTCAAGGATTTCCGCGTAGACCGCTCGCGCCTGGGCCAACTCCTCGGCTGGGCCAGCAAACCCCGATCGGTTCGTCTTCGGGTTCCCCAGTTCCCGGCGATGCTCGTAGGCAATGCCAGCCGCGCCGAGCGCACTCGCCAAAGCGGTCTTGCTGAACCCCCGCTTGCGCGAGATCGGGGTCAATCGAACGTCGACAAGACGTGAGACTCCATTGGCGCTCAGTTCAGCGACGAACTCTCCAATGTCGCGCCCTTCGTAGCCCACACCGACCAGGCCGGATCGCGCAACGGTAGGGGTGACCATGGGGTCAGCCTCCCACACATGCGTCAGGTGGTGCGCCGGCTCCAGACCGAAACCTGTCGTGTGGCGCGTCACGACGGTAGGACGGTCACCATCCAGAGGTGGCCGTCCGGGTCGGCGAACGAACCGGTGTAGCCCCACGGCTGCGACTGGGGTGCGGTGACGATCCGCGCGCCCGCCTCCCGCGCCCGCTCGACGAAGTTGTCGGCCTCGGCCCGCGTTTCGAGGTCCACGCCGACGATGCACTCAATCTGTCCGGGGACCGCGACCTGATTGTCTCCGATCACCCAGCCGAAGCCGCCGGTCGGGATGAGCATGATCCGCAGCCCCTCGTTGAGGGTGAACTGCAACGGCTCCGGAAATCCGTCTTCGGCTATCTCACCGAAGGGTTCCAGACCGAGCCCGTCGCGGTAGAACCGGTATGAGACGCCGCGATCTGCGATCGGCAGGCTGACGACGACGGGCGAGAACTTCACCGTGGAACCCCCGATCAGCCGGCATGACAGCCCTGATCGTATCCGGGTAGCCGGGGGTCCGTGGTGATCGGCCGTGATCGTCTGCTGCTCTGCTGTTGCGGTACGGCGTGTCGACCGGCTGAACAGCAGACGATCACTAGTGCCGCTGGATCGATCAGGTGGTGGCGGTGCAGGTCAGGGTCGGTACGGACCCGGGAGTGCCGGAGCCGAGGAGACCGAACGTCGCACTCGCCCCCGCTCCGAGGCTGCCGTTGTAGGCGACGTTCCGGGCTGTCACCGAGGAGCCGGTGACCGTGAGGTCGGCGTTCCACGACGAGGCGACCTGCTGGCCGGACGGCAGGGTCCAGCCCACGGTCCAGCCGCGGATCGGGCCGTTCCCGGCGGTCACCTGGACCTCGGCCTGGAATCCACCTGCCCACTGGGAGACCACCCGGTAGCTGGCGGCGCAGGCGCCGGCCGGCGGCTGGGTCGGCGGCGGGGTCGTCGCCGGCGGAGTGGTGGGCGGGGCGGTGGTGGGCGGTGGAGTGGTCGGGTCCGGGTCGCCGGTGCCACCGAAGGTGACGTCACTGCACAGGTAGTACGACTGGTCCATGTGGCTGGCCTGCCAGATGGTGTAGACGATGTGCCGGCCGGTGCGGCCGGGTGCGCTGGCGGCGACCTGGATCGAGACCCCGGTGGCTTCCTGGGTCCACTGCGACGCCGGGGTGTTGCCGATCTGGCCGACGAGTTCCAGGTTGCCCCAGCCGAGTGGCTGGGTCAGCGGGTTGAAGCCCTGCTTGGTGACGTACACCCGGATGTAGTCGGCGCCGTGCGAGGCGTGGTCGAGCAGGCGTACCCGGAAGTTGTTGGCGATCGGGCTGGTGCGCCACGCGCCGACGGTGTCCAGGGCGTTGTAGCGCGGGCTCTGGGTGCGTCCGCCGCTGCAGAGCTGCCCGTCGGGGACGGCGGCCTGGTGGTTGCCGCCGCCTCCGTCGCGGTAGAGGCCGTTCCAGTTCCACATGGCGTTCGGGTCGGCCTGCCAGGCCTGCCAGCACATCGGGTCCTCGGTGGCCATGCGGGGGTTCTGGAAGTCGCTGCCCCAGCGTTGCCAGCAGCCGTAGTTACGGGACGCGGGATCGACGATGGATCCGTGGGCGGAGGCGGAGTTGGCGAGCGCGGTGACGAGCAGCAGTACGGCGGTCACGGCGACCGCGAGGCCGCCCCAGGCGAGTCGTACGGTTCGTGAGCGGATGAGAGTGGACATCGAAGCCCCTTTTGTCGTGCGGAAGGTACGACGACGGTCGCTGGCGCGCCGAGCTGCCCCTGCTCCGCGCCAGCCGCGTGGCTCCCGCGGCGGCTCCACCCTGAGACTTGCACATTAAATCGAGATAGGTCAATAGCTGGCATCTCCGACAACTGCAGCCATCAGGTTGCGACGCGCTCAGATCTGTGCAACCCTGCGGTTGCGCGAACAACGGATGCGGAGGCAGGCGTATGACCGACGAACTCGACCGGATCGAACGGCAGATCGGCATCGACGCCCCGGCGGCCCGGGTGTGGAACCTGATCGCGGAGCCGGGGTGGTACATCAACGAGAACAGGATCGTCGAGCACCGGATCGAGCGCTCCGGCGATCTCGACATCGTGCACGACCCCGTCCACGGTGCGTTCGCCATCCGTACGGTCGCCCTCGACGAGCCCCGGTACGCCGCCTTCCGGTGGCTCGCCGACCCGGACCGGCCGGACGCCCCGTCCACCCTCGTCGAGTTCTGGATCGAGGAGACGTCACCGGACTCCGTCGTGCTGAAGGTCGCCGAGAGCGGCTTCGCGACGTTGCCCGGCGACGAGCGGGAACGGCGTACGCGCCTGGAGGAGAACCGGCAGGGCTGGGTCACCGAGTTGGGCCTGGCGAAGCGTCACCTCGAAGGTCTGGCCGCCGGTGTCGACGGCTGACCCGGCGCTCGCCCCGGTCTTCGCCGCGCTGGCCGACGAGACCCGGTGGGCGATCCTCGTCCGGCTCGGCGAGGGGCCGGCATCCGCGTCGGCCCTCGCCGTCGAGTTTCCGGTCTCGCGGCAGGCGATCGTCAAGCACCTCGCCGTACTCCAGGGAACCGGACTCGTCCGCGCCGAGCGGGTGGGACGGGAGGTCCGGTTCGCCGCGGTCGGGTCCCGGCTGAGCGCGCTCGGCCGGGACCTGGAGCGGATCGCGTCCGGCTGGGACCGCCGGCTGGCCCGGATCAAGGCGATGGCGGAAGCGGCCGAGGAGCCAGCCGGTCAGCCCGCGGAGCGCTCCGCCAGCGGACGGCGGCGCCGTACGGCGTCGGACAGTGCCGGCGGCCGCCAGGCGCCGTCCGGCTGATAGAGGTTGGTGCCCGGCGGAACGATGGCGTCGATCCGGTCGAGGGTCGCGTCGTCCAGGGTGAGCGAGGCGCCGTCAAGCAGCCCGTCGAGCTGCGCCATGGTCCGCGGACCGATGATCACCGAGGTGACGGCGGGGTGTGCGACGGTGAAGGCGACGGCCAGTTCGGGCAGTGTGCGGCCGAGGCCGCCCGCCAGTTCGGCAAGCTGCTCGACGGCGTCGAGCTTGACGACGTTCTCCGGGATCGCGGGGTCGAACCGGGCCGGGTTGAGCGCGGCCCGGCCGCTGGTCAGATCGACCGGCTGCCCCTTGCGGTGGCGGCCGGACAGGAAGCCGGAGGCGAGCGGGCTCCAGACCAGCACGCCCATCCCGTACCGCTGGCAGACCGGGAGCACCGACGATTCGATTCCCCGGGCGAGGATCGAGTACGGCGGCTGCTCGGTCCGGAACCGACCGAGGGCGCGACGCTCGGCGACGTGGTGCGCCTCGACGATCTCCTCGGCGGGGAAGGTCGAGCAGCCGAAGGCGCGGATCTTGCCCTGCCGGACGAGGTCGCCCAGCACGCCGAGCGTCCCCTCGATGTCGGTGGTGTGGTCGGGGCGGTGCACCTGGTAGAGGTCGATCCAGTCGGTCTGGAGGCGACGGAGGCTGTCCTCGACCGCCCTGGTGATCCAGCGCCGTGAGTTCCCGCTGCGGTTGCGCCCCTCGCCCATCTGGAAGTGCACCTTGGTGGCGAGTACGACGTCGTCGCGCCGGCCCCACAGCGCCTTGCCGACGATCTGTTCGGATTCGCCCGCCGAGTACATGTCGGCGGTGTCGACGAAGTTGATGCCCCGGTCGAGGGCGGCGTGCACGATGCGGGCGCACTCGTCGTGGTCGGGGTTGCCGACGTAGCCGAACATCATGGTGCCGAGGCAGTGGACGCTCACCTCGATGCCGGTGCCGCCGAGTACGCGGTAACGCATGACCTGCTCCCAGGGAAGTCGTCGGGCCTGTGACGAGTCACCGTAGGAGTTCGAGCGCGCTCGAGGTCAAGAAGTCAGCAGAACCAGCCGTCCTGGACCCAGCCGCGCCGGTTGATGTGGCCGTATGCGAACCCGTAGACGTAGCCGGCGCTGCGCGGGCCCTCGACGAGGAAGGTCTGTCCACGGTGGAGCGTGCCCATCCAGGCGCCGATCGGCTGGGTGCGGACGAACAGCGTCTCGGCACAGACGGTCTCGCGTACGCCGATGCGGCCGTTCGCGGCCTGCGCGGCGGTCGGTGTGGCAACGAGGGTGGCGGCGACCAGCGCCGCCACGGCCGTCGCACGGGCGATCCGCATGCGTCCCTCCTTCCGGCCCGCGGTGCGGCTCACCACGAGTCGTATCCGCCGATGCATTCGATGCGCACGAAGCCCCAGTCGTTGGGGCCGAAGTCAAAGGTGGCCGCCCAGCCGTTGTAGACCGGATGCGCGCCGGGGGTGTGGCCGACCTTGTTGCCGTACGTCAGGACCCGCTTGAGGCGGTGCGGGCCGGCCGCGGAGTCGTAGTTCTCGTAGAAGCTGGCGGTCTGGCAGACGATGACCGCGTGCCGCGGAACCACCGGGTTCGCGGCCGCGGCGGGTGCCCCGGCGACGGTCAGCCCGAGGGCCGCCGCGCCACCCACGATGATCCGTGCCGTCCGTCGCATCGTCGCCTCCGCTCGCCGGTCGACCGGCGCGGGACCGTCGGTGGTCCGGCGCCACGACCGTCAGCCTAGCGATCATGTCCAACCATGTCCATCAATGAATTTCGGGCAACCGTGACGCCCGTCACCGTCCGGGCGGCAATAAAGCGCCTCGATCCGGCATTGCGGTGTGCGGGAGCACCAGGGACGGGAGTCGAGAGATGAGCAGCGCGTTCGACGAGGTCAGGATCGGCCGCTACACGGCCCGTAACCGGGTGGTGATGGCTCCGATGACGCGCAACCGCGCCTACGGGCCGGGCGCCACCCCGACCGAGCTGATGGCGACCTACTACCGCCAGCGCGCCGGTGCCGGCCTGATAGTCACCGAGGGCATCCAGCCGTCCGCGATCGGCCAGGGCTATCCGAACACCCCGGGCCTGCACTCCAGCGAGCAGGTACGCGCCTGGCGGCCGGTGACCGACGCCGTCCACGAACAGGGCGGCCTGATCTTCGCGCAGCTCATGCACGCCGGCCGGATCGGTCACCCCACCGTCTACGACCAGGACCTGCACCCGGTCGGGGCGTCGGCGGTGAAGGCCGCCGGAAAGATCTTCACCGGCGCGGCGGGCATGCAGGAATTCGTCGCCCCGAAACCGCTGACCGGCACCGAGATCGCCGAGACGATCGGGGCGTTCGCCGACGCGGCGCGCAACGCCGTCGAGGCGGGCTTCGACGGGGTGGAACTGCACGGTGCCAACGGCTACCTGCTGCACCAGTTCCTCTCGACCAACGCCAACCAGCGCGACGACGAGTGGGGTGGCAGCGTCGAGGGTCGTACCCGGCTCACCGTCGAGGTCGCCCGGGCCGCCGTCGACGCGATCGGCGCCGACCGGGTCGGGCTGCGGATCTCCCCCGCCAACCCGTTCAACGACATCGCCGAGGAGGACCACCGCGACACCTACCTCACGCTGGTCGACGCGCTGAATCCGCTCGGCCTGGCCTACCTGCACATCGCCGAGAGCGCGGACACGGAACTGACCGGCATCCTGCGCGAACGGTGGAACGGGGTGTCGATCCTCAACCCGTACACCCCCGGCGCGTACACCGGACCGGAGGCGCTGAAGCTGGTCGAGTCGGGTGCCGCCGACCTGATCTCGTACGCCGCGCTGTTCCTGGCCAACCCCGACCTGCCCGAGCGGCTGCGGGTCGGCGGCCCGTTCAACACGCCGAACTACTCGACGGCGTACGGCGGCGACCACGAGGGCTACACCGACTACCCCACGCTGGCGGGCTGAACGCGCGGTCGTACCGGGTCCGGCAACCCCGGCCCGGTGCGGCGCGGCCGGCGGTAAAGGCCACGACAGCGGTCGACGGCGGTGTCTAGGCTGTCGGTCGGGGCGGCTCCCGGGTGTGCTTCCTTCTCCTCTTACTTTTGAAGTGGATCTAGCGCATCCAATCTCCGCCCCTTCTTCTTTTCTCCGCACCGAGGGAGGACCGCGCCGTGCCCGCCACCGCCACCCCGCCGGCTGTCCGCAGCGCCGTCGCGGACGTACTGCTCAGGCACGGGCTGGTGGCGCCCGGGCTGCTGTCGCGGTCCAAGGTCCGGCCGGGGCGGGTCCGGACCGACAGCGCGGCCGGCCTGGTGGCGTTGGAGGCGGACCTGGTCGCGCTCGGTTTCCTGCCCGGCCCGCGGCTGCGCCGGTATCTCGCCGGACAGGAGCCGGAGCGCCTCGCCGAACTGGGGCTCGGTCTGCTCGACGGGCTGGCCCGGGCCGTCGGTGCCCACGTGCCTCACATTCCGCTGTTCCGGTCCTTTCCGCGCCGGATCCCGGCCGACACCAACGACCTCTACGTACGGCGCATCTTCGCCCTGCTGCTCCAGGAGCCGCGGCAGCCGTGTGTGCTGTGCGGCACGGCCGACCTCGTCCGGCCGGTGGCCCCCTGCGCCCACCTGGTCTGCGGCGCCTGCTGGGACGGTTCCGACTACACCGGCTGCCCGATCTGCCACCGCCGCGTCGACTGTGAGGACGCCTTCCTGCGGCCGACCCCGCCGCCGGCACACCGGCCGCAGCCGCCGCTGCCGCGCCGGGCCCGCATCGTCGAACTGGCCGACGACGCCGGGCAGGCGTGCGGGGAGCTGACCGCCGCGCTGCTCGGGCGGCGTACGCCGCTGTCGCCGGCCGACCGCGCGGACCTGGACGCGCTGCTCGACCACGCCGGCCCCGCCTGGTTCGACCTGCTGCCGGCCGACATCCCGGTACGCGAGACCCGGGCCGCCGTCGTCGCCCGGGCCGTCACCGACCCGGCGGGCGCCGACCGGCTGCCGGATCTGCTGGACCGGTACGTCGGCACCGCGACCGACGTGCTGCGCCTGCTCCACGTCCTGCACGGTGCCGACGCCGGACTCCGTACGCCGCCGGCCCGACGCCGGTCGCTGCCCCGCCGGCTGCGGCGGCTGCTGCTGTCCCGGCTCGACGCCCTGCCACTGGCGTCCCTTGTGGAGGATCTGCGCCGGCACGGCGCCCGCTGGCTGCGGATGGCGGAGAACCTGCACCCGTTCGAGGAAGCCGGGCGGCATCCGGTCGCCGCCACCGCGTTCGTCGTGCTGCGGCGTACCCGGATCGACGCCGACACCCCGTTCGGGCGGCTCGTGGCCGGGGTCGTCACCGCCCATCCGGGCCTCGCGGTCCGGCCCGGTGAGCGGATCACCGTCACCGGCTGGGCCGGCCGGGTCGAGGCGGCGCTGCCGGCCGGGAACGCCGTACCGCTGCTCGCCGCCCGGCCGGGTGAACTGGTGCGCCGGCTCGTCGCGGTGGCCCACCGGGCCGGCGATCCGGCGGAGCTGGTCGACACCGTCGACCGGGTCGCGCCCGCGGTCGCCCCCGGTGTGCTGCTGGCCGCGATCGGTGCGCTGCGGGCGGCGAGTTGGCCGGCCGTACCCCGCCTCTATTTCCCGCGCGGCGGCAGCGCGACACTGTGGACCGAGCCGGACCACCGGCCCCGGCTCGATGCCGGCGTCGCCGTCGACCTCGAATCGGTGCTCACCGCCGAGGTGCTGCGCCGGGCCGGCAACCTGCCGCCGGTCGACCATGCCCTGCTGGACGGCGGGCTCGTCGACCTGGTCGCGCCGTTCACCGAACGGACCGCGTCCGCCGCGCTGGTCCGGCTGCCGCGGGGCAGCGGCCAGCCGCTGCCGCCGGGGCGCCGGCTACGCCTCTTCCTGCACTGGACCGAACCGGCCGGCACCCGGGTCGACCTCGACCTGTCGGTGTCCTTCTACGACGGCGGTGGCGGTTTCGTCGGTTGGTGCGACTACACCCGGCTCCGGTTCGGGAAGCTGGATGCGGTGCACAGCGGCGACCTCACCTCGGCTCCGCCGCCGGCGGGTGCCAGCGAGTTCGTCGACCTGGACATCGCCGCCCTGCGCCGGCGGGGCATCCGGTACGTCACGATGCTGGTGCTGAGCTACAACGACGTGCCGTTCGACGCGATGACGGACGCGTTCGCCGGCCTGATGACCCACCCCGGTGACCACGGGCAGCCGTTCGAGCCGCGGGCCGTCGAGCAGCGGTTCGACCTGGCCGGTGACGTCCGGGTCGCCATCCCGCTCGTCGTCGACCTGGACCGCTCGGCGCTTCGCTGGCTCGACTCGACGCTGGCCGTCGCCGGCGGTCAGCATTCGGTGGGGCGCTACTCGCGGACGATCGGCCGGCTCAGCGCCGCCGCCGACCGTCACTTCACCGCCGGGCACCGGGTCAGCCTGTGGGAACTCGCCTGCTGGCAGGTGGCCGCCCGGACCCGGCAGGTGACCGTCCGCGGCGGCTCGCCGCGGACGTACCGGCGCCGGGACGGCGAGACGGTGGCCGCGTTCGCCGAGCGGCTGGTCACCGGCGGACCCGCCGACGACACTCCGGTGAAGGCCGCTCCGGACTTCGCCGCCCTGGTACGGGCCGACGTCGACCTGCCGGTGGGGGCCGACGTGTACGCGCTGTACCCGGACCGGCTCGACCCGGCCCGGGTACGTCAACTGCAGGCGGGTGACCTGCTCGCGGCCCTCGCTCCGACCGGTGCCGCCTAGCCGGCCGGCAGGGTGCGTACGCACTCCCACTCGGCGCCGACCGCCCGGTAGCCGAGCCACTCGTTGACGGCCAGCATCGGCCGGTTGACCTCGTCGTTGCCGGTGTACGCCACGGTGAAGCCGGCGTCACGGGCCCGGTGCAGCGCGACCGACTTGGCGAGCTTGGCCAGGCCCCGGCCACGGTAGGCACGCCGGGTGCCGGTCGCCGCCGACGAGACCCGGCCGCTGTCCGGGTCGCCATCGACGAAGGTGCACGCGGCCGGTTCGCCGTCGACCAGGACGGCCACGCTCAGGTCGTGGCGCAGGCTCGGGCTCTGCCAGGCGTCGCGGAGCCAGTCGTCGTAGCCCAGCGAGTCGAGTGGGACCGCGCTCGGCTCGTCCTGGGTCGCCTCGGCATCGACCACGTAGACCGTCTCGGGCGGCAGGTCGGCGAAGGCGGCGAGGGTCACCCCGGGCGGCGGGGTGGGCCGGGGCGGCAGATCGGCGAGGACGGCGCCGGAGTAGCGCACCTCGGCGGTGGTCCGGTAGCCGCGCCGGCGTACCCAGTCCAGCGATTCGGGATCACCGTGGGCGTAGCCCTGGACGCGGTGAGCCCCGACCGACGCGAGATGTTCCTCGGCCGCCGCGAGCAGCGCGGAGCCGACGCCCTGGCGACGGCGGTCCGGGCGGACCACGAGCGCCACGTTGGCGGCACCGGGCTCGGACGTCCAGGTGTTCAGGCCGCACCGCACCAGTCCGACCAGACCCGCGTCGTCGTCGACGGCGAACAGGGCGCCCTGGCCGGCCCCGAGTTGGGACCGCCAGTTGTGGCGTACGGCCTCGACGGTGTTGACCTGCCACGGCACCAACTGGCGGCGCAGGTCGAGGTAGGCGGCGGCGTCATCGGGGGTGCCGGGACGTACTGGGGTCATGGCCTTTGTCTAGCAGCCCGGACAACTGGTTTCATCCGGCCGGCCGCAGGCGGGGCCGCCCCCGGCCCGACCGGATCAGTACGAGTAGTTCACCGTGACAGTGTCCTGGGCGGACCCACCGGTCGTGGGATAGGTGCCGCCGTACAGCGTGTGTCGGACGTGGACTGCGCCCCGCGCACTCTGGCCGTTGAACAGCGACACCGGAATGGTCGTGGCGGTGGTGATGTCCTGCGGCGCCGTACAGGCCCAGTCGGAGGTGCCGTACTGCTGCCGGTAGCGAAGAGATCGCCCACCGTACGCCCCGCGTGTTCCCGCACTGATCACCCCGTACGTCACATGACACGCAGTCGCCGCCGGCCCGTGACGGGCCGGCGGCGACTGCGGTTAGTCGGTTCAGGCGATGAAGCGGACCCGGCGCCGCCGGAAGAGCACGAACCCGGCGGTGCCGGCCAGCAGCAGCAGGACGCCGCCGGCCGCCGTCCAGGCGGTCGTGGCACCGGTGACCGGCAGGCCACCACCACCGCCGCCGCCCGGCTCGGCCGGGTTGAGAACGAGCTTGGCGACGTCGTTGGCCGGGTCGAGGTCCTCGTGGAACCAGGGGCATTCGCAGGGCACGTTGATCGCCACCTCGCCGGTCGCGTCCGCCGTCACCTCATCGATCCGGAGCTTGAACGTGAGGATCTGCTTCTCGTCCACGGGCAGCTTGACCCCGGTCGGGCAGAAGTACTTGGCCGCCCCGGTCCCGCCCGGCTGCCGGTAGTCGGGCCGTTCGCCGTTCATCGGATAGCAC
Source organism: Polymorphospora sp. NPDC051019 (assembly GCF_040683055.1). Classification (NCBI taxonomy): domain Bacteria; kingdom Bacillati; phylum Actinomycetota; class Actinomycetes; order Micromonosporales; family Micromonosporaceae; genus Polymorphospora; species Polymorphospora sp. NPDC051019. Next base: position 130,427 of record NZ_JBFBCH010000012.1, on the reverse strand, counting down.
TCCTGCGGCGCCTCGACCACGGTGCTGCCGGGCGGCACCGTCAGGTAGAGGGCGGTGACCGGCTCGCCGGACCGCTCGTATTCCACGGTCGCGGGTCCGTTGTTGACCAGCCCGACCTCGGCGGTCACCACCTCACCGGCCGCTCCCCGCGCCGAGTCGCCGATGGCGGCGATGTCGGCACCGTTCTGCCCGGTGACCCGCAGGGTCACCACCGACCAGTTGTTGGTCTCGTCGATGTCGGTCTGGGCGTTGCGGGCCGCGGCCCCGGGCCGGACGAGTTCGAGGAGGCCGCCGTCGCCCGGCTCGCCGAGTTCGAACCCGACCTGGGTCAGGAATCCGGCGTGGTCGGTGAAGTCCGCCCGGGTCATCACCTGGCGTTCGGCCCAGTCGGTGCCCGGCGCGTACGCGTCCTCGCCGACCTTGTACGACATCGTGCCGCCGAGCGTCTCCCCCGGCTGGACCGTCGTGTCGAACGCGCACGAGCGCAGGACGTCCCCGACGTAGGTGCAGTTGCGGTACTTCTCACCAGGCCGGAACCCGTGGTCGTGGTAGAAGAGGACGTTGAACCCCTCCACCGCCGTGTCACCGGGGTTGGTGACCGCGATGGGGGCCGAGAACGCCCCGCCGGGCTCGGCCTGGACCTCGACGTCCGGCCCGATGGCCAGGTCGACCGCCTCGCCGACGCGGACGGTGGCCGCGTAGCTTCCCGACGACGAGCCGGGCGACACGAAGGTCACCCGCAGCGTGCCGGTGGCACCGCTGACCGCACCGGTGGCGGGCCGGATCACGACGTTGGTCAGACCGCCGATTCCCGACTCGTCCACCCGGATGCCATCGGTGATTCCGCAGGTGAGTCGGTTGTTCGCCGTCGTGCAGTTGGGCCGGCCCGGGGTCGGGCGGACCGTCGCGGTGCCGACGAGATCGGAGAAGTCGTAGACGATGGTGGCCGACGACAGGACGACCGGCTTCGAGGCGTACAGGTATGCCGACACCGTCTTGCCGTCGGTGCCGGTCGCGAGGGTGGTGTCGGGCATGTAGACCGAGAGCTGAGCGTCGTCCGGACCCCGTGCGGCGGCGGGCATGGCGGACGCGGCGACGAGCGCGCCGGCCATCGCCACCGCCGCGGTCCAGCGCAGGGCGGTTCTAACGTGCATCGAGGAACATCCTCCGGTAGCAGCCATGATCAAGGTTGTCGAGTTTAAGATCCATTTCCGGCGCCTGGTTCCGCCTCCGGTCCACAATGGCTGCCCACTCGACCGATGCACTGTCGACTGCGAATGTCGCGCCAGGGAGAGGAAACTGGTCCAACCAGTTGACAGGTTGCCGGCGCCGTTGCCACACTCCCGGTCCATGGCCCTCGTTCCCGTCCCACGCGGCCCGATCTCCGATCACGTCTTCGCCCAGTTGCGGGACGCGATCGTCAGTGGCGGATACCGGCCCGACGACGCCCTGCCCAGCGAGCGCGACCTGGCGGCCACCTTCGAGGTCAACCGCCACGCCGTACGCGAGGCGCTGCGCCGGCTCCAGCAGCTCGGCCTGGTCAGGGTCAGCCAGGGTGGGGCGACCCGGGTGCTGAACTGGCGGGAGCACGCCGGGCTCGACCTGATCCTGTCGCTACCCGGATCCGGTGGCGCGCTGCCGGCCGGCACGCTGGGCCGCGACCTGCTGGAGATACGGGCCTGCGTCGGCGTCGACGCGGCCCGCCTGTGCGCCGAACGCGGGACGGCCCAGGCCCGGGCGGCGGTGCGCGCTGCCGTCGACGGATACGCCGACCTGGCACCAGATCTGCCGGGCATGGCCATGGCCAACACGACGCTGTGGCGACGGATCGTCGAGGGCAGCGGTAACACCGCCTACCTGCTGGCCTTCAACAGTCTCGTCGGCGCCGGCGCGGTACCGCCGCAGTGGCGCGCCGCCGAGCTGCTCGACGTCGCCCGGCACCGCCGGCTCGCCGCGTCGATTGTTTCTGGTCAGGGGCGGTCGGCGGCACGGCTGGCCCGGGAGTTGCTCACCGCCCCGGTTGCCGATCCGGCCACTTCGAGGCAGGTGAGCCGGGCATGATGTGGCTGTTCGGTGTCGTCGTCGCCGTCGAGTTGCTCGGGGTGGCGCTCGACGTGCCGCTGTTGCAGTGGCTGGCGAAGCCGCTCCTGGCGCCGGTGTTGATCGCCTACCTGTGGACCCGGCGCCGCTTCGACGGCGTGGCCGTCGGGCTCGTCTTCGCGACCGCCGGTGACGTGGCGTTGCTGATGTCCGGCCAGACCGCGTTCCTCGCCGGAATGGCGTTCTTCCTCGGCGCCCAGATCAGTTTCCTGGTCACGTTCGTCCGGCGTCGCCGGCCGCCGCTGCCGGCGCTGCTCGGCTACGCGGTGCTGTGGGCGCTGGCGAACGCTCTGCTGTGGAGTTCGCTCGGCCCGCTGCGGCTGCCGATCCTCGGCTACAGCCTCGCCCTGTGCGCGATGGCCGCCGCAGCGGTCGGGATTTCCCGCCGTACGGCGATCGGCGGCGCCCTCTTCCTCTTCTCCGACCTGGTGATCGGGCTGGGCGCGGCGGGGATCACGCTGCCCGGGCACCACCTGCTGGTGATGACCACCTACATCGCCGCACTGCTGTTGATCACGACCGGCTGGGCGGCGGCCGGCCCGGGTGCCACCGGTGAGCCGGCCGGGCGGCCGCCGTCGCCGACGACCGCCCGGGCCTAGCGCCCGATCAGATGTTGTTGTTCCAGCCGCGCCTGATGTCGCTGGCCGGGCGCGGCACCCCGACCCGCAGCACGTCCCACCGCCGGGCCGGGTCGTCGGAGTTGCGCAGGGTGATCTGGTCTCCGACGGCGGTCCGCGGTTCGACCCAACAGGTCAGGTAGCGATCGGCCGACCGCAGGTCGACCTGCACCAGCATCGTCGTCATGCGGTGCAACGTATCGAAGTCGCTTTGCCGGCACATCCGGTTATCCGCCCGCTGGCGGTGGTTCGGTGGGCCGGGACGACGCCCGGGTACGGCCGGCCTGTAATCATCAGGCCGTGGAGCACGCCGTGGAGCTGATCGCGATCTTCGTCGCGGGGTTCTGGGCCGGGATGATCAACGTGGTGGTCGGTTCGGGCACCCTGGTGACCTTCCCGACGCTGGTTCTCTTCGGCTACCCGCCCCTGGTCGCGAACGTCTCCAACAACATCGGCCTGGTCGGTGGAGGCATCTCGGGCACGTACGGCTACCGGCACGAACTCGCCGGGAAGCGGGAACTGCTCAGGTGGCTGCTCCCCGCCTCCGTGCTCGGCGGGATCGTGGGCGCGTTGTTGCTGCTGGTGCTGCCGGAGAGTGCGTTCAAGGCGATCGTGCCGGTCCTCATCGGGATCGGCCTGCTGATGGTCGTCGCCGGGCCGGCCCTCCAGCGACGTGCCGCCCGCCGCCGGGGTACGGCCGACAGCGGCACGCTGAGCGCCCGACGGCTGGTCGCCGTCGTCGCCGGCACCTTCGTGCTCGGGATGTACGGCGGCTATTTCGGTGCCGCACAGGGGATTCTCGTCGTCGGCCTGCTGAGCGTGCTGACCGCCGAGAGCCTGCAGGCGATCACCGGCGTGAAGAACCTCCTGACGACGGGGGTGAACGCCGTGGCCGCGGCGACCTTCATGATCGTCGCCCGGCACTCGGTCGACTGGAAGGTGGTCGCGCTGATCGCGGCCGGTGCCACGCTCGGCGGCTTCGCCGGGGCGAGGTTCGGCCGCCGGCTCTCCCCACGGCTCCTGCGCTCCATCATCGTCGTCATCGGCACGGTGGCGATCGTCAGGCTGGTCTTCTTCGACTGACGGGCCGCCCTACAGCAGCCGCCGGTGGACCAGAATCCGCAGCGCGACGTAGCCCGGCAGGGCCGGCAGCCAGAACGTCGCCAGCCGGTAGATCAGCACGGCGGCGACCGCGGTGTCCGGCGCGATTCCGTAGAGCAGCAGGCCGGACACCAGGGCGGCCTCGGTGGCACCGAGTCCGCCGGGGGTGGGCGCGGCCGACGCCACGCCCTCGCCGACGACGGACACCAGCACGACGGCCGGGACGACCGCCAGATCCACGGGCTGGCCGACCGCGAGCAGCGCGAAATAGAGACAGGCGCCGTACAGGACCGTCAGGGCCAGGGACACCACGGTGAGGCGTACCAGCCGGTGCCCCCGGGTGAGGGCGCGCAGGGCCGCGGCCACCTGGTGCACGGCGGCGCGGCCCCGGGTCCGCAACCGGGGGACGGCCACCGCCGCGGCGGCCACCAGCAGGATGGCGAGGACGGCCAGCAGGATCGGCAGTCCTTTGGTCGTGGCGGCGTGCACGATATTGCGGGTCGGCTCCCGGGCGAAGGGCAGCAGGAGCGGCAGGAGGACGACGACGGAGACGGCGCCGGCCACCCGGACGACGGCGACGGCCGTGGCCGCCTCGGCCGCCGGCATTCCCTTCCGGTTCAGGTAACGCAGGCTCAGCGCGGCTCCGCCGACGCTGCCGGGGGCGAGCCGGTTGGCGAAGGAGGCGGCGACCTGGGTGAGGACGGCCTGCCCGAGCGGGATCCGGTCGGCCGCGGCGAGACGCAGCGCCAGGGCGCTCAGCAGGTAGGTGCCGGCCGAGCCGAGCAGGGTGGCCGCGACGGCGAGCGGGTGGGCGTGCAGCATCAGGTGCAGGGCGGCGCGTACCTGCCCGATCTGTGGCAGCAGGTAGTGGACGAGCAGGCCGAGCATGACGAGCAGGAAGAGACTCCGCCGGGTGACCCGGACGACCGGAGCCGGCCGGTCGTCGTGGCCCGGACACCGTTCGACGATCCGGTCGTGGATTTCGGTGAGCAGGTCGGGGTGGTCGTGGAGGATGCCCCGGCCGGCGCGGGACAGCAGCGGCCGTTGCAGGTAGGGCAGGCTGTCCGCGACCGCCTCGGGCCCGATCTGCTCGACGGCCGCGGTGACCGCCGGTGCCGCGCCGGCCAGACCGGCCAGGGTCACCAGCAGTTCGACGAGGTCCCGGGCCCGCTGGTCGGCGGTGGCGTTGCCGGCGCCGAAGCTGAGATCGACGAGGTGGACCCGGGAGTCGTCGCGCAGGATGTTGGCGGCGCGCAGGTCGCGGTGGGCGAGTCCGGCGCGGTGCAGCAGGGCGACCTGGCGGCAGGCATCGGCGAGGGCGGCGGGTGCCGGTGGTGTGCCGGACGCGTCGAGCGACCGGGCGTCGACGAACGGCTGGACCAGGACCCCGTCGCCGTCCGGGCCGGTCGCGATGGTGACGACCCCGGGGGTACGCACCCCGGCCCGTTCGGCGAGCAGCGACATCAGGGCCTCGTGCTCGGTCTTCTGTCTCGCCGTGAGGTACGGCGGCTCGTCGGCGATGTTGCGGTAGCGGATTCGCCGGTAGAGCTTGTAGAGCCAGTCCGCGTCCCGCTGTTCGCCGCCGGTGACCTTCACGAACAGGTGCCGCCCGTCGCCGGTGGCGGCCTTCCACGGTCGGGAGCCCCGGGCGTCGCCGTCGACCGCCTCCAGCCGGACGACGTCGACGCCCTGGTCCCGCAGTGCCCGCTGGATCCGGTCCGCCGACCGCTCCGGGCCGATGTCACCGACGACGAGCCGGGTCAGGCAGACGGCGAGCCAGCCGACCAGGAACCCGCCGAGGGCGTCGGCCGGCAGGTGGGCGCCGACGTGCACGCGGGCCATCGCGACCAGGGCGATGCCCGCCCACACGTACCCCCGCCGGTGCCGGGGGACGGCGCGGGCGGCGACGAGACCGAGCGCGGACGCGACCGCGACGTGCCCGGACGGGTAGCCGAGCCCGCCGGTGACGGTGTCGTGGATCCGTACGTCCGCCAGCAGGGCGGCCGGTCGCTCCCGGGCCACCGCGAGCTTGCCGGCGACGGCGAGCCAGTACGCGAGGTTGCCGGCGACCAGCAGGTCGCGGGCGAGGGCGGTCCGGCGCAGCACGGCAGCGGCGAGCGCCGCCACGAACACCGCCAGGTAGGAGCCGACCTGCATGACCACCACCAGCACCGGGGTGACGGCGGTCGGCAGGTGGTTGAGGAGCGCGAACAGGTCCCGTTCCCAGTGGCTGACCGTCCGGCCACGGACCCACAGGCTGAGTGCGGCGAGCAGGCCGGCCGAGGTGGCCAGGCTGAACACGAGCGCCGGTGACGGTCGGTGGGTCCGGGACATCGCAGTCCTCGCGTACGGGTGTCCACCGGGGTGTGGTCTCCGGTCCGACCCTACGTGGCCGCCGCCGTCGCGACGGCCGGATCGGCGAGCCCGCCGGTGCGCCGGGCGCCGCCGGTGGTGCCAGGTTTGCCCGGCCGGTGACCGGGAACCGGCAGTGCGCTGAGGAGGTGCCTGGTGGCCGGGACCGGACCCGTCGACCCCGGCTGCGAGCTGTGCACGAGCGACCTGCCCGCCGCCTGGACGTTGACGTACGTCGACGGCGACCCGGACGGGGAGGGCACCCGGGAAGCGCTGCTGACCGTCGGCAACGGCTATCTCGCCAGCCGCGGGGCGGCGCCGGAGTCGTCGGCCGACGGCGTGCACTATCCGGGCACCTATCTCGCCGGCTTCCACAACCGGCTGCCGGGCGACGGCCGGGAGACCGCCGAAAGCATCGTCAACCTGCCCAACTGGCTGCCGCTGACGTTCCGGCCGGCCAGTGGTGACTGGTACGCCCCGGGGCGGGCCCGCCGCCTGCACGAGCATCGGGCGCTCGACCTGCGCAGTGGCATCTACCGCCGGGAGCTGGTGGTCGTCGACCGGCAGCAGCGGCGGACCCGGCTGCGGCAGCGACGTCTGGTGTCGATGGCGGCGCCGCACCTGGCCGCGCTGCACACGACGATCCTGACGGAGAACTGGTCGGGGCGGCTGGAGGTGCGGTCGGGGCTCGACGGCGGGGTGGTGAACGCGAACGCGCCCATCGAGCGCGGGACCTGCGGCCGGCACCTGGACGACGTCACGTGCGGCACCGACGGCCCGGAATCGCTGTGGATGGTGGCCGAGACCACGGACTCCCGTCTGCGGGTGGCGCTGGCCGCCCGGACCCGGGTGTCGGCCGGGTCGCGGGGCGGGATCGAGCACCGTACGGTCGGCGGGCCGGCGGAGATCAGCCAGGTGTCCGCGCTCGACCTGACGGCGGGTGAGCCGGTGCTGGTCGACAAGACGGTCGCCGTCTTCTCGTCGCGGGACCGGGCCGTCTACGAGCCGCTGGTGGCCGCGCGGACCGAACTCGCCGGCGCCGGGCCGTTCGAGGTGCTGGCCGCCGACCACGCCGCCGTGTGGGCCGGGCTGTGGCAGCGGCTGCGGCTCGACGTGGGCGACGAGCAGGCGTGGCAGCTTCTGGTGCGGGTGCAGACCTTCCACCTGTTGCAGACGCTGTCGCCGCACACGGTCGATCTCGACGCCGGCGTTCCGGCGCGCGGGTTGCACGGCGAGGGCTACCACGGTCACATCTTCTGGGACGAACTCTTCGTCTACCCGTTCCTCGACCTGCGGCTGCCGGAACTCACCCGGGCCCTGCTGGAGTACCGGCACCGACGGTTGGGCTGGGCCCGCCGGCAGGCGGCCGAGCTGGGCCGGGACGGCGCGCTGTTTCCCTGGCAGAGCGCCAGCAGCGGGCGGGACGAGAGCCCGGCCCGGTCGCGCAATCCGGTGACCGGGGAGTGGACACCCGACCACACGAACCTCCAGCACCACGTCAACCTGGCCGTCTCGTACTCCGCGTGGCGCTACTGGGAGACCACCGCGGACCTGTCGTTCCTCGGCACGACCGGGATCGACCTGCTGGTGGAGACGGCCCGGTTCTGGGCCGGTGCGGCGACGTACGACCCGGCCGACGACCGGTTCGACATCCGGGGGGTGATGGGCCCCGACGAATACCACGACGGCTATCCGGACCGGCCGGGCGAGGGTCTCGACAACTCCGCGTACGTCAACGTGATGGTCGCGTGGACGCTGGCCCGCGCGTGTGAGGCGTACTCGTTGCTGGAGCGGCACCCGGGGGCGACGCCGTGGTTCGAGCCGGAGGTCGGGCGGCCCGAGCGCGACCACTGGGACCACGTCGGGCGCCGGCTGCGGTTGCCGTTCCTCGCCGACGGCATGCTGGCCCAGTTCGAGGGGTACGCCGACCTGGCCGAGCTGGACTGGGAGCACTACCGGCGGCGGTACGGCGACCTGCGACCGTTGGGGTGGATTCTGCAGGCGGAGGGGGACAGCACCAACCGCTACCGGGTGTCGAAGCAGGCGGACGTGCTCATGCTCCTGTATCTGCTGGGCGCGGACGAGCTGGCCGACCTGATCGGCCACCTCGGTTACGACTTCGACCGGGCGTGCATCCCCGCGACCGTCGACCACTATCTGGCCCGTACGACGCACGGGTCGACGCTGAGCCGGGTCGCCCACGCCTGGGTGCTGGCCCGCACCGACCGGCGGCAGTCGTGGAACATGCTGCTGGCGGCGCTGGGTACGGACCTCGCGGATCTGCACGACGGTTCGGCCCGGGAGGGGATCCACCTCGGTGCCACGGCGGGGACGCTGGACATCCTCCAGCGGTGCTACACCGGGCTGGAGATCCACGACAACGTGCTCCGGCTGGATCCGCTGCTGCCCGAGGGCCTCGACTACCTTCGCTGCACGATCCGTTATCGCGGGCGGCTGGTCGACCTGACGGTCGACCACCGGGAGGTGCGGATGGGCACCCCACCGGGCGACGAGCCGCCGATCCCGATCATGGTGCGGGGGCGGCGGTTGTGGCTGGCGCCCGGTGCGGAGGCGACGGTCCCGCTGGAGAACCGCGACGGGTAGTGGCGTCAGCGGGTGGCTGGTGGTCCGAGCAGTTCGACGCCGTGTCGGGCGGCGGCGTGACCGAGGGCGGCCGGGTCGACCGGGCCGGGGTCGGGCAGCCGGCGGGCCGCCGCCGGCTCGCCGGCTTCGGCGGCGAACCCCTCGAATCCGGACGGGGTGGTGATCTGAAGGGTCCGCAGCGGCTCGTCCGGGCCGACCAGGAACGGGTGTGCACCCTGATCGGCGGCCGGGCCGCCCAGATCTTCGAGGCCGTACGCCGGGCGGCCGACGACAACGGGGAGGTCGCGCAGGTGTGGGAGACGCTGCTGCGGAACCGGCGCCGGGGCGCGGCGATGGTGGTCGAGCGGGTCCGGTCACTCGGGCCCCTGCGCCAGGGGTCCGATGTGGAGCGGGCGGTCGACGTCGTCTGGTTTCTCAATGACCCGGCCCACTACGACGCGCTGGTGACCCGCTGCGGCTGGTCCGAGGGTGACTTCCGGGAATGGCTGTCCGACCAACTGGCCCGCGGGGTGCTGACCGGCGCGGGATCGCGAGGGAGTGCGGCGTGACCGCGATCGAGTTGCGCGCCGAGACCACCGCCGACCTTCCCGGTGTCCGCGCCGTCAACCTCGCCGCCTTTCCCACCGCACCGCTCGGCGTCTGACCCGACACACGCGTCGGTCGGGACGAGGGCTCTCCCCCGTCCCGACCGACGCGGTCGATCTACTTCTTGGCGGCCTGCTTGGCCATCATCGGGTCGGTGCCCCTACCCACCCGCTTCAGCGCGTCACGCAGTTGCGGCTCGCTCATCTTCGAGTTGCCCTCGATGCCCGCATCGTGGGCACGCTTTCGCAGATCGTGAAGGTTCTCCCGCTCGGCCATCTCGAATCCCTTCCCTCGGCCACGGGGGCGGCGGTGGCCCTCGCGGCGATCCGTACGGTGCCTTCCCGCGCCCGGTGGACATAAACCGGTCCGGCCCCTCGCCCGGATGGCTAGACTCGGCGCCATCGAAGAGATCAAGATCCGCCGCACCGAACTCACGGTCGCCGGTCGCCGCCTGGCGATGACCGCCGGCACCGTGGTCGGCAACCGCTACCCGGCCAACTTCGACGTACTGCACCTCGACGACGCCCGCCCGCTGGTGGTCGTCGCCGACGGCATGGGTGCCGGCGAGGGGAGCCGGGTCGCCGGCCGGACCACCGTCGACGTCTTCGTCGGGATGGCCGCTCCCGGCCCCGGGCCGCTGCGCGCCGCGGTCGCGGAGGCCCAGCGCCGGCTCCGCGAGGCCGGACACCGGCTGGGCGAGTTGACCGGATGCACGCTGACCGCGTTCGTCGGCGACGACCACGACGCCTGGCTGGTGCAGATCGGCGACTCGCGGGCCTACCGGCTACGGGACGGTCAACTCGAACTGCTCACCGTCGACCACACCGCGGCCTGGCTCGGGGCGGTCAACGGCTGGTATCCGTTCGACTCGCCGCGGGCACACGCCGACCGCTACCGGCTGATGCGGTACGTCGGCCACCCCGACCAGCCCGAACCCGACGTGCTCAACGTGACCCTGCGGCCGGGCGACGTCTACCTCCTGTGTACGGACGGCCTCGCCGAGCAGGTGCCGTACGGGCGGATCGCCGAGGTGCTGACGAGGGACGGGAACCCGGTCGGAACCCTGCTCGCCGAATCGCTGCGGGCCGGCGGCAACGACAACGCCACCGGAGCGGTCATCGCCATCCACTAGGGACGATCTTTCGGGCGCCGGAGCCGACCGTGCCCGGATGTCGGGGTGGCCGGCCGGTCGGACCGGCCACCCCGGGTTCGGGCAGTGCTTGCTCAGGCGTCGTCCGCCGGGCTACCGGTTCAGCAGTGGCCGCCAGCCGTCGCGGTACTCGACCGGGCCGCCATCACCCTGACGTGGCCGGACCTGACCGTGCCAACCGCCGGGAACGGACTCGGTACGGATCACGGCCGGGCGTTCGACGACGACGCACACGTCCTCGCCCGGCCACCACCAGCCGCACGACCGGGCCAGTATCGCCCAGTCGTCGAGGTGGTCGGCGTCGGCCGGCCGGTACCGGGCGAAGCCGAGCCGGCGGAGCAGGTCGTAGTAGCCGATCCAGTGCGCCTCCTGCTGGCCGTACCAGGCGACCGGCAGCCGCCCGTACGCGGAAAGCGCGGCGCGTACGGGCAGGTAGAACCCGTCGGCGAGGCTGGTCCGCAGAGCGTTCCGCACGCCCTGCCGCAGCACCTCCCGCAACGGGCCACCAGCGTCGAGAGCTTCGAGCGGCGGCAGTACGGGCCACGGCTTGCCCTTGTCGCGGCGGAGCCGTGATGGATCGAGGTCGGGATGGGAGACCGCGTCGTCCAACGCGCCGCGCAGCCGGGACAGTCCGGCGGCGATGTCGCTGGCCAGCGGGGGTACGCCCGGCGGCCGCCGGGGCATCACCCATCGTTGCAGGACGTCGTGGGTGGGCAGGCCGGTGAGCGACGGAAGGGCCTGGCGGGGTGAGTCGACCCAGCGGAAGCGGGGTCGGGGTCGGAAGTGCCGGGCGTAGATGGCCGTCAGCCGGTCTTCGGCGCCGGCCCGGTCGGCCGGTGTGGTCGAGAGTCCGTGGTCCAGCCATTCCCGCCGGATCTCCACGGCGGCGAGCCAGTGTTCGATGCTCGATTCGAGCGTCCTGGCCGGGATGACATCGCGAGCGGCCTGGTGCCGCGCGGGCGCGGTCACCGCGCGAGGGCGGTCACGCCCTTCCGGTAGGTAGCGATCATGGCGCCATGATGGCCCGCCAGCCCGTGCCCACGCAACCACCATCCGGCGACGTGTAGAAATATTTCAATTGATGGGTACTCATGGGCAACTTTCTCCCATAGCCTGGGCGGACCGCAGCACCATCGACGCCGACGAATCAGTGCGGCCCACGACAGGAGAGCCCCATGGACCGAAACCCCGCCGTCCATCACCCCGTCAGCCGCCGACGACTCCTGACCGGTGTCGCCGGAGTCGCCACCGCCGGAGCATTCACCGGCGCCCTCACCGCCCCGACCCCGGTGCACGCCGCCGGCAACGGACACGGGCTACACATCGTCGACCGCAACGAGAACGGCGGCCGCCTGCAGTACTACCGCTTCGCCACCGACGCGATCGCATGGGACCCGGCGGTGAACGTCCTGCTGCCGGACGGCTACCACACCAGCGGCAAGCGGTACCCCGTGCTCTACCTGCTGCACGGCGGAAACGCGGACTTCCGCACCTTCCACATGCAGGACAACATCATCAACCTGACCGCCGGCCGGGAGATCATCGTCGTCATGCCGGACGCCTCGACCGGCTGGTACTCCAACCCGGTCAGCTCCAACACGGGCCCCCGCAACTGGGAGACCTTCCACATCGCGCAACTGCTGCCCTGGATCGACTCGAACTTCCGCACCTTCGCCGAATACAACGGCCGCGCCGTCGCCGGCTTCTCGATGGGCGGGTTCGGCGCCCTCAAGTACGCGGCAAAGTACTACGGCCACTTCTGCTCGGTGAGCTCCCACTCCGGCCCCGCCAGCCTGCGCCGCGACCTCGGCCTGGTGGTGCACTGGGCCAACATCACGTCGGCCGCGATGGATCTCGGCGGCGGCACCGTCTACGGTGCCCCGTTCTGGGACGAGGCACGGGTCAACGCCGACAACCCGGTGCAGCGCATCGGCAGCTACCACAACAAGCGGATCTTCCTCGCCGCCGGCACCTCGCCCGACCCGGTCAACTGGTTCGACACGATCAACGAGAACCAGGTGCTGGCCGGTCAGCGCGAGTTCCGCGCCGCACTCGGCCGGGCCGGGATTCCGCACGAGTGGCGCGAGGTTCCCGGCGGGCACTACTTCCGCCACGAACTGTTCGTACAGGACCTCAACGGCATGCTCGGCCGGCTACGCCGCGCCGCCTGACCTCCCACCCGGGCCGCACCGCGCGCGCCCCATCCCGCCGCGGCACGGCACGGCGGGGCACGGCGGGGCGCGGCGGGGCACGGCGGGGCGCGTTGAACAAGGTGATATTCGCCGCAAAACAGGCAGGAATTGCCACGCTTTCTCCTCGATCAACGCGATCATGCGGCGCACCCCGCCTGGCGGTGCCCGCAGCGGACATGCGACGCGCCGATCGAGGGGATATCCACGGCAAACCGGGCACGTTTGGGGACGACTTCTCCTTGATCGGCGCACGGCACGGCGCGAGGCACGGCGTGCCTCCTGTGCGCGCTCTCACCGCCGCGGATGTGGCTGGCCGGAAACACGGCACAATGGCCCGGTGGCGAGACGGGGCACCCGCCGGGCGGCGGGCTACGAGCCGAACCTGACCTGTCCGTGCGGCTCGGGTCAGGCGTACGGCGACTGCTGTGGCCGGCTGCACCGGCGGGAGACGACCGCCGCGACGGCCGAGCAGTTGATGCGGTCGCGGTTCAGCGCCTTCGCCGTCGGCGACACCGCCTATCTGCTGCGGACCTGGCACCCGACCACCCGGCCGGCCCGGCTGACCCTCGACCCCGCACAGCGGTGGACCAGGCTGGAGATCCTGGCCACCGACCGGGGCGGCCTGTTCGACACCGCCGGTGGCGTGGAGTTCCGCGCCCACTACCGGGAGTCGGGACGTCCGGGCATGCTGCACGAGCGCAGCCGTTTCGTCCGCGAGGACGGGCAGTGGGTCTATCTGGAGGCGGTGACGTCGTGACGCCGGGCAGTGTGCCGGTGGCTCAGGACGTCTCGGGGTCGGTGTCCGGGATCGGCAGCGCGACCACGTCGGCGGTGCCGGGGCTGCCGGAGTGTGCCGGCGGCGGCCGGTCGGTGTCCGGCCGGCGGGTGTAGAGCCGCCCCTGCCCGACCGGGCCGTTGCGGTGCGTAACCGCACAGGTCACCAGGTGCACCGGGGTTGGTGGTGCGCCGAACGGTCCGGTGCCCCACCGGACCCAGATCGCGATCCGGCCGGCGGCCGCCTCGGCCACCAGCTTCTCGGCCGTACGGGCCCGGTCGGTGCGGTCCACCTCGATCACCACCGGTGGCGCGTCGGGCCGGGCGCACGCCACGTCGACGATCGAGTGCCGCCCGGACATCGGTCCCGGCAGCGGCATCACGCTGCGTGCCCGGCGGTAGACCCGCCAGCCCTGACCGCTCGCCCAGTCGGCGACCGCCTCGATGACCCGGGCGGTCACCCCGTCGGCCGTCTGGTCCACGAAGGACAGTTGGTCGAGCCGGTCGGCGAGGGACGCCGCCACCCGTCCGCCGTCGCCGTCATCCACCATCGCAGGGTAGCGCCGGCTCAGGCGGGGCCGCCGGCCGCGCGGTAGGCGCGTACGGCGTCGGACCGCGAGTGGACATTCAGCCGGGCGTTGACCGCCCGGAGGTGGGCGTGCACGGTACGCGGGCTGACTCCCAGTTCCCGGGCGATGGCCGCGTCGGAGAGGCCACGGGCGACCGCCTGGAGGATCGTCCCCTGGCGTACGGTGAGCAGCCCACCGGCGGTGGGGTCGGCGGCGACCCGGTCCGCGCGGCGGGCTTCCAGCGTCGCCCGGCGGGTTCGCAGGCGGTGCCCGGGGTCGTCGCACTCGGCGAGGAGGAGCGCGGCCTCGTCCAGCCGGCGCCGGGCGTCCTCGGCGCGGCCACCGTCGAGCGCCAGTTCGGCGAGACCGAGAACGGCGTCCGGGGCGGTGATCCGGTCGGCGGCGGCGATCGAGAGGTCACGGGCCTCGGTATAGCCCGCGGCGGCGGCGTCCACGGCACCACCGCGGTGGTCGACCACGGCCCGGCAGAGGGCGAGTACGCGGGCCGCGAACGGCGCGGTGGCCTGGCGGGACCCGACGAGGGCGGCGGCCCGGGCGAGCTGTTCCCGGGCCGCGTCGAGGTCGGCGCGGTCGGCCCGGACCCGGGCCAGCATCGCCCGGCCGGCGACCTCGGCGACGGTGTTCCGCATCGGGGTGGCCGATTCCACGATCTCCGCCAGCCGGAACTCGACGTCGTCGTCGGTGCCGGCGTAGTAGGCCGATCCGGCGAGGATGATGTCGCAGTTCGCCCGCTGGGTGAAGTGTTCCGGCCCGTGCATCGCCCGCGCCCGCCGCGCCCACCGCGTCGCCTCGCCGACGTCACCGCGCAGGGCGCTGAGGGTGGCCCGGCCCAGCGCGATGCCGGCGTCGACCGACGGCAGGCCGTCGGGCAGCTCGCCCGGCCGGGCCGGCGCTGCCTCGGCGCGGGCGAGAGCGAGGTGCACGTCACCGGTACGACCGGCGAAGAGGCTCGCCGACGCGTGGGCGAGCAGCAGCCGGGCGTCGGCGTGCAGGTGGCGCGGCGGCAGCCGGTCGATCCAGTCGAGCACGGTCGCGGTGTGGCCGACGTCGAGCATCCGCCAGTACGTGGCGGCGATCAGCTCGCCGGCGTCGGCCTCGTCGCCGGCCGTGAGCAGGTGTGCGACAGCGCGGTCCGGCATGCCGTGGCCGACGAACCAGCGGGCGGCGCGGCGGTGGCCGCGTACGGAGTCGGCGCCTTCGAGGGCCGCGGCCCGGTGCAGTGCCTCCCGGAACAGCGGGTGGTAGCGGAACCACACCCGTCGCCGGTCGAGCGGTACGACGAAGACGCCCTCGCGGTCGAGCCGGGCGAGCTGCCCGGCGCCGTCGGTACCGCCGGTGACGGCGTCGCAGAGCGGGCCGCTCAGCCAGTCGAGCACGGCGGTGTCGAGCAGGAAGCGGCGGACGTCGGGCGGCAGCGGGTCGAGCACTTCCTCGACGACGTAGTCGTACAGGTGGTGGTGGTCGCCGCGGAGCCGTTCGCGCGGGTGTTCGGCGGCGATCCGCAGGGCGATCGGCCAGCCCTCCGCCCGGCGGATCGTGTCCTCGTACTCGGGTCCGGCCGGGCCGCCGAGGAGGGATCGGGCCTCGTCGGCGGTGAGGGCGAGGTCGCCGGTGCCGATCTCGGCCAGGGCGCCGGCCGCCCGCAGCCGCGCGAGGGCGAGGCGGGGGCGGGTACGGCCGGCGAGGAGGAGCCGGATCCTGGTACGGCCGTGCAGGAACTGCCCGAGTTCGGCGCCGACGGTCGCGGTGTCGGCCCGCTCGAAGCTGTCGATGGCCAGCACGAGGTCGGCCGCCGCGCTTCGGCCGGTGGCGAGGAGTTCGGCGATCCACACTTGACGGTCGTCCGTCCCTGCCGGTGGTGGGGGCAGGTGGGCGAAGCGGTCGTCGGCCCGCGCCAGTGCCTCGGCCACCCGGGTCCAGAACATGACCGGGTCGGCGCACGGCGGGTCGAGTTCGGCGCGGGCGATCCGGTCGCGCCGTGGCGACGAGGCGGCCCAGGCGTCGAGTCCGAACGTCTTGCCCCAGCCGGCGGGTGCGCGCACGACGGTGGCCCGGTGCTGCCAGGCGGCGGCCTCCAGCCGCCGTTCGAGCACCGGCCGTGGATGGGGCGTGCCGGTCATCGACAGCCAGCCTACGAGGGCGGCCACCGGTGCCGGCGGTACTACCTAGGCAGTCCTGCCGATCCGCCGGCGCCCCGTTGTCGCCCGGTCGGCCCGGGACGAGGCTGCGAGAAGCGGCGCGGCGGACGGCGACACCGGACCGGCCGCCGGCGGAGATCGGCCCGGCGGTGCCGGGCCGCGGCGGGAGGACGCGATGGAAGAGATCTTTTGGCTCGACGCGACCGGGCAGGCCGAGCTGGTCCGCTCCGGTGAGATCAGCGCGACCGAACTCGTCGAGCACTCGATCGCGCGGATCGAGAAGCTGAACCCCGAGGTCAACGCGTTCATCCACACCAGCTTCGAGAAGGCGCGGGCGGTTGCCGCGGGCGCGCCGACCGGGCCGTTCGGCGGGGTGCCCTTCGCCGTCAAGGACCTGTTCCAGCAGAGCGCGGGCGACCCCTACCACTACGGCACCCGGTTCCTGAAGGACCTGGACTGGCGGGCGTCGGCCGACACGTGGATGGTGTCGAAGCTGCGGGCCGCCGGCTTCGTGCTGGTGGGGCGTACGAACACTCCGGAGATCGGCGCGTGGACGACGACGGAGCCCGACTCGTACGGCCCGACCCGCAACCCGTGGGACCTGAGCCGCTCGTCCGGCGGCTCAAGCGGCGGGTCGGCGGTGGCCGTCGCGACCGGGATGGTGCCGGCGGCGCACGCCAACGACGGCGGCGGTTCGGTACGGATCCCGGCCAGCGCGAACGGCCTCGTCGGGCTGAAGCCGACCCGGGCCCGGGTGTCCCTCGGCCCGGAACTCGGCGAGGCGTGGGCCGGCCTGACCCACGAGTCGGCCATCACCCGCTCGGTACGCGACATCGCCGGCATCCTCGACGCGGTGGGCGGGATGGCGCCCGGTGACCCGTACACGGCGCCGACGCCGAAGCGGCCCTACGTGCGGGAGGTCGGCGCGCCCGTCGGCCGGTTGAGGATCGGCATCCAGGTCGACCATCCGGCGGTCGCCCTCGACCCGGAGGTGGTGGCGGCGGTCCGGTCGACGGCCGCGCTGCTGGAGGAACTGGGCCACATCGTGGAGATCGCCCGGCCGGCGGCGCTCGACGCGCCGGCACCGGAGGCGCAGGTGCTGATGCCGGTGTTCCAGTACCTCGACATCGTGCGCTGGGGCAGGGCGATCGGCCGCGAACTCACCCCGGCCGACCTCGACCAGGACAACTGGGCGCTCGGCATGTACGGCAAGGACGTGTCCGCCGTCGCCTATCTCGAAGGGCTGTACGCGCTGCACGCCTGGTGCCGCCGGGTGGCCGCCTGGTGGAACCACGACGGGGACGGCACCGACGGCGGGCGCAAACCCGGGTACGACCTGCTGCTCACCCCGACCCTGCCGAGGCCCCCGGCGAAGCTCGGCGAGCTGCGGCCGGTCCCCGGCCAGCCGCTGGCCGGGTTCATGCGGTCCGGCGAGTACGTCAGCTTCACGTCGCCGTTCAACGCGACCGGGCAGCCGGCGATGTCGCTGCCGCTGCACTGGTCGGCCGACGGGCTGCCGATCGGGGTGCAGTTCGTGGCCGCGTACGGCCGGGAGGACCTGCTGATCCGGCTCGGCAGTGTGCTGGAGCAGGCCCGGCCGTGGGCCGACCGGCATCCGGTGATCGCGGGACAGCCAGCTGACCGACGCGAGCGAAACATGTAAATAGTCAGAAGTGCCGCATCGTGAATGTTGTGTTTCCAATGAGTTTCACGATGTTTCGGGGCGGTTAACGAATCGCCCGTGAAGATGAAAGCGCTTTCAAAAGGGAAGGCGTCGACCATCTACGAGGTGGCGCAGCGGGCCGGCGTGTCCATCGCCACCGTCTCCCGCGCGCTGCGGGACTCCGACCTGGTCACCGCCGACACCCGGGCGAAGGTCAAGGCAGCCGCCGCCGAACTGCGCTTCACCCCGAACCGGTCCGGCCGCGCGCTGGCCGAGGGCCGCCACGCGGCCAACGGCATCGTCTTCCCCGACCTGGTCGGCCCCTACTACGCCGAGGTCGTCCTCGGCTACGAGGAGGCCGCCGCGGCCGTCGGCAGCAGCGTGCTGATCCTGGCCACCCACGGGCGCGCCGACGCGGCCGCCGCCGTACAGGAACTCGCCGGCCGGGTCGACGGGCTGGCGATCATGGGGCAGACCGTCGGTGACGACGTCGTACGCGACATCGCCGCGACCGGGCTGCCCCTGGTGCTGCTCGCCCGCGCCCCGGTCGCCGGGGTCGACACCATCTCGACCCGCAACCAGCGGACCGCCGGCCAGCTCACCGAGCACCTGCTCGGGCACGGCCACCGCCGGTTCGCGTTCCTCGGCGACCCGGCCGGCTCCCCTGACGTGGCGGGGCGCTACGCCGGGCTCGCCGCCGCACTGCGGACGCGCGGCCTGGTGCCGCCCCCGCCCGTACCGTGCGGCCTCGACCTCGACAGCGGCGAACGGGCGGCCCGCGACCTGCTGGCCCACCCGCCCGACGCGGTGATCTGCGCCAACGACGAGATCGCGCTCGGCGTCCATCTCGCCGCCGAGCAGCGGCGGATCCACATCCCCGGCGACGTGGCGGTGACCGGCTGGGACGACCTGATGGCGGCCCGGTTCGCGCACCTGACCACCGTCGCGCAGCCGATGCGGGAGCTGGGCGCGGTCGCCGCCCGCTGGCTGCACCGGCGGATCGGCGAACGCACCGCGCGGACCGACGGCCGTACGAGCGCGGCCCGCCGGCGCGTCCTTCCCACCCGGCTCGTCGTCCGGCGTAGCTGCGGCACACACCCATCGGAGGTTCATAAATGACCAGGAAGTACAGCGCCGTGACGGCCGTCGCGGTGGCGCTGGCCGTCGCCCTGACCGCCGGTTGCGGTCGTGATTCGGCCGGCGGCGACGACGAGGCCCGGTCGGTCGCGGACGGCCCGGCGACCGGCGAGATCACCGTGTGGGCGATGGGTACGGAGGGCGAGAAGCTCGGTGCCTTCGCGCAGCGGTTCATGGCGGAGAACCCGGATGCCCGGGTGAACGTCACCCCGGTCCCGTGGGACGCGGCACACCAGAAGATCGCCAGCGCGATCGCGGCGAAGCAGACCCCGGACCTGTCGATGATCGGCACCACCTGGCAGGGCGAGTTCGCCGGGACCGGCGCGCTCGACCCGACCCCGACCGACCTGATCGCACCGGACGCGTTCTTCCCCGGCGCCTGGGACACCACCGTGGTGAACGACACCGCCTACGGGGTGCCGTGGTACGTCGAGACCCGGGTCCTCTACTACCGCAAGGACCTCGCCGCGGCCGCCGGCTTCCCGACCGGCCCCACGAACTGGGACGAGCTGAAGGCGATGGCCAAGGCCATCCAGGCCAGCGGGGCGCAGTGGGGCATCAACCTGCAGCCCGGCAAGACCGGGAGCTGGCAGACCGTGCTCCCGTTCGCCTGGTCGAACGGCGCGAACATCGCCGACGACAACGGCTACACGTTCGACTCGCCGGAGATGACCGAGGCCCTTGCCTACTTCCAGTCGTACTTCACCGAGCGGCTCGCCCCGACCGAGCTGGCCGAAGGGGCGCTCGAACCGGCGTTCGTACGCGGTGAGATCGGCGCGTTCGTCTCCGGGCCGTGGCACGTCGGGCTGCTCAACGAGCAGGGCGGGCCGGACTTCGCCGACAAGTTCGCGGTGGTGCCGATGCCGGCGAAGAAGAGCGCCACGTCGTTCATCGGCGGCAGCAACCTGGCGGTGTTCAAGGACGCGAAGAACCGCGACGGCGCGTGGAAGTTCATCGAGTGGCTGAGCCGCCCCGAGATCCAGGTGCAGTGGTACGCCGACTCCGCCGCGCTGCCGGCGGTGCGGGCCGCGTGGCAGGACGACAGCCTCTCCGGCGACGCCAACCTGAAGGTGTTCGGCGACCAGCTCGCCGACGCCAAGGCGCCGCCGACGTTCCCGACCTGGGAGCAGGTCGCGGCGGCGTTCGACATCGAGGTGGAGAAGCTGGCCAAGTCCGGCGAGGACCCGGCGACGGTGGCCCGTACGGTCCAGGACCGCGCGGCCTCGATCGGCACCGGAAACTGAGATGACCGCCGTCGACGTCAAGTCCGCGGCGGCGGCGCCGCGGAAGGTGGGCGACCGCCCGGCGAAACGCCCGCCGAGGTGGCGGCGGGCGGTCACCGGCTGGGCGTTCGCCACCCCGTTCACCGCGCTGTTCCTCGTCTTCATGGCGTTGCCGGTCGTCGCGTCGCTGGCGATGAGCGTGACCGACCTGCGCTCCACCGATCTGCGGAACCCGCTCGCGGTCAACTTCGTCGGCCTGGACAACTACGCCCGGCTCTTCGGTGACGAACTGTTCGTCCGGTCCGCGGTGAACACGCTGGTCTTCGTGGTGGTCGGGGTGCCACTGACGATGGTGCTGGCACTCGCCGCGGCCAGCGCGCTGAACTCGGGACTGATCCGGTTCCGGGCGCTCTTCCGGGTCGGCTTCTACCTGCCCGTGGTGACCAGCATCGTCGCCATCGCCGTGGTCTGGCGGTTCCTGCTCGACCCGGAGGCCGGCCTGGTGAACAACCTGCTGCGGCTGGTCGGGGTCGACGGGCCGGCCTGGCTCGGCGACACCAGCACGGCCCTGCCGTCGCTGATCGTGATGGCGGCCTGGCGCAACTTCGGGTTCCTGATGGTGATCTTCCTCGCCGGCTTGCAGGGCATCCCGCAGCACCTGTACGAGGCGGCGACGCTGGACGGCGCCGGCCGGTGGCAGCAGTTCCGCAACGTCACCATGCCGCTGCTGCGCCCGACGCTGCTGTTCGGCGCGGTCGTCACCGGCATCGGGTTCCTCCAGGTGTTCGAGGAGCCGTTCGTGATGACGCAGGGCGGGCCGCTGTCGTCGACCCTGTCGGTCTCCTACCACATCTACAACCAGTTCGGGTTCGGCAACTACGGCTACGCGGCGGCGGCCAGCTACGTGCTGTTCGTCGCGATCGTGGCGCTGTCGGTGCTGCAGTTCCGGCTGCTCGGCGAGAGGGACTGACGATGACGAGCGCTCAGCTGCGCGGCCGGGACCGGACGGCCCGGATCTCGCTGTACGCCGTACTCGTGGTGGGTCTGCTCTTCGTGGTCGGGCCGTTCGTCTGGATGGCGCTGGCGGCGGTGAAGCCGGAGGCGGAGATCCGGGCGGTGCCGCCGACCTGGCTGCCGGAGACGTGGACGCTGGCGAACTTCCAGGACCTGTTCACCCGGCTCGACTTCCCCACCTATTTCTTCAACTCGACCCTGGTGGCGGTGCTGGTCACCGCCGGCAACCTGGTGTTCTGCTCGCTGCTCGGGTACGCGCTGGCGAAGCTGAACTTCCCGGGCCGCAAGGCGCTGCTGCTGATCGTGCTCGGCATGCTGATGGTGCCCGGCATGGTGCTGTTCGTGCCGCAGTTCGTGCTGGTCAGCAACCTGGGGCTGGCCAACTCGTACGCCGGTCTGATCCTGCCGTACCTGGCCGGGCCGTTCGGGGTCTTCCTGATGCGGCAGTTCCTGCTGTCCATTCCGGACGACCTCATCGAGGCGGCCCGGGTCGACGGCGCCGGCGAGTGGCGGATCTTCTGGCAGGTCGTGCTGCCGCTGTGCCGGCCGGCGCTGGCCACGCTCGGCATCCTGACGTTCCTGTCGAGCTGGAACAACTTCCTGTGGCCGCTGGTCGTGGCCACCACCGAGGACAAGTACACGCTGCCGGTCGCGCTCGCGCTCTACAGCATCGGGCAGAACCGCACCGACTTCGGCCTGCTGCTGGCCGGCGCGGTCGTGGTCGTGCTGCCAGTCCTCGTCGTCTTCCTGGTCCTGCAACGGCACTTCATGCGCGGGATCGCCACCACCGGACTCAAGTGAGCACCACCCGGATAGACAGGAGCTGCCCGTGAGACGCCTGCTCGTACCCCTGCTGGCCGTGACCCTGGTCCTGACCGCCGGCGGAACCGCCGGGGCCGCCGACTCCGGCGACCGGACGCTGCGTACGTACGCGAAGGACACCTGGCGGTCGATGGTCGCCATGACCGACCCCGGCACCGGGCTGGTCGCCGACAACATCGGCGGCGACCTGCGTACGCCGTCGACGTACACCTCGCCGACCAACATCGGCGGCTACATGTGGTCGGCGGTGGTCGCCCGCGAGCTGGGCATCATCAGCCGGAACGAGGCCCGCGACCGGGTGTCGAAGACCCTGGACACGCTGGCCACCCTGGAGCATCACGACGAGTCCGGGATGTTCTACAACTGGTACGACCCGCGCGACGGCTCGGTGGTCACCGTCTGGCCGGACGACGGCAACCCGGTCTACCCGTTCATGTCGAGTGTGGACAACGGCTGGCTGGCGGCGGCACTGCGGGTGGTCGGCGGCGCCCTGCCGGAGCTGCGGGGCAAGGCCGACCGGGTGCTGTCGAAGATGGACTTCGGTTTCTATTTCAACCCTGAGGCGGCCACCCCGATCGGCCCCCGGGGGCTGATCCGGGGCGGGTTCTGGGACGCCGCGCCGCCCGGCTGCTCGGTGCCGCAGAACGGGGTCTGGTTCACCTGCAACCACTACGACATCACGGTGACCGAGCCGCGGATCGCCACCTACCTCGGCATCGGCAGTGGGCAGATCCCGCCGACGGCGTACTTCGACACGATGCGCACGCTGCCCGACAACTGCGACTACGCCTGGCAGGAGATGCGGCCGCGGGGCTTCACCACCACCCACCTCGGCCGTGAGGTCTACGAGGGGTCGTACCGCTACCGGGGCATCACGTTCGTGCCGAGCTGGGGCGGGGACATGTTCGAGGCGCTGATGCCGGACCTGTTCGTGCCCGAGGCGCAGTGGGGTCCGCGGTCGTGGGGCCGGAACCATCCGGCGACCGTCGCCGCGCAGATCGAGCACGGCCTGCACGACGCCGGGTACGGCTACTGGGGCTTCTCACCCGCGTCGAACCCGGCCGGCGGGTACGCCGTCTACGGGGTCGACGCGATGGGCATGGACACCGACGGCTACCCGTCGGACGCGCAGGCGACGAAGTACGACGCCGGGTTCGAGGGCTGCCGCCCGGCCGGCCCCGACCCGGAGTACGGCGACGGCGTGGTGACCCCGCACGCGGCGTTCCTGGCGCTGCCGTACGCGCAGCGGCCGGTGGTGGACAACCTGGCCAAGCTCCAGCGCGACTTCGACGCGTACGGCCCGGGCGGCTTCTACGACGCGGTCAACGTCGGGACCGGGCAGGTCGCGAAGCGGCACCTGTCCCTGGACCAGGCGATGATCATGGGTGCGCTCG
The DNA here is from genome assembly GCF_040683055.1 of Polymorphospora sp. NPDC051019. Lineage (NCBI taxonomy): Bacteria > Bacillati > Actinomycetota > Actinomycetes > Micromonosporales > Micromonosporaceae > Polymorphospora > Polymorphospora sp. NPDC051019. The sequence goes on along the minus strand of NZ_JBFBCH010000012.1, from coordinate 106,971 downwards.
GCAACCACCTGGCCCGCGACGTGGTCAAGCGGGCCTTCGTGACGCCGCAGTTCGAACGCCGCATCCGGCCGCTGCTGGCGGCGGAGACGTTCAACGTCCCGGCCGGGCAGCGGTTGCCGCAGCTCACCGGAAAGGCCGCGTCGTGAGCGTGGCTTCCGCCCAGGCCAGTTGGTCGGCCCTGATGGGGGCCGGTGGCGCCCAGGACCGGGAACCGGGCGAGACGGTCGAGGCCGACCTGCCGGCACCCACCGGGGTCCGGGCGGTCGCCGGGCGCGACCAGGTCACCGTGTCGTGGGACCCGGTGCCGGACGCCATCGGCTACGTCGTCTACCGCGCCGGCTCGGCCGACGGCCCCTTCGAGGTGGTCGACTTCGGCGGCGGCGACGTCCTCGCGGTGCCGCACGGCCCGTTCGCCGACACCACCGACGGGCGGGGCGGCTGGTACGCCGTCGCCGCGCTGGCCACCGTCGCCGCCAGCGGGCCACTGTCGGCCCCCGACCGGGTCGGGCCGGGGCCGGCCGACGCCCGGGTGATCGTCGAGGTCGGCACCGGCTCGGCGCCGCTGGACCGGGTGTGGCGGGCGATGGTCGGCTCGGAGCACCTCAGTCACCTGCTCAGCGAGGACCTGACCGGCGGTCGGGTGATCGGCACCGACCTGTCGAACGCGCTGCGCCGGGTCCACGACGAGCTGGGCGTGGCGACCGTACGCGCGCACGGCATCCTCTGCGACGACCTGGCAGTCGTCCGCGACGGGGCGTACGACTTCAGCGGCGTCGACCGGGTCTACGACGCCGTCCTGGCGCTCGGCTACCGGCCGGTGGTCGAACTCGGGTTCATGCCCCGCGAACTGGCCCGGGACCCGTCCCCGACGGTGTTCGCGTACGCCGGGATCATCTCGCCGCCGGGGGATCTCGACCGCTGGGCCGACCTGGTCCGGTCCCTGGTCAGCCACCTGGTCGACCGGTACGGCCGGGACGAGGTCCGCGACCACTGGGCGTTCGAGGTCTGGAACGAGGCGAACCTGTCGGTGTTCTGGTCCGGGACGCCCGAGGAGTACTGGCGGCTGTACGAGGTGACCGCCGGTGCGGTCAAGGACGTCGACCCGGGGATCGCGGTCGGCGGTCCGGGTTCGGCGGCGGTCGGCTGGATCGACGGGCAACTCGCCGTGGACGCACCGGTCGACTTCCTCTCCACCCACGTGTACGGCACCCCGCCGCTGGACCTGCGGCCGCTGGCCGGCGGGCGGCCGCTGCTGTGGACCGAGTGGGGTGTCACCCCGACCCACCACCACCCGGTCAACGACACGGTGTTCGCGGCGACGTTCCTGCTGCGCGGCATGCGCTCGGCGGCCGGCCGGGTGGCGGCGCTCGCGCCCTGGGTCGCCTCCGACCACTTCGAGGAGCTGGGCCGGCCGGAGCGGCTGTTGCACGGCGGGTTCGGCCTGCTCACCGTCGGTAACCTCGCCAAGCCGAAGTTCTGGGCGCTCAAGCTGGCCGAGCGGTTGGGGGAGGTCGAGCGGCCGGTGACGCTGACCGGCGACGGGGCGGGCAGCCTGGTCGAGGCGTGGGCCGGCGAGTCCGGGGTGCTGGTGTGGAACGGCACCCTCGACCAGTCCAGGCTGCGCGGCGCGGTCGGGCTCGACCGGCTGGTGACCGTACGGTTCACCGGGGTCGCGCCGGGTCGGCACACCGTACGGGTGTGGCGGGTCGACGGGTGGCACGCCAACATCGAGGCCCGCTGGGCGGCGCTCGGTGGTGGTGCCGACTGGCCGACCGGCGAGCAGTGGCTCGCCCTGGCCGCGGAGGACCGCCTCGACGAGGCCGAACCGGCCCGTACGGTGACCGCCGACGCGGACGGGACGGTGTCGGTGGAGATCGACCTGCCGATGCCCGGCATCGCGTACCTCGAGCTGTCCTGACCGTGGCCGGGCAGCGCTCCTGGGTCCTTCCTCGGCAACCGCCAGGGCGTTCGTGATCATCTGCTGCCCACCAGCACGACACGCCGTATCTACAACGGCGGAACAACTAACGATCACCACACACCGTCACGTCAGGAAGGCCCCGGCGTCCCATCAGCCGATCAGCCCTTGACGTGGGCGCGTCCCGTACCGCATTGTCGACCAAATCGATAGGAGTTGCCGAAAAGTCGGAGGCGATCGTGCGCAAGCTGGTGGTCCTCGCCCTCGTGGGGCTGGTCGCGCAACTCGTCGACGGCGCACTCGGCATGGGCTACGGCCTGACCTCGACGTCCCTGCTGCTGGTCGCCGGGGTCACCCCGGCCGCCGCCTCGGCGTCGGTGCACCTCGCCGAGATCGGCACCAACCTCGCCTCCGGGGTCGCCCACTGGCGGTTCGGCAACGTCGACTGGCGGGTGGTGTCCCGGATCGCGATCCCCGGCGCGGTCGGCGCCTTCGCCGGGGCCACGATCCTCAGCGCGATCTCCACCAAGACGGCCGAGCCGTGGATGGCCGGCATCCTCTTCGTGCTCGGCGCCTACCTGCTGATCCGCTTCTCCCGACCGCTGGCGGCCCGCCGCCCGGCCGGACCGCTGCGCGGCCGGTTCCTCGGCCCGCTCGGCCTGTTCGCCGGCTTCGTCGACGCGACCGGCGGCGGTGGCTGGGGCCCGGTCGCGACCCCGGCCCTGCTGGTCTCCGGCCGGATGGAACCTCGCAAGGTGATCGGCTCGGTCGACACCGCCGAGTTCCTGGTCACGGTCGCCGCCAGCGTCGGCTTCCTCATCGGCCTGGGCGCCGGCGGGTTCCTGCTGCCGATGGTCCTGGCGCTGCTGATCGGCGGGCTCATCGCCGCCCCGGTCGCCGCCTACCTGGTGCGGATCGTGCCGGCCCAACTGCTCGGCGCGGCCGTCGGCGGCCTCATCGTGCTGACCAACTCGCGCACCCTGGTCGGCGCGGCCGACCTGCCCGGGGCGGCCCGCCCGGTCGTCTACGTCCTGCTGGCGGCCGGCTGGCTGACCGCGCTGGTGCTGTCCGTACGGATCGTGTTGCGGGCCCGTCGGGCGCGGCTGGCGGCGGCCACCGTCGCCGCGCGGGACGGCGCCGCCACCGCGCCCCGGCCGGAGGACGACGGCACGTCGGACACCCGGCCGCTGGAGCCCGCCAACCGGTGAAAGCCGGTCCTGGCGACCTTGCCGCGCCCTCGGGCGGATGTTTCAATGTAGACATTGACGGAATTGATCATCTGATCGACCCGGTGGCGTGATCGGCTGGCTGACCAGGCCAAATGGCTGACCAGGCCAGATAGTCGACCGTTGCGGGTCGATCCGGCATCGCTGTCGACCGTCGGACGGGGAGGCGCGGTGGGTAGCGGCCCACTCCGGCAGGACGATCTCGAACTCGACGGCCCGCTCCTCCTCGTCGAGTGCCCCGTCGGCCCGGCACCCGCCCGAACACCTTCCGCCCCCGACCCCCACGACGGGTCCCTACCGGCGTCGTCCGCGCCCGGCGTGCACTGGGCCGACTACGACGGGGACCTGATCGCGCTCGACCTGCGCACCGACCGCTTCGTCGCCCTCGGCGCGTACGCGTCCGCCGTCGTCTCGGCCACGCTCGGCACGCCGGCCGCGCCCGGCCCCCGCGACGGCGAAGTCCTCGCCGCGCTCGCCCGGCGCGGCCTGCTCACCGGCGGACCGGCCGCCGGGCCGTGGTCGCCCGCCCGCCCCGCCCGGCCCGGCGGGGTGACCACCAACGCTCCCCGGCCGCTGGCCGGCGTGGCACGGACGGCACCGGCCGCCCGGCCGGGCCTTCCGCTGCTGCTCGCCGCCCGGTCGCACCTGCTGACATGCGAGCGCGAGCTGCGCCGGGACGGTCTTTCGGCCCTGCTCGCCGACCGGCCGGCGGAGCGTCCGGCGCGGCCCGACGACCTGCCGGTGGCCGCCCGGTTGGTCCGCGCCCACCTGGCCGTACGACGGCTCTGGTCCCGGCCCCAGCACCCGATGGCCGCGCCCGCCGCGCTGGCCCGGCACGCCTGGCGGGTCGGGCTGCCGGTCCGCCTCGTCGTCGGCGTGCAGAAGCATCCCCTCCACTCGCGGGCGTTCGTCGAACTGCGGGGCACGGTGCTCGACGACGATCCGGAACTGGCCGGGGCGCTGGCCCCGATCCTGGTGGTCGGACCGGAGGGGGAGGCCGCGTGACGCAACTCGCCGGATACGTCGACCTGCACCCCGACCAGCGCCCCGCCCGCCGCCTGCGCGAACTGCTCGGCACGGCGGGATCGGTGCCGGTCGAGGGGGACGGCTGGCTGGTCGCCGGCCTACCGCCGTCCGCACCGGTGGCCGGCGTTCCGGCGCGTGACCCGCTGCCCGGCGACGACGCGCCGGTGCCCGTCGTCGCCGGTACGGCGCAACGTGGCCTGCTCGTCGGCCGGCTCTTCGAGCGCGACGGCGACCTGTCGCGGCGGTGCGCCGAGCCGGTCCCGCTGGAGTGGCTGGCCGGCGACGGGGAGCTGCCCCGGCGCCGCTGGGGCCGCTACGCCGGCGCCGCCGTCCGGCCCGACGGCACCCTGCTGCTGGCCCGCGACCCGATCGGCCACCTGCCCTGCTTCCACGTGCCGTACGCGGGCGGGCTGGTGTTCGCGACCCGGATGGCGCTGCTGGTCGACCTCCTCGGCGAGCGCCCGGACTTCGACTGGGACCGACTCGGCACGTTCGTGGTGCAGGGCCCCGGGCCGACCACCCGGACCGCGTGGCAGGGGGTGTCGCAACTGCCGCCGGGCACGCTGCTGCGCCGTACCGGGCGGGAAACGAGCCGGGAACCGCTGTGGAGTGCCGCCACGGTGGCTGCGGGCGGCGGCGCCGACCCGGATCCGGACGCGTTGCGGGACACGCTGCGGGCCTGCACCCGGGCCTGGGTCGGGTCGGCGCCGGTGGTGGCCCTCGACCTCTCCGGCGGGCTCGACTCGTCGGCGGTCGCCTGGGCGGTCCACGCCGACCTGCGCGGCGACCAGACCTTCCAGCCCAGGTACGTCTACTTCCCGGCCGGCGCGTCGCTGGACGAGCGCCCGCTCGCCGCAGCGGTCACCGAGCGGCTGGGCAGCGAACTGCTGGTGGTCGACGGCGCCGACCTGCTGCCGCTCACGCCGCCGAAGGGTCCGCTGCCCCGGGCCGACGCGCCGCAGTTGCAGTTCACCGAGGCCCGGCTCAACGAACTGCTCGCCGAGCAGGCCGGCCCGGCGGCCGAAGCGCTCGGTGGTGGCGGCGGCGATCAGGTCTTCGTGCTCAAGGGCGGTGGCGACCACCTCGCCGACCATCTGCGACGGCGGGGGCCGCTCGGGCTCGTCGAGGCCTGGCGGGAGAGCCGGCACGGCCTGACCCCGTTCCCGCAGTTGCTCGCCGCGGCCGGCCGGGAGCTGCGCCGGGCACGGCGCCGGGAGCCGGCGCTGACCGGCAACGACTTCGACTTCCCGCGTCCGGCCTGGCTGTCCCCGCCCGATCCGGGCACGCCGCTCGAACTGCCGGCGGGCGCGGCGGGGCTGTCCGCCGTCCGGGCCGGGCAGATCCTCGGCACCGCCTACTGGGGCGACGCCGTCGACCGGGAGCACCGCAACCCGCACCGGCCCAGCGTCTATCCGCTGCTGTCGCAGCCGGTCGTGGAGTTCGCGCTGCGTACGCCGGTGCCGGCGCTGGTCGACCACACCGGGGACCGGCTGCCGCTGCGCCGGGCGGTGCGCGGCCTGCTGCCGGAGTCGGCGACCGACGCGGCCGTGAAGGGCTCGTACGCCGGCATGTACCAGTTGGCGCTGCGGCACAACGCGGCGGTGGCGCGAGAACTGATCATGGACGGCCGGTGCGCCGAGCGGGGGCTCGTCGACCCGGAGTCGGCGCTCGCCGACCTGGTGGCCACCGGGCGCGGCTTCGTCCGCGGCCCGAACTGGCCGCTCTACAACCTGCTCGCGGTCGAGTTGTGGTGCCGGGCCTGGCGGCCTTAGCACCGGACGGGAGAAGACGATGCGGCTGCTCGTGCTCGGCGGTACGGCCTTCGTCGGCCGGGCGGTGGTGGAGGAGGCGCTGGCCCGGGCGTGGGACGTGACCGTGCTGAGCCGTGGCGTCAGCGGCCGGCCACCGGCCGGCGTACGGGCGCTGACCGGCGACCGGACCGACCCGGCCGACCTGCGGCGGCTGGCCGGCGAACGGTGGGACCTGGTCGTCGACACCTGGCGCGACGATCCGGCCGCGGTCCGCGCCAGCGCCGAACTGCTGGCCGGGTCGGTCGGGCGCTACCTCTACGTATCGAGCCTGTCGGTGTACCGCTGGCCGGCCTCCCCCGGCTTCGCCGAGGACGCGCCGCTGGTGCCGTACCCGCAGCCGGTCGACGGGGACGACTTCGACGCGTACGCGATGGCGAAGGCCGGGGGTGAGCGGGCCGTCCTGGACGCCTTCGGCGAACGTGGCCTGCTGGCCCGCACCGGCCTGATCCTGGGGCCGTACGAGTATGTCGGCCGGCTGCCGTGGTGGCTGCTGCGGATGGCCCGGGGCGGGCAGGTGCTGGCGCCGGGGCCGGCCGACCGCGGGCTGCAGTACGTCGACTCCCGCGACCTGGCGGCGTGGCTGCTGTCGGCCGGCGAGCGGGGGCTGTCCGGGCCGTACAACGTGCTGTCCGGGGTGGGTCACACGACCATGCGCGGGCTGCTCGACGCCTGCCGTACGACCACCGGCGGCGACGCCGAGCTGACCTGGGTCGACGAGGACTTCCTCCTCGACCACGGGGTACGGGCGTGGAGCGAGCTGCCGATCTGGCTACCGGCGGGCGACCGGCTGGCCGCCAGCTACGAGGTCGACTCGTCGCGGGCGTTCGCGACCGGGCTGCTCGACTGCCGCCCGGTCGAGGAGACCGTCGCGGACACCTGGCGCTGGTTGGGCACGCTCGCCCCCGACCGGCTCGACGCCGAGGCCGGCCAGCGCAAGCCGTGGCTGACGGCGGAACGGGAGGCGGCGCTGCTGGCCGCCTGGCGGAATCGCGTCGCTCACCACAGTGGATAGACGTTCTCCCGGCTCTCGTCGGGCGGTTCGCGGCGGTCGTCGGTCCGCTTGCGGTTACGCCGGGACAGGCTCAGCACCACCCCGGTGACGGCACGGATCAGCTTGTCGAGCACAACCTCTCCCAGATGATGTCGGCGGCCTGCTGGTAGCCGTGGTCGGTCATGTGGACACGGTCGTAGAACGACCAGCCGGTGAACCGGCGGGCCGCCAGGTCGAGGAACTCGACCCCGAGTTCGGCGCAGCCGGCCGCCATCCGGTCGGCGTACGCGTCCCAGTTGGCGGCCACGTAGTCGCGGGCGGTGAGCCAGGGGCCCTGCCGTTCCCGGGCCAGGTCGAACAGTTCCCGTTCCGGCGGGGTCGGGGTACGCAGCACCGGGTCGGCGAACGGCTGGAGGCAGAACAGCACCCGCGCGTCGGGGCGGGCCGCACCGGCGATGATCCGCAGGTCGCGTAGTTGCCGGTCGAGCGCGGCAGTCATGCGGGCGGCGAGATGGTCGCCGATGTCGGTGCTGGGCAGCACCTGGCCGGCGGTGTCGGCGGCCCGCTGGTCGGGGATGTCCCGACCGGGTTCGGCCACGGCCGCGGCGAGGTCGACGATCGGGGTACGCCCCAGGGTGGCGAGCGCTCCCTCGAAGAACAGCGGCCCGTAGACCTCGTTGTGGCCCAGGGACTGCAGCGACGCGAAGACGTTGTTGATCCCGGAGCAGATCAGGACGCTCCGCGCGGCGGCCAGGAAGGGGACGGCCGCGACGAGTTCCTGCAACGAGTTGCCGGCGTAGATGCCGAGGTTGAGGTAGGGCACGCCGCTGCGGTGGGCCAGCCGCGACGGCAGCGTGGTGCCGTCGCCGCTGGCGCCGACGCCGAACACGAACGACCCACCGAGGACGATCCCGCCGTCGAGTTCGCGCCACCGGTCGGAGTCGACCCGCCCCTGGCCGGAGTCGGACAGGCGGTAGCCGAGCCGGTCGGTGCGGAAGACCGGGTTGTCGATTCCGGGCCGGCTGACGAACGTCACGTACGGGCGGAGGAACAGTTCGTTGGCGTCGTACTGCTCGAACTGCGGGACGAGTTCGTACCGCTTGTTCCGGTGCGCCCGCTCAAGATCGCGAAATGACACGGTCCTCCATCACCAATGCGTCGAGTTCACTGCGCCCGAAGGTGGAGATGGCCTCCTCGGGCGTGGCGACGATCGGTTCGCCGCGCAGGTTGAACGAGGTGTTGAGCACGCAGCCAAGGCCGGTCCGCTGCCCCAGTTCGCTGATGACCGAGTGGAAGAGCGGGTTCGTCTCGGGTGCGACGGTCTGGATCCGGCCGGTGCCGAAGTGGTCGACGGCCGGGGCACTGGCCGCGAACCGCTCATCGAGCGGCATGACCATGAGCATGAACCGGGTCGGCCACTGGTCGGTGCCGTCGCCGGTGACGTATTCGGCCGCCCGGTCGTGCAGCATGGCCGGGGCGAAGGGGCGGAACGGCTCGCGGAACTTCACCTTCTTGTTGATCAGGTCCTTGATGCCAGGGCCGCGCGGGTCGGCCAGGATGCTGCGGTTGCCCAGCGCCCGCGGCCCCCACTCGAAGCGGCCCTGGAACCAACCGATGACGAGGCCGTCGGCGAGCATGTCGGCGACCGTCGCGGCCAGCGCGGCCGGGTCCGGCTGCGTGGTGTAGGCCAGCCCGGCCCGGTCGAGCGCCCGGGTCACCGCGTCCGGGGTGGCCTGGGCACCCCAGTACGCGTGCCGCATCACGAACCGGCGCGGCTGCCCGAGCAGGACGTGGTGGGCGTACAGGGCCGCGCCGAGCGCGCCGCCGGAGTCGCCGGGGGCGGGCGGGATGTACAACTCCTCGACCCCGGCCCGGCGCAGGACCTGGTAGTTGGCCACCCCGTTGAGGGCGACCCCGCCGGCCATGCAGAGCCGGCGGTGGCCGGTGACCTCGACCGCCCGCCGGGCCATCGCCACCACCGCGTCCTCGGTGAACTGCTGCACGCTGGCCGCGACGTCGGCGTAGCGGCGGGCCCGCTCCCCGACGGCGCCCTCGGCCGCCGGGTCGAGTTCGACACCGGGCGGGCAGGGCGGCATGCCGAGCAGCTCGGCGAGCCGGGGGTGGAAGCCGTTGCGGACCGAGCGGTGGTAGCGGAAGTAGCGCATGTCGAGCCAGAGGCTGCCGTCGTCGTACTGGCGGGCGATCCGGTCGATTTCGGCCCGGTAGCGCGGCCGGCCGTAGGCGGCCAGCCCCATCACCTTGTATTCGCCCTCGTTGACCTGGAAGCCGAGGAACTCGGTGAAGGCGGAGTAGAGCATCCCGAGCGAGTGCGGGAAGTGCATCGTCTCCTTCAGCCGGAGCCGGTTCTCGCCGGTGCCGTCCCAGGCCGCCTGCCCCTCGCCGATGCTGGTGGTGGCCCACTCGCCGACGCCGTCGATGGTGAGGGTGGCCGCGGCGTCGAACGGACAGGCGAAGAAGGACGAGGCGGCGTGCGACAGGTGGTGTTCGACGAAGAGCACCCGGGACGCGGGTATGCCGACCGTCTCGCGGATCTGGTCGCCGACCGCCTGCCGGGCGCCGCCGTGGGTGAAGAACCGCTCGAACGGGCCGAAGCTGTGCGGCACCTCGCTGAGGATGGTGGCCACCGCCCGCTCGGCCTTGAGCCGCGGCTTCTCGTAGAAGACGACGTGGTCGAGGTCGCCCGCGCCGAGGCCGGCCGACTCCAGGCAGAACCGGATCGCGTTGACCGGGAAGCGGTTGTCGTGCTTGCGCCGGCTGAACCGCTCCTCCTCGGCCGCGGCCACGAGCTGTCCGTCGACGAGCAGCGCGGCCGCCGAGTCGTGGAAGAAGGCGGAGATGCCGAGGATGATCATGCTGTGCTCCGGGGCCGGATCGCAGGGACGGCGGTCAGTTGAGCCGGCGGGCGCCGTCCAGGGTGGCGGGCCCGGGCCGGGCCGGCCGCCAGTTGGTGCCCGTCGGTGGCCGGCGCACGCCGAGCGGGTCGCCGAGCAGGCGTACGACGACCCCGACCGGCACCAGCAGGCCGTACGCGACCAGCAGCAGGCCGCGCCGCAACCGGGTCACCGGTCCACCACCCGTACCTGGTGCATCCACGGCCGGGCGGCGAACTGGTTGTGGGTGCCGACCCGGTAGCCGTGCACACGGCGGTTGATCCCGTAGATGCCCTTCAGGAAGACGAGCATCGGCGCCGGGACGAGTTCGGCCATCCGGGCCTGGTAGCGGTGGTAGATCCGGCGCCGCTCGGCCCGGTCGACGGTGCCGAGGCCGGCGTCGAGCACCGAGTCGACCTCGGGGTCGGTGAAGGCGGAGCAGTTGAACCCGGCCTCGATGGCCGCCGACGAGAACAGCTCCGACTGGTCGGGGTCCTGACCCCAGGTGTAGGCGAGCAGGAAGACGCCGAAGTCGCGGCGCTGCACGACCTTGCCCATCAGCTCGCCGAAGTCGAGCAGGGTCAGTTCGACGTCGACGCCGAGGCGACGCCAGCTCTCGGCGAGGACGTGGGCGGTGTCGACCCACGCCTTCGTGTTGGTGCCGGCGACGACCTCGAACCGCAGCGGCTCGCCGTCGCGTTCGCGTACGCCGCCCGGCCCCGGCCGCCAGCCGGCCTCGTCCAGCAGCGCCGCCGCCCGCTCCGGCTGGTAGGGGTAGCGCGGCTCGACGCCCGGATCGTAGGCCCAGGAGGTGGGCGGCAGGACCGAGTCGGCGACGCTCGCCTGCCCGAGGTAGACCTCCTTGACCATCGTCTCCCGGTCGACCGACAGCAGCAGCGCCTGGCGGACCCGGACGTCGCCGAGGATGCGGCCGGCCGGGGTGGCCGGATCCAGCTGGCAGGCGTAGAAGTTGCCGGTCGGCAGGTCGATGACGGTCGTGTCGAGGTGCGGCACCCCGGCGAGTTCGCCGAGCCGGGACGGGTCGACCAGGCCGACGTCGACGGTGCCGGCGCGTAGCGCGTCGGCGACCGCCAGGCCGGTCGGGAAGATCCGGTAGACGAACCCGTCGAGCTGGCTCGGCCCCCGGTGGTAGTTGGGGTTGCGGGTGAAGCGGATCTCGTCCGGGGTGCGTTCGGTGACCGCGAAGACGCCGCTGACGACCGTGGGGGCGGTGTTGTAGCCGTCGAGGTTCGCCACCGCGTCGGCGGTGGGCTCCGGCAGGACGTGCCGGGGCAGGATGCCGTGCTGGGCGTGGCCGGTCAGGAACGGCGCGTACTCCCGGTGGGTGCGGAAGACCACGGTGCGGGGATCGGCGGCGGAGACGTCGGCCAGGTGCCGGGTCAGCTCGCCGCGGTGCGGTGAGGGCAGCTCCCCGTACGCCGGGTCGATCATCAGCCGGTAGGTGAAGACCACGTCGTCGGCGGTCAGCGGCGTCCCGTCCGACCAGCGCAGGCCGTCGCGCAGCGCGAAGCGGTAGGTGCGCCCGTCGGCCTCGACGGTGGGCACCTCGACCGCGAGGGCGGGCAGCAGGTTGCCGTCGGCGTCGGAGGTCAGCAGCCCTTCGAAGCACAGCCCGGACACCAGGGAGCTGAAGGTGTCCTGCACGAGCACCGGGTTGAAGGTGTCGATGTCCTCCGCCCAGCCCTCGACGAGCGTGGCCCGGTTCGGGTCGTCGGTCATGGTCTATCCCTCCGGTGGGCTTACTGGTGCTGGAGCAGCCAGGCGTGGACGTCGGTGACGCGGTGGGCGAGCACGGCGAGGTGGCCGTCGGTCGGCGGTAGGTCGATCCGTTCGGCCCGCAGCGTCGCGGCCAGCCAGTCGGCGTGGGCCGCCGGAACCATGGCGTCCTGTTTGCCGTGCCAGACGCCGACCGGGCAGGTGATCGCGGTCAGGTCGAATCCCCAGGGCCGGACGAGGGCGAGGTCGTCGTCGGACCACCCGTCGAGGCCGGGCCGCAGCCCGGCCCGGATGCCGTCGACGAGAGGGCCGCCGAACCCGGTCCGGGCGACCTGCGCGTCGGCCTCGTCGAGAAACCCGTCGAGCTGGTCGATGAGGTCCTGCCGGTCGGCGGTCGCCATCGCGGTCGCGGTCGGTTGGAGCAGCGGGTTGAGCGCCTCCGCTCCCTGGCGGGCGGCGACCAGTTCGGCCACGTTGTCCTCGCGCATGCCGTCGAGTACGTCGAATCCGGGCGCGTCCCAGGGGGCCAGCCCGCCGAGCGAGGCGACGGCGGTGACCCGGCCGGGGAGCAGGGCGGCGCAGGCCAGGGCGTGCGGCCCGCCGCCGGAGACACCCCAGGTGGCGAACCGGTCGATGCCGAGCGCGTCGGCGACCGCGGCGACGTCGGCGGCGATGTCGGCCACCGAGCGCCCGGGCAGCCGGGTGGACCGGGCGTAGCCGGGGCGGGCGACCCCGAGGAGGCGGATGCCCCGCCGCCGGGCGTCGTCGGACCAGGTGGGCCAGAGCAGCGGCGCACCTGGGGTGCCGTGGTGGACGACGACCGGCCAGCCCTCCGGCAGGCCGTCCTCGACCACGTGGAGCTGGCGCCCGTCCCTGTCGACCGTGTGCTCGTGCATGTGATCCCTTCCGCGTGGTTCGTGGTTCTTCGGTACCGTCAGCGGATGTGACCCCGCCTGACATCGATCCCGACGATGCGCTCCTCGACCGGATCCGGGTCGCCTACGACACGGTGGCCGAGCCGTACGCCGACCAGTTCGCCGACGAACTCGCGCAGAAGCCCCTGGACCGGGCCCTGATCGACGGCTTCGCCGACCAGGTACGCGCCACCGGCGTCGACGGCCCGGTCGCCGATCTCGGTTGTGGCCCCGGTCAGGTGACCCGCCATCTCGCCGACCGTGACCTGCCCGTGTTCGGGGTGGACCTGTCGCCCGAGATGGTGCGCCTGGCCCGGGAACGCCATCCGGGGCTCGACTTCCGCGCCGGCTCGATCCTCGGGCTCGCCGTCGCCGACCGCAGCCTGGCCGGCGTGCTGTCGCTCTACTCCGTCATCCACCTGCCCCGGCCGGTGCTGCCCCGGGCGCTGGCCGAGTTCTACCGGGTGCTGCGGCCGGGTGGAATCCTGCTGCTCGCCTTCCACGTGGGCGCCGGCCAGTTGCACGTCGACACCTGGTTCGACCGGCCGGTGTCGTTCGACGGCCACCTGTTCGACCCCGACGACGTGGCGGACTGCCTGGCCGAAGCCGGCTTCGAGGTGCGGGCCCGGATGCGGCGCCAGCCGTATCCGGGCATCGAGGCGCCGACCGAGCGGGCGTATCTGTTCGCGCACCGCCCGGCCGGATAGCCGGGACCTCGTCGTCGGGGTCGTCGCCATGGCCGGTTCCGCCGTCCTCAGCCCAGCGGGATCGACTGTTCGAACCGGAAGAGGTTCTGCGGGTCGTACTGCGACTTGATCCGCTTGAGCCGGGCGAAGTTCTCGCCGTAGTAGGCGTCGCCCCAGTTGGTCAGGTCGGGGTCGGGGAAGTTCGGGTAGACCCGGCCGCTGCCCCACGGGTGCACCGCCGACCAGGACTCGGTCACCCACCGGTAGGCCGCCTCCTTCGCCCCCTGCGACGCCTCCGGCGTCACCATGACGGCGTGCTTGAGGCTGAACGAGGTGTCCCGGTGGACGAACGCGGTCGCGTGCCGGTCGGTACGGGCGTATCCGCCGCCCCACGGCGCCAACTCCAGCCCGCGTACCTCGCCGGCGGTGCGGCCGGCGACGAAGACCTCGGCCAGCCGGTCGATCGCCTCGTCGGCGATCGGGCCGTCGAAGAACTCGCCCTTGGTGAACCGGCAGCCCTGCCGTTCGATCTGCCCCTGCGGGGTCTCCACGACCTGGTTGTTGACCGCGCTGAGCAGGCCGGCCTGGTAGAGCGCCGTCTCCCGGTAGTCCATCTCGCGGCAGTTGACCCGGGCGGGTTCCCGGCCGCAGCGCTCGACGAGTTCGCCGATCAGCTTCATCGCGTCGGACTCGGTGCCGACCATCGCCCCGAAGAGTTCGGCGACGGCCGGCTCGTCGAGGTCGTCCATGGCGGTGAAGCCGAGGCCGGCGGTCATCTCCTCCGGCGCCGACGGGGCCCACCGCTGCCAGGCCTTCAACACCTCGGCCGCGTCCTGGAAGTCCCACTCGATGTAGAAGTTGGTCATCCGGGGTGCCGGCCGGGCGTCGAACGTCAACGCGGTGACCACGCCGAAGTTGCCGGCGCCGGCGCCGCGCAGCGCCCAGAAGAGGTCCGGGTGGCGCTCGGCGTCCGCGGTGACGACGGTGCCGTCGGCGAGGACCACCTCCGCGCCGACCACGTGGTCGAGGGTCAGCCCGTAGAGCCGGCCGAGGACTCCGATGCCACCGCCGAGGGTGGTGCCGCCGACGCCGACGGACGGGCAGGAACCACCGGGTACGACGAGTCCGTGGTCGATCAGCGCGTTGGTCATCGCGCCGATCCGGATGCCGGAGCCGACCTCGACCCGTGATCCGTCCACTTTGACCTGTGCCATCGGGGTGACGTTGACGACCATGCCCCGGCTGGACGAGTAGCCGGCGAAGCAGTGGCCGCCGCTGCGTACCGCGAAGTCGATGTCGTTGCGCCGGGCGAACGCGAGCGCCTCGATCACGTCCTGGGGCGTGGCGCACATGACCACCACCTGCGGCAGGATCTCATCGAAGCGGGCGATGAACGGTTTGCGCGTCCACTCGTACGCGGGATCGCTGTCGAGCAGCAACTCTCCGTCGAGCGACCGTGCCAGGCTCGACCAGTCGATACCGACCATGGAATGCTCCTCGTTTCTTTCTAGGCGATCCGGTGCGCGTGGGTCGGCGCCGGCCGGCAGGTGGTGAACAGTCGGGTGTCGATGTCGTCGGTCCGGCTGAAGAAGTGGAAATCCAGGTCGGGTCCCTTTCCGGTGGCCGGGTAGCCGAGCATGAACGCCGGGTCGGTGAGCGGCTTCATCGACAGCAGCAGGTCGGCCACGTCCCATCCGTCGGCGGGGTCGACGAGGGTGGACGGCACCGGGACGAAGCCGAGACGGGCCTTGAACGCGAAGAGGCCGGGCATCACCAGGTGCCCGTACAGGTTGGGGTCGTTGCCGAGGGTGACCCGGGGGTAACCGGCCTCGCGGGCGGCCCGCACCGCCTCCAGGTAGATCACCCGGGACAGGCTGGCGTTGCGCTGCTCGCCGGCGACGGCGGAGAACCGGACCCGGGTGACGGCGGCCTCGGAGCAGAACTCGCCGATCGCCGCGCCCCGCAGGTCGTCGCCCCGGTAGGCGCCGATCAGGAAGAACCGGTCGAGCTTGGCGCTGATGGCCGCCCAGTGCGCGCCGGCCACCGGAAGACCGTTGCGCAGCCGCGACACCGCGTCGGTGTAGAGCCCGAGGAACGCGTGCCAACCGGCCTCGTCGAGCGGTGCCTGCCGCCAGGTCAGCTCGGCGGCGGCCACCGCGCGGCGGGCCTTGGACACCCCCTCGCGCTCCTTGCGGGAGATCCGGGACAGGAAGTCGCGTTCGTCGGCGCCGGTGTCGGCGAGCCAGGTGACCCGGTCCGGCTTCACCACGAAACCGGCCGCGGCCAGGTCGGCCCAGGCGCCGGGGTCCGGCCGGTCGACCCGGATCAGGTCGATGTCGGACTGGTGGCCCGACCAGTCGGTGTCCAGCGCCTCCCGGACACCGACGGTCGCCATCCGCAGCCCGACCAGTTCGGTGGTCTGCACGTTCACCGCCCCACCGACCGGGCCGGGCGGCCCCGGTCAGTCTCCATAGAGTTGGCGAAGACGCTCATTGAGCCGGCGCTCCTCGTCCTGGTCGGTGTCGAAGTGGGGTTCGGTGAAAAGGCTCTCCTCCTGCGGGTCGCCGAGCGCGGTGCGCAGGCTCGCCCGGAACCGTTCCAGGTCGCACGACGGCAGCGGCCCCATCGACGGCAGGTCGGGGCCGGCCGCCACCACCAGCGCCTCGGCCTCGGACAGCGGCAGTACGACAAAGACCGCCCCCTTGCCGCTGCGGGTCGCCAGGTCGTCGCGCAGGCCGGCCGGCAGCGGCCCGGCCGACCGGGTCAGCGAAACGTCCGGCCCGAGCGCGGCGCAGCAGTCGGTGACCGCCGCCGCGACCGTGGTCGTGGGTTCGACCACCAGCACCGCCGAGGTGCCCAGATCGATCAGTTCACCGAGTACGGGATGTGCGGCGCCGGCACGGAACACCTCACCCGCGTCGGGGGTGTCGAGCAGTTGGACGGTGACTGTCAACGACATCCCCCGCCACAGCTCCCGCAGCCGCCGTCGCTGCCGCAGACCGAGTGCTCGGACTTGAGTTCGGCGAACCCCTCCCGGCCGAAGAGCAGACCGCCGCCGGCGCTGGCGTGGCCGAGGGCCACCATCAGCACCCGGTCGATGCCGATCGCGCCGCCGGACATCGGCGGCATGCTGGCCTCGGCGCTGGTCATCAGCGCCTCGTTGGTGGCCACGTGCGACATTCCGGCGGCCACCCGGTGGCTGCGCCTGGTGTTGTACTGCGCCCGCAGTTCGGCGCCGTCGACCAGGTTCTCGTAGACGTTGGCCAGTTCCAGGCCGCCGGGCAGATACAGTTCGGCCCGCAGCGCGTAGCGCGGGTCGGCCTGGTCGAGCCGGGCCTGCACCGCGAGTTCGGCCGGGAAGTGGGTGATCCACAGCGGTTGCCGGATCTTCGGCAGGACGTGTCCGTCGAAGGCCGCCTCCAGCCAGGCCCGGCGCCACCCGACGAGTTGCTCGGGCACCTCGATCTCGCAGCCGGCCGTACGGAGGGCCGCGGCGAGACCGTTGGCGGTGGCGCACTCCTCGGCCGACAGGTCCACGCCTAGGACGCTCTGGAACGCTTCGGCGTACCGCATCCGGTTGAACGGCCGGTCCGGGTGCAGGATCACCCCGGACCACGAGGTGATCGGCGGACCGAACGCACGCAGACCCTCGCGGACCAGTTCGTCGGCGACCTCGATGGACTCGTCGAGCGTCATCAGCCGCCGGTAGTACTCGACCGACTGGAACTCGACCAGGTGCCAGTCGCCGGGCTTGTCGGCGCGAACGTTCGTGGAGACCTCGAAGACGGCCGGCAGTCCGGCGGTCAGGTATCGCTTGAGGTATTCCTCCGGGTCGGTGCGCAGGTGGAAGCGGCGGCCGAGGACCGGCTCGGTCTGGGCCTGGCTGACGTGTCCCATGTCGCCGTTGACGGTGAGCATCGGCGTGCTCACCTCCAGGTAGCCGCGTTCGGTGAGCCGGTTGCGCAGCAGCGCGGTCAGGGCCGAGCGGTCGATCACGGAACGCAGCAGCTCCGGCTGCCGGACCATGGCGAACTCCGACACCACCCGGCTGATCGGCTGCCGCATCGACTCCTTGATCACCGTGGTGTCGGTGGCCCGCAGGGCGCCGAGCAGGCCGTCCCAGGTCCCCTCGACCCCCACCCAGGAGTACGCCGCGACCTCGACGCCGCTGGCCGAGACCGTGTCCGGCCCGTCGGCGAGCTGGACCAGGCCGGGGCCGACGGGCAGCGCCCGGCCGACGACGCGGACGACCGTGCCGTGCTCGACCCGGCCGCCGAGAAGGTCGGCGACGGTGCTGGTGCTGGTGAAGTCGTTGGCCGTCGCGGTCGCGGTCGGCCGCATCGGGTCGATCAGGTCCGCGAGCTGCGGCGGCACCACGCTCTGCGGGCCGATCAGGGTCGGGGTGCCGGCCTCGGCCAGCGACACCGGCTCGCTCTCGCACAGGCAGCTCTGCTCGTAGCGGCGCTGTACGAGGTAGTCGGTGCCGTGCAGCAGGTCCCACAGCGAACCGTCGTCGATGTGCCGGGCGCCGGTCGGCAACTGCGTCTCCAGGATCGCGATCCGGGGCGAGAGGTAGCCGCGCGAGGTGACCACCGCCTTGCAGGTGGCGACCGTGCAGCTGGTCGGGCTCAGCAGGGGCGTGGCCCGGGCGACCTGGGCCGGCGTCGGGTCGTACGTGGGGTTGCCGAGCGTCCGCCCGTTATGCTGGATGATCTCCACGATGCGGGAGAGGTCGTGCCGCTCGGCGAACGGGACGATGGTGTCGACGACCTCGTCGGCGTTGCGGCCCTCGACGACGACCTCGATGCCGAGCCGCTGGCGCGGGTAGCGGTCGAGCAGCCGGGCCATGCCCAGCGGCACCCGTACGCCGTCGTAGTCGGTGAACCGGTATTTGTCGGCGTTGATCCCCATCATCCGGCCGACCAGCTCGGGTTCGGTGCTCCACATCTTGACGTAGAACGAGACCGGGTAGTCGGCGAGGCGTTCGATGGCCTCCTCCGGCTGGCAGCCCCAGTACTTCTCGCTGGTCGCCGAGTCGGAGAAGATCAGCCCGTTGGTGAAGACGATCGCCTCCAGGCCGGTGTCCTTGCAGGTCTCCAGGAACTGCCACCAGCCGCGGTCGATGGTCGGCTCGCCCTCACCCGGCACGTAGACGTAGCCGGCACCCAGCCCGGCGGCCTCCCGCAGCAACCGGTCGCGCTGCTCGACGGTGGTCTCGCCGCGCTTGCGGCGACGGTCGGTGAAACAGATGGGACAGTCGGCGTTGCAGGCGCCGGTCATCATCATGACCAGGAACGCGAGGCTTTCGCCGCGGGTCTTCTCCACCAGTTCGGTGAGTTCGTCGCGGGAGGCGGAGAGCAGGAAGTCCCGCGTCTCCTCCCAGTCCGAACGGCCCTCCAGGAACGCCATCGTCCACAGGTCGTAGCCGTTGAGATGGTCGGCGGCCAGGTTGGCCGCGGTGGCCTGGCGCCAACGCTCGTTGGGCACCTGCTGGACCGCGAAGCGCGCGTCCTCGCTGCTGCAACTCATTGGCTGCCTCCTGGTGACGATCCGTGAAGACCACTGCCCGCGAACGCGGGATTTACCGGCAGGGTTGCGACCTGCCAGCTCTGGACGAGATCGGCGAAGTACGCCTGTTTGCGGGTCGACACCCGGACGGCCAGCGCCTCGAGGTCGGCCCGCAGCCGCTGGTCGAGGACGAACAGGACGCCCCAGCACGGCCGGAGCCGGGCTCCGCGCATCAGCTTGGCCTGGTGCGATCCGCCGCCGTACTCGATGCGCCGGAAGCCCCGGTCGATCGCGTACGAGATCAGTCGTGGGTAGGCCAGCGGCAGGTAGTCGGCGCGTGGGTCGCCGCTGCCGAAGAACTTCGCGTAGAGGGTGTCGGCCCGGCGGAGCACGACCGCGGCGCTGCGGGCGGGCCGGCCGGGTTCACGGACCGAGAGCACGGTCCGCGGCAGGGTGTATCCGTCGGCGAGTTCCTGGAACAGGGCGGCGGGTGCGGGGGCCACCGGGTCGAACCGGGTGGCGTACCCGCGCAGGAGTTCGGGGATGCCCCGCTGCGGCTCCGGCAGCCCGGCCGCCTCGGTGACCTCCCAGTCGAGCCGTCCGTCGGGGATGTTGCGGCCCCGGCGCAGCGACCGGCGGGACTGCCCGAGCCAGTGCCAGTAGCCGGCCAGGTCGGGCCAGGCGACGTCGAGTACGGCGTCGGCACCGGTCACGAGGCGCAGTCCGCCGGCCTCGGTCAGCGCCGTCAGCCAGGCGTCGTCGTCCTCGTCGAACAGGTAGTGCGAGGCGACGATCGAGGCACCGGCCGCCCTCGCGTGGTCGAGCATCCGGGCCACGAGTTCGGCCAGGTCGGCCGGGCTGGCGTGCCGCCCGCCGAGGGCGCCGCCACGGTAGCCGTACGGGCTCATGGTGAGCAGTACCGAGGCGTCGGCGGTGGCCCGGCGTACGGCGGCGGCCAACTCGCGGTCGTCGCGCAGGAAGGGTTCCTCACGACGGCCGGTGACCAGTTCCACGGGGTCGTGGAAGTAGTGCGGGCCCCGGTCGCGGTGCAGCGTCCAGACGGGTACGGCCGCCGGCCCGGCGGTGAGCAGCCGGGTACGGGGCAGCCAGCCGGCCGCCGTGTACCACTGCGGGGACTGGTAGGGCGGGCGGTCGTCCGCCAGCTCGGCCCAGCACCGTAGCTGCTGCACCGCCGTGGTCATGCACCCACCTCGCTCCGCTCGGCGGTTGCCTGACTGCTCCTGGGCCGGCTGATTCCCTCGCCCCGCTCGCTCATGCGTCCACCTCGCCGCGGTCGGCCACCAGCGCGAGCGGCTGGTGGGCGAGCATGCTCTCCCCCGGCAGGGTCGGGTCGGGTTCGAGTCCGAGCAGGTCGAGCATTGTCGGGGTCACGTCGAGGATGGAGGCGGTGCGCGGCGCGCCGGCTTGCAGGCCGGGGGCCGCGAGGGCGAACATCCCGTTCCGCGAGTGGTTGGCCTCGTCGACGCCGGTGTCGTTGGTCCGTACCCAGGTCTGTCCGAAGCCGACGCTGCCGATCGCCCGCCACTTCTCCTCGCCGAAGAAGGCCAGCAGGTCCGGCGGGATGCCGCGGACCCGGCGGTACAGCTCGGCGGGGGTGTGTACGGCGTTGCGCAGGATGCCGGCGGGACCGAGGTCGGTGACGCCGAACAGCTCGCGGAGCTGGTCGATCAGTTCGGGCACCTGCTCGCGGGGGACGATGCCGGCCGGCTCGCGGCCGGCGATGTTGAGGAAGATCCGGGCGTAGTAGCCGCCCTCGCCCCAGACCTTGGTGCGGGACCAGTCGACCATGCCGGCGGTCAGCGGGGTGGGTCCGTCCGGCTCGGTGTGCAGGGTGAGCAGCCCGGCCGCGCGAAGGATCTCGTTGACGCAGACGCCGCCGTGCATGGCGGTGGCGCCGTGGTCGGAGGCGACGAGCACGGCCGTCTCGGGTCCGGCGGCGTCGATCAGTTCGGCGACCCGCTCGTCGAGGAACCGGTAGTAGTCGCGGATCGCGTCGCGGTAGGGCGAGTCAGGTGGGTGGCCGGGGTGCTGGTCGTCGTGGTAGCGCCAGAAGCAGTGGTGCATCCGGTCGGGCGCGATCTCGTGGAGCATCGCGAAGTCCCAGTCGCGGGTGGTCACCAGGTGGCGCATGAGCGTGAAGCGGCGCTCGGTCATCAGCCGGGCGGTCCGCAGCACGTCGGGCAGGCCCGCCGAACGGAAGTCGGGGATGTCGAAGAGGTATTCGCCGACCACCTGCTCGATCTCGGTGGTGAGGCCGGCCGGGTGGGTGTAGGTGCCGCCGGCGATCGGCCCTTCGAAGCCGGACACCAGCACGCCGTCGATGGCCGGTGGCGGTGAGGTCTGCGGTACGCCGACGACGATGCTCGGCCGGCCGGCCGAGGTGAGCCGGTCCCACAGCCGGGGCAGGCGCACCGACGTCGAGTTGGCCATGACGAGGTCGTCGTAGCCGAAGCTGCGCCGGTTACGGAAGCCGTAGACGCCGAGTTCGCCGGGGTCGCGGCCGGTCAGCATGCTGGTCCAGGCCGGTACGGTGATCGGCGGCAGCGTGCTGCGCAGTACGCCGCCGATGCCGCGCCGGGCCAGGCCGGCGACCGTGGGCATGAGGGCGTCCATCGGCGCCTCGAGCACGTCGGGCACCAGACAGTCGAGCCCGATGATCATTGCTCTTGGCATGCATCACCCCCGAGGACCTTCACCTGGGCGGCCAGGTCGGTGAAGTCGGTCTGGATCGCGGGGCCGATGGCGCCGACAGGGCGTTCGGCGATGAGGTAGCTGTGGCTGCCGCGGTGCAGCTCCTTGAAGATCGAGAATCCGACCTCGGTGACGACGTCCTTGAGGGTGGCCCATGGCAGGACGTATGCCTTGTCCCGCAGCAGCGAGAAGTAGAAGTCGTGCATCGCCTCGTCGGCGAAGCCGCTGTAGCTGAAGCAGTGCCCGAGCACGAAGACGCCGCCGGGCCGTAGCGCCTGCCAGATCTCCCGCAGCCGGGCCGGCTGGTCCTGCATGAAGTGGAAGGCGCCGTTGAACAGCACGCCGTCGAACGAGCCGGGCACGACCGGCGGCAGGCCGGTGTTGAGGTCGCGTTCGATGAACGTGACGGACGCCTGCGGGTAGACGTTGGTCCGCGCGATGTCGAGGAAGTCCGCCGATTTGTCGACGCAGACGATGGTGGCGGGCTGCTCGGAGAACTCGGCCAGCCGCATCGCCCCGAAACCGGGGCCGCAGGCCAGGTCGAGGAAGCGGTGGCCACGCGACGCGAGTTCGCGTACGGCGATCATCCGGCCGAACTCGTAGAGCGGGTTCTGCAGGTTGGTGCGCCAGGCGTGCTCGAAATCGCGGTTGAACGCGATGGCGGCGTCGGGCGAGCGCATGAACGACAGGTCGTCGCCGAGCATGCCCTTGTTGCCGTTACGGATCAGCTCGGCGTGGCCTTCGCCGTACCACGAGGTCAGGTTCTCGTAGCGGGGCTGGTAGCGCTCCGGCAGCGCGGTGGCCGGCTGCTTGACCGCGCGGTAGACGGTCTGGCCCTTGATCTGCCGTTCCTCGGCGGCGCCGGTGGCGACCAGGACCTTCAGCAGGTGCCGTACCTGTTCGGTGCGCTCGGCCCGGAAGGCCAGCCGGCGTACGACGTCGTCGACCGTCTGGAAATGGGTCAGCGCCGAGAGCAGGCCGGAGGTCTGGGACACCTCGCGGACGGCGTTGTCGAAGATGTGTGCGGACTCGATGGCTGCGGTGAACAGGCTCTCCTGGGACTTCATTCCGCGCTTTCCTTAATGGTCAGGCCGCAGGCGTCGAAGTCGAGCGGCCGGCCGTCGCAGCCCTGCGGCGACCGGACACCCATCAGCGCGGCGAATGTCGGAGCCAGATCCACCATCGACACCGGGTAGCGACCGACCGATCCACCCCGCAGCGCGGGGTTGCGGATCAGGGCCAGCGTCGCCGCCGACGCGGAGGTGGGGTGGAACGATCCGTGGCCGCTGGTCAGTTCGGCTCCCGGGATGGTCAGTTCGAACAGCGCCGGAGCGTCGTGCCGGAGCCGGGTCGCCGGTTCGTATCCCTTGTCCATCGCGAAGAAGAGATCCGGGGCGGTCTCGCCGTGCTGGCCGTAGGCCCGTAGCTCGGTCGGGCCGAGCACGGCGCTGACGACGGGCCGGCCGGTCCGCGGGTCGACGAGTGCCCGCAGGGCGGCGCCGATTTCCTGCCGCAGCGACTCGACGTCTTCCTCGGCGACGATGCCCCCGGACCACCGACTGGTCGTGTTGGCCAGGATCAGGCCCGGGAACAGGCCGTAGGCCCGGGTCCGGGACCAGTCGATGGAGTCGTCCGGCCCGGTGGCGAGAAAGCCCCGCTCACGCAGGAAGTCGTTGATGAAGAAGAGGCTGTGGACGGTGTCGTGGCCGTGGTCGCTGACCAGGGCCAGGGTGTCGTCGACGTCGACCAGTTCGGCGACCGTGCCCACCAGCCGGTCGAGGAGCCGGTAGGTGTCCCGCAGGAACGACAGGTAACGCTCCTGGTCGAGGTCGTGCCGCGGGTGGTCGGGGTCGAGGGCCGCACCCGCGATGTGGTGGGCGTATTCGACGACGTGCCAGTGCACGAAGGCGCCCCGCCACGGCTGCCGGCCGGCGAGTTGCCGCAGGGTTTCCTCGACCCACCGGGTGTGCTGGTCGTAGATCTCGAGCTGGGTGTCGAGATCGATGAGGCCGTTCATGAAGTCGAAGGTGCCGGTCCACTCCGCGACCGGTCCGACCTCGTGCAGCAACTCGTCGGCGAACCGGGCGGGACGGGTGAAGCCGGAGGTGCGGTGTCCCTCGCTGCGGTAGAGGCGCAGCACGCGGCGCTCGACGTCGAGTTCGAGCAGCTTCAGCCGGTAGGCGTAGCCGCCCCGGCCGGACTCGTCGTGGATCCAGTCGGACCACTGGCCGACGGCGAGTTCGGTGATCCGGTCGCCGTGGTCCTTGGTGGTGCCGACCAGCAGCCGGGGTTGCCCGTCGACGGTGTGGGCCAGCGCGTGCAGCAGCCGGCGGCGGCGCTGGCCGGCCGGGGTCAGGGTGAGGACGGTCTCGAAGCCGGGGGTCGTGCCGCCGGGAAGCCCGGTCCAGTTGAGCGGGTCGCGGGCAACGACCGGGCTCCAGCCCGAGGCGGTGGCGCTGTCGACCCGCCAGTGGTCGTCGTAGCCGTGCGGCACCGAGCAGCAGCCCTGGGCCTGCGAGGTCGGTATCTCGAAGCCGCAGGCATAGCAGGTGGAGGAGACCTCTTCGAAGGAGCAGGTGATGTCGGCGTATCCGCCGGCACCGTCGACCTGGATCAGGTGGTCCGCCTCGACCTTCGGAGGCCAACTGCCCGGATACTTCATCACGATCGCCGGCTCGCCCTCGGCGGCTAGCACCTCCCAGAGGTATTCACCGCGGGACAGGGTCCGGTCGAAACCGTTGCGGATGTGGTCGGGTGCCCGGCCGAGCGTGGGCAGCAGGATGTTGCTGACGCCGAGGGTGCCCGGATGCGCGCCGGAGGCGATCGTCTGCCAGCCCGGCGAGGTCAGGGCCGGCAGCGTGGGGATGACGTCGAGACTCGCCGCGTCGGCGAAGAGCTTCGCGCAGTTGGGCAGGATCCCCTCTTCGACGAAACGCCGGAGGGTCGCGGGTGGGAGCCCGTCGATACCGAGCAGGAACAGCTTGGACACGGTGCTCCTCACGTCGCGTGGGTACGGCGGAGTGCGGGGGCGTAGACGCCGCACAGCCAGGACATGCACTGCCGCAGGTCGAGGCCGGAGGTGTCGTGGTCGAAGGCGACCGCGGTGAACCCGATCCGGTCGACCAGGTCGTGTGCCGCGTTCGCCTCCTGGGGCGGGAAGACCTGGTAGGGGTCGCCGACGGCGATGTGCTGCATCGGCACCACCGCGCCCTCCGGCAGGACGGTGCCGACGTGCACGATCGCCCCGACGGCGATCAGGACGCCGTCGGCGATCCGGGCACCGTTGAACACGCTCGCGCGGGTGGCGACCATGCACTCGGCCCCGATCCGGGCTCCCGTCACGTGCGCGCCCGGACCGATGAGGGTGCGTCCGCCGATGTCGACCGGGTGTCGTCCGGCGCCCCGGATGACCGCGTTCTCCATCACGATGCATTCCTCGCCGAGGACGACCGGGGCGGATTCGGCCGTGACGACCGCGCCGTCGAGGACGACGGCGCCGTCGGCGACGCGTACGTCACCGGCGAGCACGGCGGTCGGCGCCACGAAGGCACCGGCGCTCACCTGTGGGCTACGACCCCGCAGCGACCGTCGGAAGACACCGGTGGTGAGGTCGCCGTTGACCTCGGCGGGCTGCTCCGGGCGGTCCACGTGGCCGACCTGCCCGGCCAGTGAATCGCGCGGATTCGGCATGGACATATCCCCCCAGGAGAATCGGAGGACGGCGCTTTTCTGGAACGGGCCTCGCAATTGAGGGGACGTAAATAGCCAGGTGAAGTGAAGCCGCGGCAACCGGCCTCGGTTTTGGACTCTACCGCCCCACCCGCAGCACAGCAACGGTTAACCATTGATCACTGTTTTAGTGATCAAATCTTTCAGTCTTCTGACATAAGTGCTGGCCGGAGCCCTGCGCGCCCGACGGACACCCTCCGTCGCCCCGGCGGTCCGCCTCAAGTTTCAGCAGGCCAGAGCGGATCAAGTCACTTTTCGGACAGACCGTGAGAGCACGTTCAAGCCGGCACATCCGGACAACGCCACAGATTCTTTTCAGTGCCACCGACGGATCGACAGGCGAGATCGCGACAGTCCATTTCGGAAGCAGGTCGACACGCATCCGACACGCCATCTCGGCGGAAAGGTGAAGGCGGTAAGGTGAACGCGGCAAGGTGAGCGCGGCCCCGCTTTCCCCAGGGGCACCGCGTCAATGTGCGGTCAAAACTACGCCGATTCTCGATGCTGGAACCATCCGCCGTCAACCGTCGATCGGCGGGTATCCGAGAGTTAACCCGAAAGCAAACGATCAGTTCGGCGACCGGACGGCGCCGACGATCACCTCGGACATCGAGATCTGTCGAAGGAGTACGTCCCGGGCCGGATGGGTACGAAGGCCGGCATCCGAAAAGAGTGTCCTCGAAGGAGAGACGGCAATGGCCAACCTGACGAGCCCCGCCCGGTCCCGCACCTCCGCCGCCCGCATCTGCACGATCGTCGCGTTCGTGTTCGCCGGCCTCGCGCTCCTGCTGTCGCCGCTCCTGTTCGGCGTCCTGGGCCTGGTCCTCGGCGTCGTGGGCGCGGTCCTCGGCGACAAGCCGCTGGGCTGGTACGCGGCGGCCGCCAGCGTCGCGGCCGCCGTCATCGGCACCATCATCGGCACGTTGCTGCTCAACATGTGAGCCCCCGCCCGGTTCGGGCCCGTCCCGGTCGGCGACCGGACGGGCCCGAACGCGTACGGGCGGTTACGTCCGCCCCGCCCCGGCCACGGGCGGCCCGCCCGCCGTCCGGTCGTCGGGCTTGTACGCGACGACCACCTCCCACGTGCCCGGCAGCACGGCGATCCGGTCGAAGCCCGTCTCGGCCAGCAGCCCGGTGTAGAAGTCGACCTCCCGCAGCCGGCTGACGGAGCTGTCGGCGCCGATCTGGAAGTACGTCCAGAAGAACTGCATCGCCAGCCGGTCCGGCGTACGGAACTCCTCACAGATCAGCAGCAACCCGCCCGGCGGGAGGGCCGCGTACGCCTTCTCGACCAGCCGGCGGGACACCGGGGTCGCCCAGTCGTGCAGTACCCGTACGAAGGCCATCGCGTCGTAGCCGGTCGGTAGCGGCTCGGCGAGGAAGTCACCGGCCACGAACCCGAGCCGGTCGGGGTGGCCGCTCCGGCTCCGGGTCTGCTCGACCAACGGGGCGACCGCCGGCAGGTTGTAGACGTCGATGGCCAGGTCCGGGGTGTGGTCGAGCAACCGCGCGGCGAGCGTACCGTCGCCGCCGCCGATGTCGAGCAGGCGGCGCCGGCCGGCCCACAGCCGCCCGGCATGCCGGTGGAACGTCTCGACGACCGGTCCGAGCCCGACCGCCATGCTCCGCTCGAACGCGGCCGTCTGCTCGGGCGTGGTCGGTGGGAAGGCGAAGTCGTCGGCGGGGATGCTCACCTCGCCGCGCAGGCTTTCGGTGAGCCGGCCGTGCAGCGTCCGCCACGGGTAACGGTCGCGGTCCCGTTCGATGGCGTTCGGCCCGACGACCGCCTCGGCGGCGGCCGCGAGCCCCTGGTCGGCGCGGTAGGTGGCCTGGGCGATGTCGTCGGTCGGCTCCTCCCGCTCCACGAAGCCGAGACTTTCCAGGCAGTCGAGGAACTTGTACAGCCGCAGCGGTCGCAGGTCGAAGCGGTCGGCGAGTTCGGCGAGGCTGACCGGCCCCTTCTCCAGCGCGTCGAGCAGCCCGATGTCCAGGGCCGTCGCCAGCACGTCCATGGCCTTGGTGCCGTTCGCGAGCAGGCTCATCAGCGCCCGGTGGGACAGCGGTGCCGTGCTCATCGACATTCGTCCTCCAGCGCGTCCATGAAGCGGTCGATCTCGTCGAGGGTGTTGTAGATGTGTGGACCGATCCGCAGGTAGCCGCGCCAGCTGCAGATCATGTCGCGGGCGGCGAGCCGCCGCTTGACCGCCTCGCCGTCGGCGACGTCGAGGCAGACGACGCCGCCGCGGTGTTGCGGCTCGACCGGGCTGACCACCGGGATGCCGGCCGCTTCGGCGCGGGCGACGATCCGGTCGGTGCAGGCCAGCGAGTGTCGCCGGATGGCGTCGATGCCGACCCCGCTGAGCAGGTCCAGGCCGACCTGCGAGATCAGCGAGGTGAGCGGGTACGGAGTGCCGCCGGCGAACCGCTGGGCGCCGGGGGCGAAGCCGGCCGACGGCTGGAACGTGAGTGCCCGGTCGCCGGCCTGCCATCCGGTCGCCGCCGGTCGCAGGGTGGGGGCCAGATCCGGCCGTACGTAGAGGAAGGCGGTGCCGACGCCGCACATCCACTTGTGCGAGCCGCCGAGGACGAAGTCGACGCCGAGCGCGGTGACGTCGAGCGGCATGATGCCGACACTCTGGAACGCGTCGACCACGACCAGTGCCCCGGCGTCGTGGGCGTGCTTAACCAGCCGGGCCAGGTCGACGGTCGCGCCGGAGGAGAAACTGGCGTGCGGCACGCAGACCAGGAGCGTCCGCTCGTCGATCCGGTTCTCCAGCGCGTCCTGGTCGATCCGTGGGCCGCCGTCGCCGACCTCGTCGAGTTGGGCGCCGTAGCGGCCCGCGGCCCGCCAGATGAACGGGACGGTCGGAAACTCGCGGTCGGTCGTGACGATCCGGTTACGGGGCGCCCGGTAGTCGAAACAGGACGCGATCCGGGCCAGGAGGGTGCTCAGGTTGGCGTCGGTGACGACGCTGCCGGCGGGGGCGCCGATGAACGCCGCCAGCCCGTCGGCGTACCGGTCGAGGCCCTCGTGCCAGCCGCCCCAGACGTCGTCGCGCCACGTACGCAGGGTCTGCCAGTAGCCGGCCAGGACGGCTTCCGCGGCGCGCGGGACCGCTCCGGTCGAGTTGCTGTTGAGATATACGCAGGTTTCCAGGAGCGGGAACTCGGCGCGGATCTCGCTCATTCGGGCTCGCCTCCGGTTTCCTGGGTGAAGACCGGGATGGAACGGACGGCGGCCAGATACGGCGTGCCCTCGGTGTATCCGGTTCCGGTGCGGTTGCCGAGCATCCGGGTCGCGATCCGGTAGTGGGTCTGGCGCCACTGGAGCAGCGCCGCGGCGAAGTCGGCCATCCGCTCGTCGAGCGGTTGCCGGTCGGCGGCCGGCAGCCGGCCGGCCCGGTCCGCCGCCCGGTATGCCTGCTCGATCGACGGCTGTCCGGCCAGCACCCGGTCGCGGATGTCCGGCACCGACCGGAAGGCGGGGGATTCGAGGCGGGACTCATCCGGCGTACGGCAGAGCGCCTCGACGAGCTTGTAGGAGCGGGACTGGATGGCGCTGGCCCCCTCGGTGTAGAGCCGGAAGGTGCGGAACGAGTCCGGCTGCATGGTCGCGATCAGCGAGAACAGGGGTCCGGCCTGGTCGAGCAGGTCGCGGGCGTACGCGAGATGGTCGGCCGCCGGCCGGGCGAGGCCGTCGTCGAGCGCCGCGACGGCCGACCGCAGTTCGGCGGCGAGCGAGGCGAACGTGCACTCGTACGCCTGGAGCACCCGGATGAACATGTACTCGTCGTGTACGACGTAGACCGGCAGCATGCTCAACCGCAGGTCACGTTCCTCGTCGGTGCTCTGGTCGGCGACCACCAGCGCGTGCAGCGCGGCGGCCGGCCGCGGGGCACCCAGCGGTGCCGGCAACCCCAGACGGGCCAGTACGGGCGACGCCGCCCGCAGCCCGAGCCGGTAGCGCTTGGTGACCAGGGCCGGTTCGGGGCGTTGCTCCGGCAACAGGTCGGTGTCGCCGGTCTCGGCGGCCAGTTCGAAGGCGAGCGCGTCCGCGATCAGTTGGAGGAGGAGCCGGTCGTTGGTGTCCCGGTCCGCCCGGGGCATCCGGAGCAGCGGCAACGCCAGGTAGGTCCGGTAGTCGTAGCAGCCGTCCCACTTGTCGAGGGCGATGTCGAGGAAGGCCCGCAGCGGGCCGGCCGGCCCGGCCGCCGCCCGGCACTGGTCGAGCAGGGCGAGCAGTTCCTTGTCGACGAAGTGCTTGCCGGTGCGCTGGAACTCGGCGACCACCTCGAGATAGGGGAAGGTTTCCGGGTCGGCCCCGCTGGACAGCCAGTTCGTCAGCTCACGCAAGGGAACCATCGCCCATGGCAACTTCCGCCCGCGCCTGCCAGATCTCGGGGAAGAACCGGTAGTCGATGAGCCGCGCCAGCATGTCGGACGGGCTGCCCTTGGTGCCGACGACGCCGTGGCTGCCGACCCGGATCGCGATCTTGTAGTGCCGGACCCGCCAGAGCGCCACCTGCTCGTCCCAGTCGATCATCGCCTCGCCGAGGCGGTAGAGCGGGTCGGCGGGGTTGCCGGCGTACAGCGTGGGCAGGTCGGTGCCGTGTGCCGTGAGCAGCCGGCGGAACGCGTGGCCGAGCTGGCGGCTCGCCGCCTGGGCCTGCCGCCAGCCCGGCGATTCGGCCCCGGACCCGTTGCCGAGTGCCGGTTGCAGTGCCTGGAAGACGGACGGACTCAGGTGCCGGAACATGTCGAGCTGGTCGGCGACGAGCCGCACCGCGAGGGTGGCCCGGGCCAGGTGCGATTCGGCCCGGGCGGGTTCGTCGGCGTCGACGCGGACGATCGCCTCGGTCAGCTCGGCGACCGCGAGCTTGAACCACAGCTCCGCCGACTGGTGCACCACCTGGAAGAGCAGCTCGTCGCGGTGGACTGTCTCCTCGGGGCGTCTCTGCAGGTCGAGTAACACGTCGGTACGCATGTAGCGCGCGTAGTCGGTATCGCCGTCCCCGGGCAGCACAGGTCGGGTGTCTCGCTTCACGGATTTGTCCTTCCATCGGCACCGGTGGGCCCCCACCCCCGTGGCCCAGACAGGATCATCGCGTTGCAGTTATCAACAGACAACCCCCAATACGAAAATCGGCCACAGACATTATCTGGAATCAATGGCTGTAACGCCCATGTCGCAGGTGAGAAATATCTCGAACGGCCACGTCAGGGCCGGTCAGTGGCCTGATGTCGACCGTCCGGCCAGCCCTCGGACGTCCAACCACTGAGACGTCATCCGAATGTCCGATAGAGAGCATCGGATTTTCGGCCCATTCGTTTCCGGAGCTTCCCCGGCAAGAATCCCGCCCCGATACCGGAACGCCGACCGGTCGTACGGGCGCGAGCCCACAGCCTGTTCAAGCCGTTCGAGGAGAAGCGGGTCACCGACCGACGGCGCCGTCGATCCGCTCGCGGGTGACGTCCGCGTGTCCGGCGTGCCGCGCCGTCGCACCGCCGAGAACCGGTTCGATCGGAACCGACTCCCGGCCCCCGACGTGTACCGGGTGTGGAAGCCCTTGCCGCGGACCCGGCCGCGGACCAAACCGACCCGGTGCCGGAGGTGGTCGGACGGCCCGGCAGGACCGGGGAGTTCGCCGACTTCTACCGCAGCCACCTCGGCAAGGTCTACCGGGCGCTCGCGCTGACCCTCGGCAACGACGATCTCGCGCGGGAAGCCGCCGACGAGGCGATGACCCGGGCGTACGCGCACTGGGGCAGGGTCAGTGGCCTGGACAATCCGGGTGGCTGGGTGTTCCGGGTGGGGCTCAACTGGGCGACGTCGTGGTGGCGGAAGGCCCGGCGGGAGCAGGTCCGGCTCGACGATTGGCTGCACCCACGGACGGCTGGCCCCGACCCGGTCGCCCTGGCCGCCCGGGCCGCGGTCGAGCGGTTGCCGCTGAAACAGCGCGGTGTCGTGGTCTGCCGGGTGCTGCTGGAGCTTTCCACCGCGGAGACCGCGGCCACCCTCGGGATCTCGGAGGGGACCGTCAAGAGCCGGCTCTCCCGCGCCCTGACCACGCTGCGGCAAGCCTTGGAGGAGTGACCGATGAGCCAGATTCCGGACGACCTCGCCGAAGTGGTACGGCGGGCCGCGACCGTCGCCGCGATGCATGCGGGTGATCCGGCGGAGATTCGACACCGGTGGCGCCGGCGCCGCCGACGGCGGATGACGTCGGCCGCGGCGGCGGTCGGGACCCTGGTCGTGGTGGGTGTCGCGATCGTGCCGACGGCGGTCCGCGGCAGTGACGACGGGCCGCTGCCGACGGCGGCGGGCCCGACGACGACCGCCGGGGCGTACGCCGCTCCGGCCCAGCGGCTCCTGATCGGCGGAGCCGGCGTCGCGATCTCCGTGGTGTCCGCGGCCGGCCCGGCGACCGGCATCGCCGAACTGCTGCCGGGATCGTCGATCACCCACCATCGGCTTCCGGAGTTCGCCGGCTGGCACCGGATCGTCGCCCTGGCCGACGGCCGGCTCGTCGGGCTCGGCTCCGCGAGCGTGGGCACCGGTCCGGACGCGGGCTCCGCCCCGGCCCGGCTCGTCGTCGTGTCCGGAAGTGGCGTGGTCGAGTCGAGCAGGGCGGTCGGCACCTCAGACGAGCAGGTACGTCTCATCGCGGCGACCGCGCGGGTGGCGTACCTGTGGCGGGCCGCCGGCCTCGTCGAGCACGACCTCGACAGCGGTGGGGAGCGCCGACTGCTGGCGGCGGCCGTCCTGGGCGACCTCCCCGACCGTTTGCCGATCGGCCGCCTCGACGTACTCGGCGGGAGGCTGGTGCTCGCCGGAACCCGGGCGGATCCGTGCCGGCTGCGGGTCGTCGACCTGGGCACCGCCGACGCGGTCGAGTTCGGTCTGTCCGGGCTGCGTTGCACCGGGCTCGGGCAGGTGCGGATCTCACCCGACGGTGCCCGGGCGGCGGTCAGCTACCAACAGGCGACCGGGGAGGTACGGATCGCGCTCGTCGACCTCGCCGACGGCGGGATCGGTGCCGACGCGGTGATCGCCGGGCCGTCGGCACCGCAGGCCGAATCCGTACCGAAACAGCCGGTGGGGATGGCGTGGTACGACGACACGACCGTACGGGTCGCGGTGGTCGATCCGGCTGCCGACGCCGACGGCGTGTACCGGCCGGACGAGATCCGGCAGGAGACGGTCCGGGCCGGCCGATGACGGTGGACCGTCCACGCTGGTGAGGCATGGGGTCGTCGGCCCGTCGATGACAACGGGGGCGGGCCGACGACACCTATTGGCGGGGCGCTTCGCCGGGTAGTCTGACCGGCACCATGGGTGGGAACCGGTTCAGCGTAGCCAGACTCCTGCCGCCGTCGGGGTTGCCGCGGGTCATCGCGTTCCAGTCGGGCATGCTCGCCGTCGGCAGCGGTTCGTTCCTCACCGGCAGCCTCGTGTTCTTCACCCATGTCCTCGGGCTCACCCCGCTGCAGATCGGGGCCGGCTTCTCAATCGCGGGGCTGACCGGCGTGGCCACCTCGCTGCCGCTCGGAGCGCTCGCCGACCGGATCGGCGGGCAGCGGGCCTGGGTCATCGGGGCGATCGGCTCGGCCCTGACCTTTGCGGTCTATCCCCTGGTTTCGTCGTTCGCGGGCTTCGTCGTGCTGATGGTCGCGGCCGCCGCCACCGACTCGTTCACCACGGCCGGTCGCACCATCTACACCGCCGACGCGCTGCCGGCCAAGGACCGGGTGCGGACCATGGCCTTCGCGCGGACGTACCTCAACGCCGGGTTCACCGTCGGCACCGGGCTCGGCGCCCTGGTCCTGGCCTTCGACTCCACGGCCGCACTCGTCGCCATGGTGCTGCTCAACTCGGCGATGGCACTGCTGAACGCCTTCATCGTGGCCCGGCTGCCGGCGGCGCCGGTAGTCCACCACGACAAGGAGGTCAGCCGCTCGCGGCTGGCGGTGTTCAAGGACGTCCCGTACGTCTCGATCGCCGCCCTGCTCGCGATCATGATGTTCCACTCGGTGATCCTCATCGAGATCCTGCCGCTCTGGGCGATCACGCACACCGATGCCCCGAAGCCCATCCTCGGCGCGATGCTGGCCCTCAACACGGTGTTGGCGATCACGCTCCAGGTGCCGGCGTCGCGTGGCGCGGACTCGCTGCCGGGCACCGCCCGGCTGCTCCGTCGGGCCGCCCTGGTCACCGCGATCGCCTGCCCGGTGGCGGCGTTGTCCGGCATCACCGGCGGCGTCTGGACGATCGCCGTACTCATCCTCGCCGTGGTGCTGATCACCGCCACCGAGCTGTGGTTCTCGGCGGCACTGTGGTTCTTCCAGACCGACGTTCCACCGGAGGCGTCGCGCGGGGTCTACATCGGCACGGCCCAGACGATCAGTTCGGTGGCCGACATCTTCGCGCCGATCGGCCTGACCCTGCTCGCGATCCAGACCGGCGGCTGGGGCTGGTGGGTGATCGCGGGGATCTTCCTGCTCTGTGCGGTCTTCGCCCGGCCGGCGGTCGGCTGGGTCGCCCGTACGCCCCGGATCGACGGGCTCACGGCCGAGCAGCGGGCGGCGGCACCGGTTCCCGAGACTGCCGGGTAGCCGTCCGTCCACGGGACATCGACGACCCTTGACCGAACGTTAAGGCACGTGCCAAGCTGCCCGGACCCGAAGGCCCCCGAACAGGCGCGCATGGACGACAGCTTCCCGCACCAGCGGTACCCCGCCCTCGCGGTCCAACGCGGGATGATCCTGCAGACCCTCCGGCAGCCGGCCGGCGGAGTCGACGTCCAGCAGGTCACGATCAGGTGGGACGGCCCACCGGACCGCGACACGTTCACCCGGACCTGGCAGGACGCCGTACGGCGGCACGCGGTGCTGCGTACGGCGTTCGAGGTCGACGGCGACCACGGCGTGGTGCAGGTCGTCGCGCCCACGGCCGGGATCGACCCGCGCTGGCGGGACAGCACGCTCGCCGCGTTCCTGCCCGCCGACCGTCGCGAGCCCTTCGACGTCGGCCGGGCACCCCTGCTGCGGGTCACCGTCCTGAGTGACCACCACGTCGTACTCACCTTCCACCACGCGATCCTCGACGGCCGGTCCACCCGGCTGCTGCTCGACGAGGTGTTCGCCGGCTACGCCGCGCGCCGGGCCGGGCGGCCGCCGGACCACCCGCACCGGCCGCCGTTCGCGGACTTCGTGCGCTGGTGGGGTGCTGTCGACCCGGCGGCCGGCGCGGCGTTCTGGAAGGACTACCTGGCCGGGGCGCCACCGCCCCGGGCGCTGCCCGGTCACCTCGGCGCGGCACCCGGCGTCGACGCCGAACCGGCGGCGCACGAGATGGTGCTGACCCGGGCGGAGTCCGACCGGCTGCGGGCCGGTGCGGCCGCCACCGGGGTCGGGGTCAGCGCGCTGGTCAACGCGGCCTGGGCGCTGCTGCGCGGCGGCTACGGCGGGGTCGACGACGTGACGTTCGCGGTAACCAGGTCCTGCCGGTACGGCAGCGTGCCGGACGCCGACCGGATCGTCGGCTCGCTGATCAACACGGTGCCGTTCCGGCTGCGTACGGCTCCGGACACGACGGTCCGGCGGCTGCTCGCCGACGCGGCCGGCGCCATGCGGCAGCTCCGCATGCACCAGCTCACCCCGCTGGCCGCCATCCTGGAGGGAGCCGGTCTCACCGCCGACACTCCGCTGCTGGACAGCCTGGTGGTGTTCGAGCGGCAGCGGCTGTCCACCGCACTGGCGAAGGACGGTCCGGAGCCGGAACGGGGCTCGGTACGCGTACACCGGATGCCCGGCTATCCGCTGACGGTGCACGTGTTCGACGAGCCGGAGCTGCGGCTGGGCGCGGTCTGGGACAGCACCCGGCTGCTGGACGCGTCGGCGCGGCAGATGGTCGCGCAGTTGCGGCACACGGTGCTGGAGCTGGCGGACCGGCCCGCCGCCCGGCTGTCCGACCTGGACCTCGGCGCCGGCGCGGAGGCCGGTCTGCGGGCCGGCTGGAACGCGACGAGGCGGCCCTATCCGCGTGACTCGTCCGTACCGGAGGTGTTCGCGGCCCGGGTCGCCGAGAATCCGGGCGCCGCCGCGCTGGTCGTCGGTGACCGCCGGGTCAGCTACGCGGACCTGGACCGCGACAGCGACCGGCTGGCCTGGACGCTGCACCGGCACGGGGTCGGCCCGGAGGAGCCCGTCGCCGTGCTGATGCCCCGGGGCGAGCCGTTGATCCGGGCCCTGCTGGCCGTGCTCAAGGCCGGTGGCGCGTACCTGCCGGTCGACCCGACCGGTCCGCCGGCCCGGATCGCGGCCACCCTGGCCGGCGTACGCCTGGTCCTGGTCACGGCCGGCAGCACCGCCGGCCTGCCGCCCGACCTCGGTGCCGTACGGGTGCTCGACGTCGGCGCGGGGTCAGGGGAACCGGTGCCGGCCGGTCCGCCGCCGGTACGGACCCATCCGCTGCAACTGGCGCACGTGCTGCACACGTCGGGTTCGACCGGCGTACCCAAGGCGGTCGGCATCCCCCACCGTGGGGTGGTCCGGCTCGTTTCAGGCCCCGACTTCGCCACCCTCGGCCCCGGCGAACGGCTGCTCCAGTTCGCCCCGATCGCGTTCGACGCGTCGACCTGGGAGATCTGGGGTGCGCTCCTGACCGGTGCGACGGCGGTGGTGGCACCGCCTGATCCGGTCGACCTTCCCGCGCTGGCCGGGCTGATCCGTACCGGCGGGGTCACCGTCGCGTTCCTCACCGCCGGGCTGTTCCAGCGACTGGTCGAGGAGGACGTGGCGGCGCTTGCGGGCGTGCGGCAACTGCTGACCGGCGGCGACGTGGCCGACCCGGGCGCGGTCCGGGCCGTACTGGCCGCCCGCGACGGGCTTCCGCTGGTCAACGCGTACGGGCCGACCGAGAACACGACGATGACGAGCTGTCACGTGATGCGTGGCCCGGAGCCGGTCGGTGACCGGGTGCCGATCGGCCGTCCGGTGCCACAGACGACCGCGTACGTGCTCGACCCGGCCGGTCGGCCGGTTCCGGTCGGCTTCGCCGGCGAGTTGCACACCGGCGGTGACGGATTGGCCCGGGGCTATCTCGGTGCCGCCGCGGCGACCGCGCGGTCGTTCGTGCCTGATCCATGGGTCCCGGGCGGGCGGCTCTACCGGACCGGCGATCTCGTCCGGTGGCGGGCGGACGGCGTGCTGGAGTTCCTCGGCCGGCTCGACGACCAGGTGAAGATACGTGGCTTCCGGGTCGAGCCGGGCGAGGTCGAGGCGGTACTGAAGGCGCATCCGGGGGTGGCCGCCGCGGTGGTCCGGGTCCGGGGCGACGGTGTCGACCGGCACCTGGTGGCGTACGTCGTGCCGGTCGAGGGCGCGGCCCTGGCCGACGGCCCGCTGCGCGACTTCGTGTCGGGCCGGCTGCCGGGACATCTGGTGCCGGTGTCCTTCACCGTCCTCGCCCGGTTGCCGCTGACCGTCAACGGGAAGGTCGACCGGGCCGCGCTGCCCGCGCCGGAGGTGCCCGACCTGGCGCCGGAGGTGGCCGGCCCGGCCTCGCCGACCGAACACCGGCTGGCCGAGCTGTGGTCGCGGCTGCTGCCCGGCGACCGGCGCCCGGCGGGCATCGGGCGGGAGAGCAGCTTCTTCACCCTCGGCGGCAACTCGCTGACGGTGACCCGGCTGATGTTCCGGGTGCGCGAGACGTTCGGCGTCGAGCTGCGGCTGGGTGACTTCCACCGGGCGCCGACGCTGGCCGCGACGGCGGCGGCGATCACGGCGGCCGGCAGCGGGAGCGGCGGGCCGGTGATGCGCCGCCGGGAGCGGGTCCCGCGCCGGGCCGGGCGCGAACTGCCGGCCGACCTGGTCGCGCTGGGTGGCGGCTGGGCGCTGTGGCGGACAGTGTGCCTGCGGGGCGCCGGATTCCCGATCGACCTGCTCGCCCCGCTCGGCGACGCGGAGATCGCCGCCGCCGCGGACCGGGTGGTCGCGGCCCGCGCCGCCGGTGATCCGGCCGCTCTCGCGGCGGCGGAGGCGGCGTACGCGGACGGGTTCCCGCGCGCGGTCGGGCGGCTCGCGGCGGCGTTGCACGCGGTCGCGGGCGACCCCGGGTTCCGGGAGGCGGTCGCGTGGCAGAACCCGCACGCGCTGACCACCGGGATCGACGCGCTGCTGCGCCGGGGGCCGAGCCCCGCCGGCCGCAACACCAAGCACCGCCAGCACGAGGCGCTGGTCACCAGCTACCTGCAGCGGTACTGCGCGAAGAACGACACGATCGGGTTCTTCGGGCCGGTCGGCTGGGCGCGGATCGAGCCCGGTGCCGGCATCCGGATCGACGGGGCGGATCCGCCGGCGCTGGTGGCCGACCGGACCGTCTACCTCGAGGGCTGGGCGGTCGCGGCGGTGCTGGCGCCGTACGCGGCCGGGTTGCGGCCGTGGCTCGTACCCCGGCTGATGCCCTTCCTGGAGCTGGCCGGGTCGGCGTTGCGGGTGCCGCTCGCCCCGCCGGTGCCCCTGAACGGCGCCGAGGTGGCGGTGCTGCGGGCCTGCGACGGGGTCCGTGACGCGGCCGGGGTCGCCGCCGCGGTGCTGGCCGACCCGGGTTCGGGGCTGCGGTCCGCGCCGGAGGTGTACGGGGTGCTGGACGCGC
Source organism: Polymorphospora sp. NPDC051019 (assembly GCF_040683055.1). Classification (NCBI taxonomy): domain Bacteria; kingdom Bacillati; phylum Actinomycetota; class Actinomycetes; order Micromonosporales; family Micromonosporaceae; genus Polymorphospora; species Polymorphospora sp. NPDC051019. Next base: position 69,167 of record NZ_JBFBCH010000012.1, on the reverse strand, counting down.
TGGCGGCGGCCCACCGGATCGCCTGGCAGCCGGAGGTGGCGCCGCACGACACCAGGCCGGAGCGGACGATGCGGGACCGGCTGGCCCGGGTCACCGACGAGGCCGTACGCGGGCCGGCGCTCGCCGCCCTGGACGAGCTGTGCGCCGCCCGGGACGCACTGGCGGCGGCTGCCGGTGACCCGCACCGGCTGACCGGCGCGATGTCCGATCTGGCGGCGACGTTCACCCGGCTGGCCGGCGTTCCGGCCACCCGCCGGGCCGGGACGATGTACGCCGGACGTACCCCGGTCTACGAGGAGTGCCTGCGGGCCGGCACGGTCCGGATCGGGGAGGCGGAGCTTTCCGGGGTCGGCGCCGCGCTCGGCCTGGTGCTGGACAGTGCCCGCTGGTTCACGGCCGCCGGCGCCACGCTCTACCAGCGCCTTTTCACCGACATCTACCGGCGCCGGGCGGCGGAGCTTCGCACCGGCGTGGTTCCGCTCGTCGACTTCTGGCTGCTGGCCGGCGAGGCGCTCTTCCATCCGCCGGCCCGGATGACCGCGCTGCTGACCTCGGCGCTGCACCGGCGCTGGGCCGACGTGCTGGCGTTGCCGCCCGGCGACCGGCACCGGGTCCGGCTCGCCGCGGCGGACCTGGCCCCGGCGGTGGCCGCCGCGTTTCCGCCGGGTCGGCCCGGCTGGCCGACCGCGGTGCAGCACAGCCCGGACCTGATGCTGGCCGGCGACGAGTGGGTGCTCGGCGAACTGCACCCGGGGGTCAACACCCTGCGGTACGCCACCTGGGTCGCCTACCACCCGCGGGTGGACGCGTTGCGGGCGGCGATGGCGCGGGACGTCGGGGCCGGCGCCGTCTATCCGGCCGAGACCGGCCAGGAGGGCGGTGTCCCGACCCGGCAGAGCAACGGGTTGGCCGGGCCGGACGACATCCGGTTGGTGTTCGCGCACGACTCGTTCGGGCACGACCGCCGGCAGAGCCTGCGGGTCGGTGAGTGCGACCTCGTCGAGTCGTCCACCGGCCTACGGGTACGGTCGCGCGACGGCCGGCTCGACGTCGACCTGATGCACGTGCTCGGCGACGTCGTCGGCGCCGGACTGTCCCAGCTCTTCCGCGTCCTGCCGCCGGCGGCGCACACCCCCCGGATCACCGTCGACTCGCTGGTGGTCAGCCGGGAGGCGTGGACGTTCGCGGCGGCCGACATCGACTTCGCCGGTACGGCGGACGAGGCGCGCCGGTTCGCGCGGGCGCGGGCCTGGGCGGCGGCGCACGGCCTGCCCCGCCACGTGTTCCTGCGCTGCGCGGGTGAACGCAAGCCGGTCTACGCCGACCTGACCAGTCTCGCCTCGGTCGACCTGGTGTCCCGGTCGGTGCGCCGGGCCCGCCGGCACGACGGTGACGGCGCGGTGGTCGGTGTGGTGGAGATGCTTCCGGCGCCGGACCAGTTGTGGCTGACCGGCGCCGGCGGCCGGTACACGGCGGAACTGCGGGTCGTCGCGGTGGACGGACGGGTGGGCTGAGATGGCGTTCTTCGAGTTTCCGGCGTCGGCGGCGCAGCGGCGGATGTGGCTGCTCGACCGGCTGGATCCGGGCCGGGCGACGTACAACATCGGATGGGCGGTGTGGCTGTCCGGGCCACTGGACGTGGCGGCGCTCGGTGCTGCCTGGGCGGCGGCGGTCGGGCGGCACGAGGTCCTGCGGACCACGTTCCGGGCCAACGGCGGCCTGCCGATCCAGGTGATCGACGACGCCCCGCCGGCCGTCCTCGGGGTCGAGCCGCTGGCCGGGACGGAGTCGCGGGCGGCGATCGAGGAGCTTGTCCGTACGCCGTTCGACCTCGAACGCGGCCCGCTGGTGCGTACCCGGCTGCTGCGGCTGGCGCCCGACCGGCACGTGTTGTGCCTGGTGGCGCACCACGCGATCGCGGACGGCTGGTCGTTCCGGCTGCTCTTCGACGAGATCGCGGGCGACTACGAGGCGCTGTCCGCCGGCCGGCCGGCGGTGTCGGTGGAGCCCGAGTTGCAGTACGCGGACTTCGCGCTGTGGGAGCGGGAGCACGTCGAGGCGGGTGGTCACGCCGACGCGGAGCGGTTCTGGTCGGCCGAGCTGGCCGGTGCCCCGCCCGAGGTGCCGCTGCCGGTCGACCACCCGTACCCGGCCCGGCCGACGCCGGCCGCCGCCGAGGTGGACGTGCCCGTGGACGCCGGGTTGGCGGCGGGGCTGCGGCGGCTGGCCGGTGACCGGGGCAGCACGATCTTCGCCGTGCTGCTGACCGGGTACGCGGCGCTGCTGTCCCGGCTGGGCGGTGTGGACGAGTTGCTGATCGGGGTACCGGTGGCGGGCCGGACCCGGATCGAGACCGAGCGGATGCTCGGCCTCTTCGCGAACACGGTCGCGATCCGGGCGACGTTGGACGGGGATCCGACGCTCGGGCGGCTTCTCGACCGGCTGCACACCGCGTCGGCGCGGGCCCAGGCCCACCAGGATCTGCCGTTCGCGCGGGTGGTCGAGCTGTGCCGGCCGCGACGGCACCCGGCCCGGGCGCCGTTGCTCCAGGTGATGTGTACGGTCGAGGACGCGTCGCCGCCGCTGGCCCGGGGCGGCCTGCGCTGGCGCCCGGAGCTGGTGCACAACGGCGCCGGCAAGTTCGAGCTGGAACTGGCGGCGGTCGCCGGCCCGGACGAGTTGACCGTACGGCTGCGCTACCTCACCGACCTGTTCAGCACTCAGAGCGCGGACCGGTTCGCCGACGCCCTGCGCGCGGTCCTGGCCGCGCTGGCGACGAACCCGGAGATGCGGGTGTCCGAGGTGGACATCCTGGCACCGGCGACGCGGGATCTGGTGACCCGGGTGTGGTCGGCGCCGGAGTCGGCGTCGGTACCGGCGCCGGGCGCGACCGCGGCGGCACTGGTGGCCGCGGTCGACACCGGCGACCGGGTCGTGATCCGGGGCGACGACGTGACCCTCACCGGCACGCGGCTGCGAGAGCTGACCAGCCGGATCGCGGCCGGACTGGTCGGGCACGGCGTACGGGCCCAGGACACCGTCGGGATCGTGCTGCCCCGGGGGGCGCGGCCGCTGCCGGCGCTGCTCGGTGTGTGGCGGATCGGGGCGGCGTACCTGCCGCTCGACCCGACCCATCCGCCGGGGCGACTGCGCGGGATGCTCGCCGATGCCGGGGTGCGGGTCGTCGTCACCGACCGTACGGCGATTCCCGGGCCGCTGCTGGCCGAGCTGGAGGCGGCGGTGACGCTGCTCGACCTGGCCGGGCCGGCGCTGACCGGGCCGGAGCCGGTGGTGCCGCCGCCGTGCGGGCTGCCGCCGGAGGCGGCGGCGTACGTGCTGTTCACGTCGGGCTCCACCGGCCGGCCGAAGGCGGTCACGGTCACCCAGGGCGCGGTCGCGCACCTGTTGCACGCGTTCCGGGAGATGGTGCCGCTCGGGCCGGCCGACCGGGTCGTCTCGGTGAGCACGTTCGCGTTCGACATCGCCCTGCTCGACCTGCTCCTGCCGCTGTTGTGCGGGGCGCCGGTCGTGGTCGCCGGTGCCGACGACGTGATCGACGGCAACCGGCTGCGGCGGCTGCTGACCTCGGCGGACGCCACGATGCTCCAGGCGACGCCGACGACCTGGCGGATGCTGGTGGCGGCCGGTGGGGTGCCGGCCGGGGTCCGGCTGCGGCTCAGCGGCGGGGAGGCGTTGCCGAAGTCGCTCGCCGACGCCCTGATCGGCCCGGACGTGCGGCTGTGGAACTGCTACGGCCCGACCGAGACGACGGTGTATTCGACCGGCGCCGAGGTCGTCGCCGGTCCGGGCCCGCTGGACATCGGCCCGGCCATCGCCGGCAGCCGGGTCTTCCTGCTGGACCGGTGGATGCGGCCGGTGCCGCCGGGGGTGGTCGGCGAGATCTACATCGGGGGTGCCGGGCTCGGCCAGGGCTACGCCGGCGCGCCCGGGCTGACCGCCGACCGGTTCGTGCCCGATCCGTTCACCGCCGGTGGCCGGCTCTACCGCAGCGGCGACCTGGGCCGCTGGCTGCCCAACGGCCGGATCGAACCGCTCGGCCGGGTCGACCGGCAGGTGAAGGTACGCGGGTTCCGGGTCGAGACGGCGGAGGTGGAGGCGGTGCTGCGCGGCCATCCGGAGGTGGTCGACGCGGTCGTGACGACGTCGACCGGCCCGGACGGGGCACGGCTGGTCGGGTACGTGGTCACCGGGGCGACCGAGCCGCCGGCCGGGCTGCGTGAGTACGTCCGCCGCCTCCTACCCGAGTACATGGTGCCGGCGGCGTTCGTGGCGCTGCCCGAGGTGCCGCGTACGTCCCGGGGCAAGCTTGACCCGCGTGCGCTGCCGGAGCCGGACTGGGGTTCCGGGGCGGGTGGGCCGGCGGTCGCGCCGCGGACTCCGCTGGAGCGGGAGCTGGCGGCGCTTGTCGCCGACCTGCTGGGCCTGCCCGACCCGCCCGGTGTGCTGGACAACTTTTTCGTCCTCGGTGGACATTCGGTCAAGGCCACCCAGTTGATGGCGCGGATCTGGACGGCGCACGGGGTCGACCTGCCGGTGCGTACGCTTTTCGACGACCCGACCGTGGCCGGGCTGGCCACGGCGGTCGCGGCGGCCGGGGCGCCGCCCGGGTCGGGGCCGGCGGGCGGCGGCGTCGCGACGGGTGGTGCGGACTACCTCGACACGTTGACCGACGCGGATGTCGACGACCTGCTGGCCACGATGGACCGGCCGCGGCCGGCGGGGTGGGAGGGGTGAGCCGGGTGGATGGTCCGCCGCGTTGGCTGGCCGCGCTGGTCGCGGCGTTGGAGGCCGGTCAGGATTCCGCCGGTGCGGCGGACCGGGGCCGACGGGTTCGTGGCGAACTCGACCGGCTCGGCGACCGGATGCCGTTCCGGGTGGTGTACGAGTGGCACGCGCTCCTGCTCGCACCGGGACCGGACGATGTCGACGGTCCACAACAGATTGTCGCCGGGCTGTGCCGGCGGGCGGCGGCCGGGGAGCGGGTCGGGGCGGCGGAGTGGAGCGAGGCGCTGTGTCCGGTCCTGGGCGAGTTGTACCGGGCCGCTTATCCGTACGCCGACGCGCACGCGGTGGCCTACGCCAACGCGCGCGCGTACGCGACCGCGAACGGCTACAGCGCCGACGAGACGGTTGAGTACGCCCAGTTCTACGCAGATCTGAGTACCGGCGCCAACGCCGAGGCGTGCGCCAATGCCAATGCCATCGCAAACGCGAATGCCATTGGGGCGGCGCTCGCATTGGCTGACGAGCGGGCATACCTGGAGACGTATCCGGATGCCCTGGTGCGGGCCCGCGTCCTGGCGGCGGCGAACCGGGCCGATCTCGCCGCGGGCCGGGCGGAGCAGGGGCGGCTGGTGGATGGGCTGGCCGAGATCCTGGGACGGGTCACGGTTTGACCCCATGGCAGCTTCAGAGCGTATCTGTGCCATTTCAGTGGGATTTTCTGACTAATCTCGCTATTCGTAGATGGAGAAATTAGTCGCCCAGGAATACGGGCCCGGCAAGGTTTTGGCAGGAACCCGACCGACGAGGTGAATCAGAGCATTCACCCTGGCCTTAGCCTGACCGTTGAACTAATGTTAATTCACCTTTACGAACGTCATGATGTAGTGGCATGCCAGCAAGAACTCGAGGGGGCACATGTTGCCGGACGATCAGCGGTTCCGTGATTCGGCTCCCGATCAGGTCCGGACGACACGTCCCCCCACCGAGATCGAGCCCCTGCCGGACCGCTCCGGTCCCCTGCGGTTGTCGTTCGCGCAGCAGCGGTTGTGGTTCCTCGAACGCCTCGGCGGGGTCGGTCCGGCCTACCACATGCCGATGGCGTTGCGGCTCGACGGCTGGCTCGACCGGTCGGCGCTCACCGCGGCCCTCGACGCGCTCGTCGCCCGGCACGAGGTGCTCCGCACCCGGATCGTGGCCGACGGCGCCGACGCCCACCAGCACATCGACCCGCCCGACACCGGCTTCACCCTGCACGTCGACGACCTCACCGGCCTGCCTGACGCGTCGGCCCGCCTGGCCGAGTTGCAGGAAGCCGAGACCAACGCCCCGTTCGACCTGGCGGCCGGGCCGCTGATCCGGGGCCGGCTGGTCGTGCTCGCCCCCGACCGGCACGTGCTGCTGCTGACGATGCACCACATCGTCTCCGACGGCTGGTCGCAGGGCGTGCTCACCAACGAACTCGGCACCCTCTACGCCGCCTTCCACGACAACGAGCCCGATCCGCTGCCGCCGCTGCCGATCCAGTACGCCGACTACGCCGCCTGGCAGCGACAGTGGCTCGCCGACGGCGTACTCGCCCGGCAGGAGACCTACTGGCGACAGGCCCTCGCCGACGCGCCGGCCCTGCTCGAACTCCCCACCGACCGCCCCCGGCCGGCCGAACAGGACCACGCCGGGGCGCAGGTCACCGTCGAACTCGACGCCGGACTCACCAACCGGCTCGACGAACTCGGCGCCCGCCACGGCGGCACCCTGTTCATGACCCTGCTGACCGGCTGGGCGATCGTGCTGTCCCGGCTCTCCGGCCAGACCGACCTGGTCATCGGCACCCCCACCGCCAACCGACGCCGCGCCGAACTCGAAGACCTCATCGGCTTCTTCGTCAACACCCTCGCCCTACGCGTCGACCTCACCGGCAACCCCACCACCACCCAACTCCTCGACCGCGTACGCGACCTCTCCCTCACCACCCTCGAACACCAGGACCTCCCCTTCGAACAGGTCGTCGAACTCGTCAACCCCACCCGCAGCCTCGCCTACACACCGCTGTTCCAGGTGATGTTCGCCTGGCAGAACAACGAGGAGGACGACCTCGACCTGGCCGGCATCGAGGTCACCACCCTGCACTCCCCCTGGGCCGGCGCCAAGTTCGACCTCACGCTGTCGCTGGCCGAAGAGGACGGCCGGATCACCGGCAGCCTCGAATACGCCACCGCACTGTTCGACACCGACACCGCCCACCGATACACCCGCTACCTGCACCGGGTCCTGACCCAGATGGCCGACCACCCCGAACGCCCGGTGGCCGAACTGGCCCTGCTCGACCCGGACGAGCGCCACCAACTGCTCGCCGCGTACGCCGACGCGACCGCCTATCCGGCCGGCCGGACGGTCCACGGGCTGTTCGAGGAGCAGGCCGACGCCACCCCCGACGCGGTGGCGGTCTCGTTCGAGGGCGGATCGCTGCGCTACGGCGAGCTGAACAGCCGCGCCAACCAGCTCGCCCACCACCTGCGCGCCCACGGCGTCGGTCCGGACCAGCCGGTGGCGATCTGCGTGGAACGCTCGACCGAGATGATCGTCGGCCTGCTGGCCATCCTCAAGGCCGGCGGCGCGTACGTGCCACTCGACCCCGGCTATCCCGCCGACCGGCTGGCGTACGTGCTGGGCGACAGCGCGCCGGCGGTCGTCCTCGCCCACGCGGCGACCCGGACCGTGCTCGACGGCGTGACGTCCGCGCCGGTGATCGACCTCGACGAGCCCGCCGCCTGGGCGGACCGTCCGTGCACCGACCCGGCCGTCGACCTCACTCCGGGCAACCTCGCGTACGTCATCTACACCTCCGGCTCGACCGGCCGGCCCAAGGGCGTCATGGTCGAGCACGCCAACGTCGTACGGCTGTTCTCGGCCACCGCGCACTGGTTCGGCTTCGGCCCGTCCGACGTGTGGAGCCTCTTCCACTCCTTCGCGTTCGACTTCTCCGTCTGGGAGATCTGGGGTGCGCTGCTGCACGGCGGCCGGCTGGTGGTCGTCCCCCGGCTGACCAGCCGCTCGCCCGCCGACTTCTACCGGCTGCTCTGCGACGAGGGCGTCACCGTCCTCAACCAGACCCCGAGCGCGTTCCGCAGCCTGATCGCGGCACAGGCCGAGACGGGCCGGTCGCACGCGCTGCGTACGGTGGTCTTCGGCGGCGAGGCGCTGGACCCGGCGATGCTGCGGCCGTGGTACGCCGACCCCCGCAACGGGCGCGCCGAACTGGTCAACATGTACGGCATCACCGAGACCACGGTGCACGTGACGTACCGGCCGCTGACGGCGGCCGACGCCGACCGGCCGGGAGTCAGCCCGATCGGCGGACCAATCGGCGACCTGCGGCTCTACGTGCTCGACGAGCGGCTCGAACCGGTGCCGCACGGCGTCGTCGGCGAACTGCACGTCGGCGGGGCGGGGGTCGCGCGCGGCTACCTCAACCGCCCCGAGCTGACCGCGGAACGCTTTTTCGACAGCCCGTTCGAGGCCGGCGACCGGCTCTACAAGACCGGTGACCTGGTCCGGCACCGGGCCGACGGCAGCCTGGAATACATCGGCCGCAACGACTTCCAGGTGAAGATCCGTGGCTTCCGGATCGAACTGGGCGAGATCGAGTCACAGCTCGCCGCCACTCCGGGCGTACGCGAGGCGGTGGTGCTGGCCACGACGGACGCGACGGGCGAGACGCGGCTGGTCGGCTACTACACCGCCTCGGTACGCAAGCTGACCGCCGACGCGCTGCGTACCCGGCTGTCCGGGGTCCTGCCGGAACACATGGTCCCGGCCGCGTACGTGCGGATCGCCGAGTGGCCGCTGACCGCCAACGGCAAGCTCGACCGCAAGGCGCTGCCCGCACCCGACGGGCTGGCGTTCGCCTCCCGCGACTACGCCGAGCCGGTCGGCCCGACGGAGATCGCGCTGGCCGGGATCTGGGCCGAGGTGCTGGGCATCGAACGGGTCGGCCGGCACGACAACTTCTTCGCGCTGGGCGGGCACTCGCTGCTGGCGCTGCGGGTGCTGGAGCGGATGCGCCGGCAGGGCATGGACGCCGACGTACGGGTGCTCTTCGGGGCGCCGGTCCTGATCGACCTGGCCGCCGCCGTCGGGGCCGGGCCGGGCCAGGTCGAGGTGCCGCCCAACCTGATCCCGGACGGCTGTGCCCGGATCACGCCGGACCTGCTGCCGCTGGTCGACCTGACCCAGTCGGAGATCGACACGATCGTGGCCACGGTGCCCGGCGGGGCGCCGAACGTGCAGGACGTGTACCCGCTGGCCCCGATGCAGGAAGGGATCCTGTTCCACCACCTGATGGCCCGCGACGGCGACCCGTACCTGGTCACCAGCCTCATCGCCTTCGCCGACCGGGAGCGGCTGGACCGTTACCGGGCCGCGCTGGAGGCCGTGGTCGCCCGGCACGACATCCTGCGTACGGCGGTGGTGTGGCAGGGGATCAACGAGCCGGTGCAGGTGGTGTGGCGCCGGGTGACCCTGCCGGTGGAGGAGATCGAACTCGACCCGGCGGGCGACGACCCGGGCCGGGAGCTGCGCGAGCACTTCGACCGGCGGTACGGCCGGCTGTCGCTGCACGAGGCGCCGCTGGTGCGGCTGCTGGTCGCCCGCGATCCGCGCGACGGCAGGTGGCTGGCGCTCGAACTGATCCACCACATCATCGACGACAACACCTCGCTCAAGCAGCTCAACGCCGAGATCCGGGCGCACCTGGCCGGGCTGGGCGACCGGTTGCCGGCGCCGCTGCCGTTCCGCGACTTCGTGGCCCGGATCCGGCGCGGGGTGGACCGGATCGAGCAGGAGAGCTTCTTCCGCGGGATGCTCGGCACCGTCGACGCGCCTACCGCGCCGTTCGGCCTGCTGGACATCCACGGCGACGGCCGCACCATGCGCGACGCCCGGGTACGCGTCGACGCGGAGTTGGCGGTGCGGTTGCGGGCCCGGGCACAGGCCCTGCAGGTCAGCGTGACCAGCCTCTTCCACGTCGCCTGGGGGCAGGTGCTGGCCCGGGCCAGCGGCCGGCGGGACGTGGTGTTCGGCACCGTGCTGTTCGGCCGGATGCAGGGCGGCGCCGGCAGCGACCGGGTGCTCGGCCCGTTCATCAACACGCTTCCGCTGCGGGTGACGCTCGCCGACACCGGCGCCGCGGACTGCGTGCTGCGTACCCACGGGGCACTGACCGAGCTGATCCGGCACGAGCACGCGCCGCTGGCGCTCGCGCAGTCGTGCAGCGGGGTCGCGCCGCCGGCTCCGCTGTTCACCGCCCTGCTCAACTACCGGCACGCGGAGGTGCTGGCGAAACCGGACACCACGCCGGCGGCCGGCGCCGACATCTTCACCTACCTGGCCGCCGAGGAGCGCGGCAACTACCCGCTGGCGCTCGACGTCGACGACCTCGGTGACGACTTCATCCTGACGGTCGCCGCCACCGCCGAGGTCGCCGCCGACCGGGTCTGCGCCATGGTCGAACGGGCGCTGGAGACCCTGGTCGAAACGCTGGAAAGGGCGCCCGACGCGGCGGTGGACCGGCTCGACGTGCTGCCGCCCGCCGAGCGGAACCGGCTGCTCGCCGACGGCAACGAGACGGCGGTGCCGTATCCGCCGCAGCGGCTCCTGCACCATCTCTTCGAGGCGCGGGCGGCGCGGAACCCGGACGCGGTCGCCCTGGTCCTCGACGACCACGAGCTGACGTACGGCGAACTCGACGCGCGCGCCAACCGGTTGGCACACCACCTGCGTGACCGCGGGGTCGGGCCGGACCGGCTGGTGGCGATCTGTCTCGAACGCTCGCTCGACACGGTGGTCGCACTGCTGGCGGTGCTCAAGGCGGGCGGCGCCTACCTTCCGCTGGACCCGGCATACCCGGTCGAGAGGCTGACCCACATGCTGCGGGACGCCACGCCGGTCGTGGCGTTGACCCACGGTGCGGCCCGGGACCGGCTGGGCGCCGCGCTGTCCGGTGTGGACGTTCCGGTCGTCGACCTCGACGCCGACGCGGCCGGCTGGGCGGACCTGCCGGTGACCGTCCCGGTCGTCGACGGCCTGGCGGCGCACCACCTGGCGTACGTCATCTACACCTCGGGCACGTCCGGCGCCGCCAACGGGGTCATGGTGGAGCACGGTCAGCTGGTGGCCGTCGCCGCCGCCTGGGAACGGCTCTTCGACCTGCGTCCCGGCCTGGTGCACCTGCAGATGGCCAGCTTCTCCTTCGACGTGTTCACCGCCGACGTGGTGCGTGCCCTGGGCTTCGGTGGTCGGCTGGTGCTCTGCCCGCGCCCGCTGCTGCTGGACAGCCCCGGCCTGTACGCCCTGCTGCGTCGGCACGACGTGGACTTCGCCGACTTCGTGCCGGCGGTGCTCAACCCGCTGATGGGCTATCTGGACAGTGTCGGCGGCAGCCTCGCCGGCCTGGAGACGGTGGTCTGCGGCTCCGACGCGTGGACGGCGGCGAACGCCGTACAGCTGCGGGCGTTGTGCGGGCCGCGGGTGCGGATCGTCAACGCGTACGGGGTGACCGAGGCGGCCGTCGACAGCACCTGCTACCCGCTTCCGGCCGACGTGGCCGACGTCGCCGCGCTGGCCTGCCTGCCGATCGGCCGGCCGCTGCCGAACGTACGGGTCTATCTCCTGGACGCGGCCGGCGAGCCGGTGCCGGCCGGGGTGGTCGGCGAGATCCACATCGGTGGCGCGGGGGTGGCGCGGGGCTACCTGAACCGGCCCGAGCTGACCGCGCAGCGCTTCGGTGTCAGCCCGTTCGTGCCCGGTGACCGGCTCTACCGCACCGGTGACCTGGGCCGCCGGCTGCCGGACGGGCAGTTGGAGTTCCTCGGCCGCGACGACTTCCAGGTGAAGGTCCGTGGCTTCCGGGTCGAGCTCGGCGAGATCGAGGCGCGGTTGGCCGGCTGTCCGGGCGTACGGGAGGCGGTCGTCGTCGCCCGCCCGGACAGCAGCGGCCACCAGCGGCTCATCGCCTACCACCTGAGTGGCGGCGGGCAGCCGCCGAGCGCCAGGGTGCTGCGCGACCGGCTGGCGGCCGAGTTGCCGGACTACATGGTGCCGGCGGCGTTCGTCCGGCTGGCGGCGTGGCCGCTGACGCCGAACGGCAAGGTCGACCGGGCGGCGCTGCCGGCGCCGGACGGGGAGGCGTTCGGCCAGCGTGGGTACGTCGAGCCGGTCGGCCTGCTGGAGACGGTGGTCGCCGCGGTCTGGGCCGACGTGCTGGGCATCGAGCGGGTCGGCCGGTACGACGACTTCTTCGCGCTGGGCGGCCACTCGCTGCTCGCCATGCGGCTGGTGTCGAAGATCCGGCAGGCGTTGGGGCGGGAGGTTTCCCCGGCGGCGCTGTTCGCGGCCCCGCTGCTGGCCGCCTTCGTGGAGCGGATGACGCCGGACGGCCGCGACGTGCTGCCGCCGGTCCGTCCGGTCGACCGTGGCGGTGCGTTGGCGCTGTCGTTCGCGCAGCAGCGGTTGTGGTTCCTCGAACGCCTCGGCGGGGTCGGTCCGGCCTACCACATGCCGATGGCGTTGCGGCTCGACGGCTGGCTCGACCGGTCGGCGCTCACCGCGGCCCTCGACGCGCTCGTCGCCCGGCACGAGGTGCTACACACCCGGATCGTGGCCGACGACGCCGACGCCCACCAGCACATCGACCCGCCCGGCACCGGCTTCGCGCTGGGCGTCGACGACCTCACCGGCCACCCCGGAGCGGTCGCCAGGCTGGCCGAACTCCAGGCCGCCGAGGCTGCCACACCGTTCGACCTGGCGGCCGGGCCGCTGATCCGGGGCCGGCTGGTCGTACTCGCCCCCGACCGGCACGTGCTGCTGCTGACGATGCACCACATCGTCTCCGACGGCTGGTCGATGGGGGTACTCACCCGGGAACTCGGCGTTCTCTACACCGCGTTCCACGGAGGTGACACCGATCCGCTGCCGCCGCTGCCGATCCAGTACGCCGACTACGCCGCCTGGCAGCGGCAGTGGCTCGCCGACGGCGTACTCACCCGGCAGGAGACCTACTGGCGACAGGCCCTCGCCGACGCGCCGGCCCTGCTCGAACTCCCCACCGACCGCCCCCGGCCGGCCGAACAGGACCACGTCGGCGCCCAGTTGGCGCTGGACCTCGACGCCGACCTGACGGCGGCCCTCAAGGCGCTCGGTGCCCGGCACGGCGGGTCGCTGTTCATGACCCTGCTGACCGGCTGGGCGATCGTGCTGTCCCGGCTCTCCGGCCAGACCGACCTGGTCATCGGCACCCCCACCGCCAACCGACGCCGCGCCGAACTCGAAGACCTCATCGGCTTCTTCGTCAACACCCTCGCCCTACGCGTCGACCTCACCGGCAACCCCACCACCACCCAACTCCTCGACCGCGTACGCGACCTCTCCCTCACCACCCTCGAACACCAGGACCTCCCCTTCGAACAGGTCGTCGAACTCGTCAACCCCACCCGCAGCCTCGCCCACGCGCCGCTGTTCCAGGTGATGTTCGCCTGGCAGAACAACGAGGACGGCGAGCTGGCGCTGCCCGGCATCGAGGTCACCGCGCTGCCGTTCCCGTACACGAGCGCCAAGTTCGACCTGGTCCTCGCCCTGGCCGAGCAGGGCGGCCGGATCACCGGCAGCCTCGAATACGCCACCGCACTGTTCGACACCGACACCGCCCACCGATACACCCGCTACCTGCACCGGGTCCTGACCCAGATGGCCGACCACCCCGAACGCCCGGTGGCCGAACTGACCCTGCTCGACGAGCGGGACCGGGCGCGGGTGCTGCGCCAGGCCCGTACGGCGCCGGTCGAGCGGGACATCCGGGCCCGGTTCGACAGCCGGGTCGGCACCGCCCCCGACGCCGTGGCGGTCTCGTTCGAGGGCGGATCGCTGCGCTACGCCGAACTGGACCGCCGCGCCAACCAGCTCGCCCACCACCTGCGGGAGCGGGGAGTCGGTCCGGACTCGCTGGTCGCGGTCTGCCTGCGCCGCTCACCGGACCTGGTCGTGGCAATGGTCGCGATCCTCCGGGCCGGTGGCGCGTACGTGCCGCTGGACCCGGGTTACCCGGCCGACCGGCTGGCGTACATGCTGCGCGACAGCGCCCCGGTCCTGCTGCTGACCGCCGGCGACACCGCTGCCGTCGCCGACCTCCCCGGCGCGCCGCCCGCAATCGACCTCCACGCCGACCGGTCGCGCTGGGCCGGGCACCCGACCGGCGCCCCGGAGCCGGCGGCCGGACCCGACCACCTCGCCTACGTGATCTACACGTCCGGCTCCACCGGTCAGCCGAAGGGGGTGGCGCAGACCTGGCGGTGCCTCGACAACCTGGTCGACTGGCAGTTGCGTTTCGCGGCACCGGGCAGCCCGGCACCGGAGCGGGTGCTGCAGTTCGCCTCGATCAGCTTCGACGTGTCGTTCCAGGAGATCTGGAGCACCCTGTGCCACGGCGGCGAGCTGGTGCTGATGGACGAGGAGCGCGGTCGCGACCTCGGCGGGTTGCGCCGGTTCATCGCCGAGCGGGGCGTCCGGCGGGCATTCCTGCCGGCGGCGGTGCTGCACCAGATGGCCGGCCTCACCGGAGCGGTCGCCCCGCTCGCGCCGGGCTGCGAGATCGTGACCGCCGGTGAGGCGTTGCGGGTCAACGACGACGTCCGGGCCCTGCTGGTCGGGCTCGGTGGCGATTACCTCTACAACCAGTACGGGCCCACCGAGACCCACGTGGTCAGCCAGTTCGCGCTGGCCACCGTCGACGCGGCGAGCTGGCCGGCGCTGCCGCCGATCGGCCGCCCGATCGCGGGCGCCCGGCTCTACGTGCTCGACGGGCGGCTCGAACCGGTGCCGGACGGCGTGCTCGGCGAGCTGTACATCGGCGGCACCGGCCTGGCGCGCGGCTACCTCAACCGGTCCGGCCTGACGGCGACCCGGTTCCATCCCGACCCGTTCGCCGGGCCGGGCGAGCGGATGTACCGCAGCGGTGACCTGGTCCGCCGGCGCGCCGACGGCACCATCGAGTTCGCCGGGCGGGCCGACGACCAGGTGAAGGTACGTGGGTTCCGGGTCGAGCCGGGCGAGATCGAAAGCGCGCTGCGGGACGTGCCGGGCGTACGCGAGGCGGCGGTGCTGCTGCGCGAGGACTCGCCCGGTGACCCGCACCTGGTCGGCTACCTGGCCGGCGAGGTCACCGCCGAGGTGGCCCGCGACCACCTGCGCCGGCGGTTGCCCGGGCATCTGGTGCCGACCCGGTGGGTGGTGCTGGACCGGTTGCCGCTGACCGCGAACGGCAAGCTCGACCGGCGGGCGCTGCGCGCCCCGGAGCAGGCGGACGACGCGACCGCCTACGTCGCGCCGCGCGACGACCGGGAAGCCCGGATGGCCGAAATCTGGGCCGAGGTGCTGCGCCGCGACCGGGTCGGGGCGTACGACAATTTCTTCGCGCTGGGCGGGCACTCGCTCCTGGCGACCCGGCTCGTCCACGCCGTGAACCAGCGGATGGCGGCGGGACTGTCGCTGCGCACTCTTTTCCAGAAGCCGGTCCTGGCCGACCTCGTGGCCGAACTGGCGCGGCACGACCCGCCCGCCGTCGTCGACCTGCCGGCGCTCACCCCCGACCCGGCCGGCCGGCACGAACCGTTTCCGCTCACCGACATCCAGGAGGCGTACTGGGTCGGCCGCGAGTCGACGATCGAGCTCGGTGGGGTCGGCGCGCACGGCTACAGCGAGTTGCGGCTGCGCGAGTTCGACGAGGAGCGCTTCAGGCGTGCGCTGGACCGGCTGATCGCCCGGCACGACATGCTGCGGGCGGTCTTCCACGACGGCACCCAGCGGGTCCTGGCGACCGTGCCGTCGTACCCGATGGCCCGGCACGACCTGCGCGGGCTCGATCCGGAGACCGTCGGGCGGCGGCTGGCCGAGATCCGGGAGCGGATGTCGCACCAGTTGCTCGACGCCGGCCGGTGGCCGCTGTTCGAGTTCGCGCTGACGCTGCTCGACGGGGAGGCGCGGCTGCATGTCAGCATCGACGCGCTGATCGTCGACGCGGCCAGCGGGCAGATCCTGGAGCACGAGCTGGGGTTGCTCTACGCCGACCCGGACGCCGACCTGCCGCCGCTCACGGTGAGCTTCCGCGACTACGTGCTGGCCGAGCGGGCGCTGCGCCGGACGCCGCGTTACGACCGGGCGCTCGCCTACTGGCGGGAGCGGGTCGGCACGCTGGCGCCGGCGCCCGGGCTGCCGCTGGAACGCCAGCCGGAGAGCGTCGAGCGGCCGCGTTTCACCCGGTACGACGAGGTGCTGCCGGCCGAGCAGTGGGGTCGGCTCAAGGCGGCGGCCGGCCGCTACGGGGTGACCCCGTCGGTGCTGCTGCTGACCGCGTTCGCGCAGGTGCTGGCCAGGTGGAGCCGGCAGTCCCGGTTCACGCTGAGCCTGCCGCTGTTCAACCGGCTGCCGCTGCATCCGGGCATCAACGCGGTGATCGGCGACTTCACCTCGCTGGTGCTGGTGGAGGTCGACGTGCCGGCCGGGGTCGACTTCGTGACCCGGGCCCGCGCGGTGCAGGAGCAGTTGTGGCAGGACATCGACCATGCCGCGGTCAGCGGCGTACGGGTCAACCGGGAACTCGCGCGGGCCCGGGGGACGCGGCACGCCGCGCTGCCGGTCGTCTTCAACAGCACGCTGAGCGAGCTGGCGCCCGAGTCCGGTGACAGCGGTCTGCCGGCGGCGCTGAACGGTGAGGTCGTCCACGGCATCACCCAGACGCCGCAGGTCTGGATCGACCACACGGTCCTGGAGGCCGGCGGGCGGCTGCACTTCAACTGGGACAGCATCGACGAGCTGTTCCCCGCCGGGCTGGTCGCCGAGATGTTCGCCGCCTACCGGACGCTGCTCGACCGGCTCACGGACGCCGCCGCCTGGCACACCACGGTGGACGGCCCGGTGGCGCCGCCGGCACCGGCCGCGCTGCCGGCACCGGGTCCGCTGATGCACGAGCTGTTCGACCGGCAGGCGCTGGCGACCCCGGCCGCGCCCGCCGTGCTGGCCCCGGACCGGCGGCTGGACTACGCGACGCTGCGCACCGAGGCGCGGCGGCTCGCCGGCCGCCTGCAGGACCGGGGCGTACGTCCCGGGCAGCTCGTCGCGGTGCTGCTCGACCGGGGCTGGGAGCAGGTCGTCGCCACCCTGGCGGTGCTCTACGCCGGCGGTGCCTACCTGCCGGTCGATCCGGACTGGCCGGCGGAGCGGGTGGCCCGGGTGCTGGGGCGGGCCGGGGCGGAACTGGCCCTGGTGGGTCCGGCCCCGGTCGCCGTACCCGACGGTGTCGGGCAGCTGGTGGTCGACGCGGCCACGGTCGGTGCCGGCGGCCCGGAGCCGCGGCCGGTCGCGGTGGCCGACACCGACCTGGCGTACGTGATCTACACGTCCGGCTCCACCGGCACCCCGAAGGGCGTGATGATCGACCACCGGGGCGCGGTCAACACCCTGCTCGACGTCAACGGGCGCTTCGGTGTCGGGCCGGCCGACCGGGTGCTGGCCGTCTCCGCGCTCAGCTTCGACCTCTCCGTCTTCGACATCTTCGGCACGCTCGCCGCCGGTGCGGCGGTCGTGACGCTCGATCCCGAGCTGGCCCGCGACCCGGTGCACTGGTCGGAGCTGGCGTGGACGCACCGGGTCAGCGTCTGGAACTCGGTGCCGGCCCTGGCCGGGATGCTGGTCGACCACGCCGAGGGCGGTCACCCGCCGCCGCCGTCGCTGCGGCTGGTGATGCTGTCCGGTGACTGGATTCCGCTCCCGCTGCCAGGGCGGCTGCGGGCGCTGCTGCCCGACGTCGACGTGCACAGTCTCGGCGGCGCCACCGAGGCGTCGATCTGGTCGATCCACCACCCGATCGGCGAGGTCGACCCGGCCTGGCGCAGCATCCCGTACGGCCGGGCGCTGGCCAACCAGCGGTTCTACGTGCTCGACGAGGCGCTGCGTACCCGGCCGACCTGGGCCGTCGGCCACCTCTACATCGGTGGGATCGGTCTGGCGCGGGGGTACTGGCGGGACGAGGCGGCGACCGCGGCCAGTTTCGTGGTCCATCCGGTCACCGGTGAGCGGCTCTACCGCACCGGTGACCTGGGACGGCTGCGACCGGACGGCTCGATCGAGTTCCTCGGCCGGGAGGACGACCAGGTCAAGGTCAACGGCTACCGGGTCGAGTTGGGCGAGATCGAGTCGGCGCTGGAGAGCCATCCGGGCGTACGCGCCGCGGCGCTGCGGCTGATCGGCGCGGCGCAGGCCGACAAGCGGCTGGCCGCGTACGTGGTGCCCGACGGCGTCGCCCTCGACGCCGCCGTCCTGGTCGAGCACCTGGAGCGGCGGGTGCCGGCATACATGGTGCCGGCGTCGTTCACGTTCCTCGACGCGTTGCCGCTGTCGGCCAACGGCAAGGTCGACCGGGGCCAACTGCCTGACCCCCGGCCGTCGGCGGTGCCCGTGGTCGCGGCGCTGGTGCTCGACGACCCGGCCGAGGACCGCCTGGTGAAGATCGTCACCGAGATCCTCGACGTGCCGGTCGTCGCGCCGGACGCCAACCTGCTGCTGCTCGGCGCCACGTCGATCGACATCGTACGGATCGCCAACGCGCTCTCCGGCGAGCTGGGCTTCCGGCCGAAGCTGGCCCGGCTGATGCGCCAGCCCACCCTGGCCGACCTGCTCGGCATGTATCGCGAGCACGTCGCCCAGCGGGCCGTCGTCGCGCGGGCGCAGCGGGCGGTGGTCGACGACCCGGCCGCCCGCGCCGAGTTCAAGGCGCGTGGCGAGGGCCGACGGGTCTTCCCGCCGGCCACCGGGCAGGTGGCGCTGGCCGCGCCGGCCGACCCGGCATTCGCCCGCCGCTACACCGACTACCGCTCGGTGCGCCGCTTCGGCGCGGACCCGGTGCCGGCGCACGCGCTGGGCCTGCTCCTGGCCGCGCTGGCGCAGCGGCAGGTGGACGGCCGGGCGAAGTTCCAGTACGGCTCGGCCGGCGGCACCTACCCGGTGCAGACGTATCTCTACGTCAAGCCGGGCCGGATCACCGGGGTGCCGGGCGGGGCGTACTACCACGATCCGGCGACGCACCGGCTGGTCGCGCTCGGTGGTGAGCGCGAGCTGAGCCCGGACGCCTACGACTACTTCGTCAACCGGCCGGTCTTCGAGTCCGCCGCGTTCGCGCTGTTCCTGGTGGCGCAGCGGGCCGCGATCGACCCGCTCTACCCGGAGCAGAGCGTGGCCTTCTGCAACATCGAGGCGGGTGCGATGGCCCAACTGCTGACGATGGCCGCCGCCGACCACGGTCTCGGCCTGTGCGGGATCGGCTCGCTGGAGACCGACGAGCTGGCCGCGCTGTTCGACCTGGACACGTCGCACCGGCTGGTCTATTCGCTGGTCGGCGGCACCCGCCCCGACCCCGGCATTCCCGGGCAACGCCCGGCCGACGCCGGATCCACCGACACCATCACGGTCGAGATATGAACGCCTTCGAGTTGCTCGACACGCTCAACCGGCACTCCGTCGGGTTGTTGGTCGACGGCGACCGGCTGCGCCTGCAGGCGCCGCGTGACGTGCTCACCCCGGAGCTGCTGGCCGAGCTAAAGCTCCACAAGGAACAGCTGATCGCGATCCTGACCGGCTCCGATCCGGAGACGATCCCGCGCCGGCCGGTGTCGGACGCGCCGCTGCCGCTCGCGTACGCCCAGCGCCAACTGTGGTTCCTCGACCAACTCTCGCCCGGCAACCCGTTCTACAACAACCCGGTGGCCTTCGACATCACCGGCGCGCTGGACGTGGCGGCGCTGGCCCGGGCGCTGACCGAGGTGGTCCGCCGGCACGAGGCGCTGCGCACCGTCTTCGCGGACGTCGACGGCGAACCCTGCCAGGTCGTACGCCCGGCCGGCCCGGTCGCCCTGCCGGTCACCGACCTCGGCGGGCTGCCCGACCCGGAACGGCGACGGCGGGCCGACGAGGCCGTCGAAGCCGACGCGCGGGCACCGTTCGACCTGGCCACCGGGCCGCTGCTGCGCAGCAGCCTGCTCCGGCTCGCCGACGACGAGCACCGCTGGCTGCTCAACGTGCACCACACGGTGGCCGACGGCTGGTCGATCGGCATCCTGATCGGCGAGGTGACCACGCTCTACGGGGCGTACGCGCGGGGCGCGGCGAGCCCGCTGGCGGAGCTGCCGATCCAGTACCCGGACTACGCGCTGTGGCAGCGCCGGCACCTGGCCGGTGGCGAACTGGAGCGCCAGCTCGGCTACTGGACCCGGACCCTGGCCGGGGCGCCGGCCCTGCTGGCGCTGCCGACCGACCGGCCCCGGCCGGCGGTGCAGCGGTATCGCGGCGACTGTCACGGCGTCGTGGTCGGTGCCGACGTGCTCCACGGCCTGCGGGAGGTCGGCCGGGCCGGCGACGCGACGCTGTTCATGACGCTGATGGCCACCCTGTCGGTGCTGCTGTGGCGTTACAGCGGCCAGGACGACGTCTGCGTCGGAACCCCGTTCGCCAACCGCAACCACCGTGCGGTCGAGGGCCTGATCGGCCACTTCATCAACACCGTGGTGATCCGTAACCGGCTGGAACCGGGGCAGCCGTTCGCGGCGTTGCTGGCCGACGTACGCCGGCACCTGCTCGACGCGTACGCCCATCCGGACCTGCCGTTCGAGCAGCTGGTGGACGCGCTGAAACCGGAGCGGCACACCAGCTACTCGCCGCTGTTCCAGGTGATGCTGGTGTTGCAGAACATCCCGCGCGGGCAGGTGGACCTGCCGGATCTGGCGCTGCGGCCGCTGGCGAGCAGCACCGGCGCGGCGAAGTTCGACCTGTCGGTCGAGGCGGCCGAACAGGCCGACGGGCTGCATCTCACCTTCGAATACAACACCGACCTGTTCGACGCGGCGACGGTCGCCCGGATGGCCGACCATTTCGTACGCCTGCTCGGGCAGGTGGCCGCCGACCCGTCGGTGCCGGTGGGTGCGCTGCGCCTGCTCGGGCCGGCCGAGCGCCGGCGGCAGGTGGTCGACTGGAACCGCACCGGGCGGCCCGTGACCGTGTCCAGCCTGGTCGAGCGGTTCGGGGAGCGGGCGCGGCGGCACCCGGACCGGCTCGCCGCGGCCGGTGCCGGCGGGCGGCTCGACTACGGCACGCTGGACCGGCGGTCGAACCGGCTGGCGCAGGCGCTGATCGCCCGGGGCGTACGTGCCGACCAGGTCGTCGGCCTGCACGCGGGGCGCGGCGTCGAACTGGTCGTCGCGATCCTGGGCATCCTGAAGGCCGGCGCCGCCTATCTGCCGCTGGACCCGACCCTGCCGCCGGCCCGGCTGGCCGGCATGATCCACGACGCGGCACCGGTTCTGGTGCTCGCCGACGGTGCCGGGGCCGGTTCCGGGACCGGGATCGGGATCGCGGCCGAGGGCATCACGGTCGAGGACATCGTCTCGGTCGAGGCGGAGGGGCGGTCGGACGCGCCGCCCGGCGTCGCCCCGCATGCCGCCGACCTGGCGTACGTGATCTACACGTCCGGTTCCACCGGTCGGCCGAAGGGGGTCGCGGTCGCCCACGGCAGCATCGCCAATCTCCTCGACCACTGGGTGTCGCGGCTGGGCGCCGTACCCGGCGAGGCGGCGGCACTGTGGTCGAGCATCGGCTTCGACGTCTCGGTGCAGGAGATCTTCCTGCCGCTGACCACCGGTGGCGCCCTGCACCTCGTACCGGAGGAGGTGCGGGCCGATCCGGCCGCGCTGATGGGCTGGCTGCGCGAGCACCGGGTGGTGCAGGCATACCTGCCGCCGGCCTTCGTCCGGTGGCTCGACGAGGACCCCGCCCGGCTGGCCGGGCTGGCGCTGCGGCAGCTCCTGGTCGGCGTGGAGCCGCTGCCGGAGCAGGGCCTGCACCGGATCCAGGAGGTCCTGCCCGGCCTGCGGGTGCTCAACGGGTACGGGCCGACCGAGACCGCCGTCTACAGCACCGCCTACCTCGACCCACGGCCGCTGGCACGGCAGTGCCCGATCGGCCGGCCGCTGGCCAACACCCGCGTCTACCTGCTGGACGAGCGGCTGGAACCGGTGCCGGTCGGGGTGACCGGCGAGATCTACATCGGCGGTGCCGGACTCGCCCGCGGCTATCTGGGCCGGCCGGCGCTGACCGCCGACCGGTTCGTGGCCGACCCGTTCGTGCCCGGCGAACGCGTCTACCGCACCGGTGACCTGGCCCGTTTCCTGCCCGACGGTGACATCGAATACCTCGGCCGGCGGGACAACCAGGTCAAGCTGCGGGGATTCCGGATCGAGCTGGGCGAGATCGAGGCGGCGCTGCTCGACCGGCACGACGTGCACGAGGCGGTGGTGCTGGTCGACCGGGACGCGGCCGGCGAGCCACGGCTGGTGGCCGGGGTCGGCCGCGGCGAGGCGACGCCGCTGCTGCACAGCGAGTGGCGGGCGGCGCTGTCGCGACGGCTGCCCGGCTACATGATCCCGGCGCAGTTCGTGGAGCTGCCGCACCTGCCGCAGACCGCCAACGGAAAATTCGACCAGGCCGAACTGCTGCGGCTCGCGCGGGTGAACATGCCGTGGCAGGTCAACCTGGCCAGCCCGCGCGACCAGATCGAGCTGACGCTCTACCAGATCTGGAAGCGGCTGCTGCTCCAGCCGGACATCGGCATCAGCGACTCGTTCTTCGACATCGGCGGTACCTCGATCTCGGCGATCAAGCTGGCACACGCCGTCGGCGAGGAGTTCGGCGTGCCGCTGCCGGTGCACGAGATCATGCTGCACCCGACGATCGAGGCACTGGGCGGCCGGCTGCGGCGGGGCACGTCGGGTAGGCCGCCGAGCAACCTGATCGAGTTCCGGGCCGGCGACGGCGGCGCCCGGGTGATCTGCGTGCACCCGGCCGGCGGCACCGCGTTCTGCTACCTGTCGCTGGCCAAGGCCCTGCCCGAGTCGGTCGGCGTGTACGGCATCCAGTCGCCGGGGGTGAACCCGGGCGAGGAGTTCCTGCCGACGGTCGAGGCGATGGCCGAGGCATATCTGCGCCAGGTCGAGCCGTTGCTGTCCGGGCCGGTCGTCCTCACCGGACTGTCGTACGGCGGGCTGGTGGCGTACGAGATGGGCCGGCGGCTGGCGCTGGCCGGGCATCCCGGGCTGAGCGTGGTCCTGCTGGACACCCTCGGCACGGACGACCCGGCCCATCGGGCCGCGATCGAGCCGGTGGACATGGCCGAGTTCCGGGACAAACTGATCAAGTTCAACGGGATGTATCCGGGGATCGACGACCGGCAGATCGACCAGTACCACCGGATCTACAACCACAACCGCACCACCATGCGTGACTATCCGACGCTGCCGTCGCCGGCCCGGCTGGTGCTTCTGCAGGCGACCGCCGGACGCGGCGAGGACTTCCTGGCCGAGGTACGCGGCTTCTGGCGGCGGCGCGGCGCCGACTTCCGGCTGGAGCAGGTGCACTGCGACCACTGGGACATCCTGGAGAGCGCGGAGGTGCTCCGGGTGGCCGGCCTGCTGCGCGACGAACTGGACCGGATTCCGCCCCGGCAAGCCGTACGGGAGGCGTGATGGAGCCCGGCCTCGCCCGCGCGGTGCTCGCCCAGGCGCGCCGTACGCCGGACGCGGTCGCGGTGTCCGACGGCGACCGGCGGCTACGGTACGCCGACCTGGACGCCGGGAGTGCCGCCGTCGCCCGGTCGCTGCGGGCCGCCGGGGTACGCCCCGGGCAGGCGGTCGCGGTCCGGCTCCCCCGTTCCTGGCAGCTCGTCTGCGCGATGCTCGGCATCCTGCGGCTGGGCGCGACGGTGGTGCCGCTGGACCGGCAGAGTCCGCCCGATCGGCAGCGCCACATGCTGCTCGACGCGGCGGTCACCGCCCTGGTCCACGGTTCCGACGGAGCCGGCGACCTGCCCGACGGCGTACGGCCGCTGCCGGTCGACGGGCTGTTGCGCGCCGGTGGGGAGCCGCCGCCGGACGTGGCGCCCGCACCGGTCGCGTTCCTCTTCTACACCTCGGGCACCACCGGTCGGCCGAAGGGCGTCGAGGTACACGACGCCGGCATCCTGCGGCTGGCCCGGCCGGGCTACATCGAGCTGCCGCCGGCGGCCCGGTACGCCTGCATGTCGAACCCGGCGTTCGACGCGTTGAGTTTCGAGGTCTGGGTGCCGCTGCTGACCGGCGGCCGCTGCGTGGTCCTCGGCGACGAGACGGTGGCGACGCCGCACCTGCTGGCCGCCGCGCTGCGGGCCGAGCGGGTGGACACGGCGTTCATCACGGTGGCGCTGTTCAACGCGGTGGTCGATCGGGTGCCGGACTGCTTCGCCGGGGTCGGTCAGGTGCTGGTCGGCGGCGAGCAGCTCAACGCGCGGCTGATCCGCCGCTGGTACGACGCCAACGCGGCCAGCGGCACCCGGCTGTTCAACGTGTACGGCCCGACGGAGGCGACGACGTTCGCCCTGTGCCATCCGATCCCGCGCGACTTCGCCGGGGAGGTGGTGCCGATCGGTGGGGTGCTGCCGGGCACCGACGCGCTGCTGGTGGTCGACGGTGGCCGGGTCGCCGGGCCGGGCGAGGTCGCCGAACTGTATCTCGGTGGCGAGGCGCTGGCGGCCGGCTACCGCAACCTGCCGGCGGAGACGGCCGGCAGGTTCGTCCGGCTGCCGTGGCTGGACGAGTCGGTGGAACGGTACTACCGCACCGGCGACCTGGTGCGGCAGGACACCGCCGGCCGGATCGAATACGTCGGCCGGGTCGACCGGCAGGTCAAGGTCCGTGGTTTCCGGGTCGAGCCGGGCGAGGTCGAACGGCAGATCGTCACCCATCCGGCGGTCCGCCAGGCGTACGTGTGCACCCGGCGCGGGCCGCTCGGGGTGAACGAGCTGCTGGCCTATCTGGTGGCCGGTCCCGATCTGTCCTTCGTGGATCTGGATCGGCATCTGGCGGCGGCGCTGCCGGCGTACATGCGGCCGCACCGGATCCATCTGGTCGACGCCCTGCCGCTGAACGCGAACGGCAAGGTGGACCAGGACGCGCTGCTGGGCCGCGACGATCCGCCGTGGCGGGGCGACGACGACGGTACGCCCGCGACGGCGTGGCAGGCCGAGGTGCTGGCGCTGGCCGGCGAGGTGCTGGGCGTACCGGACCTGCGGCCGGGCGACCGGTGGATCTCCAGCGGCGGCGATTCGCTGAAGGCGCTGCGGCTGCGCTTCGAGGTCCAGCGGCGCTGGGGTGGGGAACTGCCGCAGGCGACGGTCCTGGGCGGCGACTTCGCGGAGCTGGCCGCCGCGATCGACGCGGCCCGGGGCGTGGCCGGTTCGCCGTATCCGGTGCCGGCCGCCCCCGCCCGTGCGCGGTCGGCGCCGGCCACCTCCGAGCAGCAGCGGCTGTGGCTGCTGCAGCAGCGGTCGCCGGGGTCCGGGGCCTATCACGTCGGGTTGGCGTTCGAGCTGCGCGGCCGGGTCGACGTCGCGGCGCTGCGGCAGGCGCTGCGGCGGGCGGTGGTCCGCCATCCGGCGCTGCGGACCGGGTTCCGGGCCGCGCCCGAGGGACTGCTCCAGGAGGTCGGCGCCCCCTACGACCCGTGGGCCGACCCCGGGCCGGAGCCGGACGACGGCTGGCAGGATCGGGCGCGGGCGCTGTTCGCCGTACCGTTCGACCTGGCGCGGCCGCGGATGCTGCGGGCGTACTGGCTGCCCGGCGACGACGGCGGGACGCTGTTGCTGCACCTGCACCACATCGCCGTCGACGGCTGGTCGCTCGACGTGCTGTTCGGCTCCCTGTCGGCCGACTACGCCGCGGCGCTGGCCGACCCATCGCCGGGGGCCGGACCGTCGGCCGAAGCTGCGACGGACGCCGACACCGGCACGAGCGTCGACACCGGGACGGACGTGCCGACGCCGCTCGACTACGCCGTCTGGCAGGCCGACTGGTTCGCCCGGCCGGCCTATCTGGCGCGGCGGGCCGCGCTGCGGGACCACTACGCCGGGATCGACGAGGTCGCCGCGCCGCTGCGACCGTTCCGGAACGGGGCCGGCGACCACCTGCTCCAGACCTCGGTCGACACCGTACGCCGCAGTGCGCTCGACCGGGTCGGCGCGGAGCTGGGGCTGACCCGCTTCCATCTGCTGCTCGCCTGCTTCGCGTGGGCCGTGTACGGCGTCACCGGCCGGACCCATCCACGCGTCGCCAGCCCGGTCGCGAACCGGCCGGTGCGCGACTTCGCGCCCAGCGTCGGGATGTTCGCCAACACCGTGCTGCTGCCGCTGGCGTTGGCGCCCCGCGAGGAACTGCGCACCCAACTGCTGCGGCAGGCCGCCGCCCTGCGCCCGGTGCTCGACGCCCAGGACGTGGCGCTCGCGCACGCCGTCGAAGACCACGACTTCGGCGCCGACACGCCGCTGTTCGACTTTCTCTTCGTCCTCGACAACACCGACTTCTCCACGCTGGCGCTGCCCGGCTGCGGGGCCCGGCCGGTGTGGCTGGCCCCGGCCGGCACCAAGTGCCCGCTCACCCTGTCGGTGGTCGAGCACGATGCCGGGTTCGACTGCCTGTGGGAGTACGCCGGCGACCACTTCGACGGGGCCGACGTGACAGCGCTCGTCGACCTCTTCCGGCAGGGCCTCGACGCGCTGGCCGGCGGCGGCACGTCCACCCTGGCCGACCTGGTACGGGCGCACCGGGGCGGGCTGCCGGAACCCGGCCGGGGCGAGTCCGCCGAGCTGGCGTACGTGACGGTGGCCGAGGGCTTCGCCCGGCGGGTACGCGCCGACGCGGCGGCCACGGCGCTCGTCGCCGGTGACCGCCGGCTCAGCTATGCCGAACTCGACGGGTATGCCGGCGGTCTCGCCGCCGAACTCGCGCAGCGGTATCCGGCGCCCGCCGGGGACGCGGCCGTCGCGCTGTTCTTCGAGCCGTCGGTCGAGCACGTGGTGGCGCTGCTGGCGCTGGCCCGGCTCAACCTCACCATCGTGCCGCTCGACCGGGCGTATCCGCCGGCGTTGCTGCGCCAGATCCTCGCCCAGGTCGACCCGCTGTGCGTGCTGCTGTCGCCCGGTGACGAGGCCACCCTCGACGCCATCGACGCGGGCGCCCACGCCCGCCAGCCGGTCGTACTGGCCCGCACCGCCACCCCACCCGCGCCGTCGTACGCCGGCCGGCCGCTCTACACGCTGTTCACCTCGGGCTCCACCGGCACGCCGAAGGGGGTGCGGGTCGGCGACGCCATGCTGTGCAACCTGCTGCGGTGGCAGGTCGAGGCCGGTGGCCTGGCCGGACGGGCGGCCACCCTCCAGTTCTCGATGCTCTCCTTCGACGTCTCCTTCCAGGAGATCTTCGGCACGCTCTGCGACGGCGGCACCCTGCACCTGCCCCGACGCGGCTGGCGGCAGGACATGCCGGCGCTGCTGGAGCACCTGGACAGCGCCGGCATCGAGCGGATCTTCATGCCGTACGTCGCGTTGCAACTCCTGGCCGAGCACGGGGTACGTCTCGGCCGGTTCCCGGCGCGGCTGCGGGAGGTGGTCACCGCCGGCGAGCAACTGGTGTGCACCGACAGCATCCGGCGCTGGTTCGCCGGGCTGCCCGGCGCCCGCCTGTTCAACCACTACGGGCCGACCGAGACACACGTGGTCAGCAGCCTGTGCCTCGACGGTGACCCGGCCGGCTGGCCGGTCCGGCCGGCGATCGGGCGCCCGATCGCCAACATGTGGCTGCGGGTCGTCGACGGGGCCGACGAGGTCGTACCGCCGGACTGCCCCGGGCAGCTGCTGATCGGTGGGCCGCTGGTGGCGCCGTGCTACCTGGGCGACCCGGCGCTCGACGAGGCCCGGTTCGTCGAGCTGCCCGGCCTCGGCCACTTCTTCCGCAGTGGCGACCAGGCCCGGTTCGACCGCGACGGCCTGCTGCACTATCTCGGCCGGGACGACCAGCAGGTCAAGGTGAGCGGCCACCGGCTGGAGCTGGGGCAGGTCGAGGCGGCGCTGCTGCGGCATCCGGCGGTCGTCAACGCGGTCGTCGTACGCGACGGCGAGCACCTGGTCGGCTGCCTGGAATGCCGGACCGCCCCGCCTGGCGCGGAGGAACTGGCCGACCACCTGGCCGGGCTGCTGCCCGCGTACGTGCGCGTCGACCGCTTCCGGTACCTGCCCGAGTTGCCGCGTACGGCCAGCGGCAAGCTGGACCGCCGCCGGGCGCTGGCCGCGCCGGGCGAGGAGTTGCGGGCGCGGCCGGTCTCGGCGCCGGTCCTGTCGGCGCTGGAGGCGCGGCTGGCCGGGCTGTTCGAGGAGGTGATCGGGGTGTCCATCGGTCCCGATCAGCGCTTCTTCGACGGCGGCGCGGGCAGCCTCGGCCTGATGCGGTTCCACCTCCGGTGTGTCGCCGAGGGGTTGCCGCTGACCATTCCCGACCTCTTCGAGCACGTCACCATCCGTCGGCTGGCCCGGTTCCTGGAGGGAGGGCCCGCGCCGGCACCCGCCGCCGCCGTGAACGGGCCGGCGGCGGACGAGCCGGTCGCGGTCGTCGGGATGGCCGTACGGCTGCCCGGCGCGGCCGACCTGGCCGCCTTCTGGGCGATGGTGGCGGCCGGCGAGCGTGGGATCGAGCACTTCGACGCCGCCGACGGCCTCGTCGGGGCCCGCAGCCAGCTCGCCGGGCCGCTCGCCTTCGACCCCGGGCACTTCGGCATCAGCCGGTCCGACGCGCGGCTGATGGACCCGCAGCAGCGGCACCTGCTGATGAGCTGTGTCGAGGCGCTGGCGCACGCCGGCATCGCCGACCCGGCCGGGCAGCGGGTCGGCCTGCTCGCGAGCTGCGGCGAGAACACGTACTTCCAGGCCATGCTGCGCGAGGGCGACCCGGCCCGGCTGCCGGACGAGTTCCAGTTGGCGCTGCACCACGACAAGGACTTCCTCGCGACGAAGGTCGCCTACCACCTGGGCCTGACCGGGCCGGCCTTCACCGTGCAGGCGGCCTGCTCGAGTTCGCTGGTGGCCATACACGTCGCCGCCGGCCTGCTGCGCCAGGGCGACAGCGACGTGATGCTGGTCGGCGGGGTGCTGGTCGACCCGCTGCTGACCGGCGGCTACCGCTACCGGCCGCAGCACATCTTCTCGCCGGACGGGCACTGCCGGCCGTTCAGCGACGACGCCGCCGGCACAGTCGGCGCCAGCGGGGTCGGCGTGGTGGTCCTCAAGCCGCTGCGGCTGGCCCGGCGCGACGGCGACACCGTCTACGCGGTGGTCACCGGATCGGCGGTCAACAACGACGGCGCCGACAAGCTCGGCTACACCGCCCCGTCGATCCCCGGGCAGCGTGAGGTGATCCGCGCCGCGCTGCGCCGCAGCGGTCGGTCCAGCGCCGACCTGGGCTACGTCGAGGCGCACGGCACCGGCACCGAGTTGGGTGACCCGGTCGAGGTGGCCGCGCTGCGCCAGGCGTACGACCTCGCCGAGTCGGGCCGGTGCGCGCTCACCTCGGTGAAGAGCCAGATCGGCCACCTCGGTGCGGCGGCCGGCGTCGTCGGCCTGGTCCGCGCCGTCCTGTCCATCCATCATGGACTGATTCCGCCGAACCTCGACTTCCGGCGCCTCAATCCACGGCTCGGCCCCGACCCGGCGCCGTTCTACGTACCCGCGACGGCGCGCCCCTGGCCGGACGGGCGGCCGAGGGTGGCGGCGGTGAGCAGCTTCGGCATCGGCGGCACCAACGCCCACCTGGTCGTCGAGGCCGCCGAACCGGCGGTCCCCCGGCCGCCGGCCGACGTACCGGTGGTGGTGCTCGCCGCCAGCAGCGCGGTCGCCCTGCGCGCCGACGCCGGCCGGATCGCCGACTACCTCGCGGCCCGGCCCGACACCTTCCGGCAGGTGCTGCGCCACCTGCAGGCCGGCCGCCCCGCCGGTCGCTGGCGGATGGCGGCCGGGTGCGCCGACGCGGACGCCGCCGTGGCCTGGCTCCGGACCGCCGCCGCCGAGGTGACGCCCGTGGAGGCGGCACCGGTGGAGGCAGCACCTGTGGATGCGGTGCCCATCGAAGCGGCGCCCGTCGGGGTCACCGGGGCGGCCGCGGAGCTGGTCGCCGCGTGGCTGGCCGGCCGGGCGATCCGCTGGCCGGCCGGGCCGGCACCGGCCCCCTGGGACTTCCCGCCGCCGTCGTTCGAGCTGGCCGACTTCGACTTCGCCCGGGCCACACCGCCGGCCGGACCGCCGCCGGCCGGACCGGATCCGGCGTCGTCGGTGACCGGACCGCTGCCCGCGCCGGTGGCCGGGCCGGCAGCGGAGGAGTGGCCGGCGCGGCTGCCCGAGGCGGAATGGCTGCACCAGCCGCACTGGGTCCGGTGGCGGCACGCCGGCCCTGTCGACGTACGCCGGCCGGTGACGCTGGTCGTCCTGGCGGCCGAGCCGGTTCCGCCGGCCGCGGTACGCGCGTTCGGGGCGGCCTACGACCGCGTGGTGACCGTCGTCGCCGCCGACCGCTTCAGCCGGGCGGCACCGGACAGCTACCGGGTCGACCCGGCCGACCCCGACTCGCTGCGCCGGCTGCTCGACGCGCTGGCCGGCGCCGACATCGACTGGCTGCACGCGCTGCCGCTGGCCGTCACCGGACCGGTCGGCCCGGACTCGTTGGACCGCGCCTACTGGGCCTGCGTCGACACGCCGGCCGCGCTGCTGGCGGCGGTCGCCGGCCGGCCGGACCGCCACCGGGTGCGGGCCTGGTGGCTGTCGTACGACGCCCAACCGGTGACCGGCGACGTACGCCGGCCCGAGTTGGGCCTGCTTGCCGGGATCTGCGAGGTGGCTCCCCAGGAATCCGCCGTCGACGGCCACTGGCTCGACCTGCCGAGCCGCGACCCGGCGGACTGGGCGCCGACCCTGTCCGCGCTGGCGGGTCTCCCGGTGGAACCGGCGCCGCCCCGGCGGCTCGCGCTGCGCGACGGCTACTGGTGGGAGCAGGCCCTGTTGCCGGTACACCCGCCCGCCGGCCCGGCGCCGCTGCCGGCCGGGCCGGCCGTGTACGTGGTCCTCGGTGGCACCGGCGGCATCGGGGGGAGCATCGCCGCGTGGCTGCTGGAGCAGGGCGACTGCCGGGTGATCCTGCTGGCCCGCCGGGGTCACCTCCCGGCCGGGCTGGCCCCGTGGGCCGACCGGGTCGACGTCGTGGCGGCGGACCTCGCCGAGACGCCTGCCGACGAGCTGGTGGCCCGGCTCGACGCGTACACGCGGCGCGTCGACGGGGTCGTCCACGCCGCCGGGGTCGCCGCCGGCGGGCTGGTCGCCCGGCGGGACCCGGCCGCGATGCGGCTGGCGACGGCCGGCAAGATCCGCGGCGCGCTGCTCGTGGAACGGATCGTCGCGCACCACCGGCCGGCGTTCGCGGTCTACTGCTCCTCGATGTCGGCGCAGTTCGGCGGGGTCGGCCAACTCGACTACGCCGCCGCCAACGGACTGCTGGACGGGTTCGCCCGGCACCGCGCGACCGGGAGCGGGGCCACGGCGCGGGTCGTCGTCGACTGGGACGTCTGGCACGAGGTGGGCATCGCCCGGGACGCCCTGCCGACCGACGCCCGGCACCGGGCGCACCTGGCGGTCGGCCTGTCCGTCGCCGAGGGCCGGCGGCTGTTCGCGGACGCGCTGCGGCTGCGGCTGCCGCACCTGCTGGTCTGCACCACGGCGCTGGACGAGGCGCGGGGGTTCTACGCCCCGCCGGCCGTGGCGCCGGTCGCGGTTCCGGTCGTGGCATCCCGGTCGGCCACCGACGAGCTGACCAAGTGGCTGTGCCACTGGCTGGATGTCGACCGGCTCGACCCGGCCGCGTCGCTGTACGACCTCGGCGCCGACTCACTGCTGTTGCTGGATCTGGTCGACGAGGTGAAGGAGCGATTCGGCATCGGCCTCGCCCTGTCCCAGCTGAGCCACCGGGTGAGCCTGAACGAGGTGCTGGATCTCCTCGGCGAGACGTCCCCGGCCGACGGTTCGGCCGTACCGCTGGAGGTCTGGCAGGCGGGCCACGGCCGGACGCTGCTCTGCCTGGTCCACCCGGTCGGCGGCGACATCCAGGCATACCGGTCGCTGGTGTCCGAACTCGATCCCGGGCTCACCGTCTGCCTCGTCGCCGATCCCGCGCTGGAGCACGCCGACCAGCCGGCCTGGTCGCTGACCGAGCGGGCCGCGCACTACCACTCCGCGCTGGAGGCGCGCTTCCCGCGCGACGAGTGGCGCTGGCGGCTCGCCGGCTGGTCCTTCGGTGCCTGGGTGGCGCTGGCGATGGCGGCGCGGGCCGAGGCCGAGGGGCAGCCGGCCGACGAGGTCTACCTGCTCGACCCGCCGCCACCGGACGCCGGCCCGACCTTCCGGGCGTACGACGACGAACGTCTCGAGGCGCTCTTCGCCCACGAGTTGGGGGCGGTGTCGGGTGCCGGCCCGGCCGCGACGGCGTACGTCGACGGGTTGGCCCGCTGCTGCCGGGCCAACCTGGCGAGCATGGCGGACCACACCCCGCCGAGGTTGGCGGCCACGCCGGCCCGGCTGTGGCTGGCGGGCCGCCCGACGGCCGGGCTGCCGGTCCTCGGCGCGCCGGACGAGCAGGCCCGGCGGTGGCGGGCCCATCTGCCCACGCTGGCATCGTGGCATCGCGTCGACACCACCCATTACGGCATCGTCGAGCCGGAGACGGCCCGTACGGTGGCCGGCATCATCAACGAGGCGACGCGATGACTGTTGATCAATGGTTCTGCCGGGCATCCGATGTGGAGGCTCCGGCGCGGTTGTTCTGCTTCCCGTTCGCGGGCGGCAACGCCGCAGCTTTCCTGCCCTGGCAGCGGTTACTCGGCCCGGACGTCGAGCTGTGGGTCGCGCAACTGCCCGGCCGGGGCGCCAGGCTGCTGGAGGAGCCGCTGGACGACCTGGACGAACTGGTCGCCCGGCTGGCCGACGCGGTCGCCGAGCGGGCCGACCGGCCGTTCGCCCTCTTCGGGCACAGCCTCGGCGCGCTCGTGGCCTTCGAGGTGGCCCGGGCCCTGCGCCGGAACCGCCGGCCCGTCCCGGGAAGCCTGTGGGTCGCGGGTGCCGAGGGGCCGCAGACCCGGTCGATCGAGCAGCCGTTGCACGACCTGCCCGACGCGGAGCTGATCGAGGCACTGCGCGACTACGGCGGCACGCCACCCGAACTGCTCGACGATCCGGAGATGATGGAACTGCTGCTGCCGGGGCTGCGCGCCGACCTGGCGCTGGACGAGCGCTACACATACCGGGCCGAGGCACCGCTCGACCTGCCCGTACACCTGTTGCTCGGGGACCGGGACCCGCACGTGGAGCCGGCCCGGACGGCGGGCTGGGCGCGGGAGACCAGCGGCCCCCTGCACCGGCAGGTCTTCCCCGGCGAACACTTCTTCCTCTTCCCGCACCAGGTCACCATCACCGCGCTGCTGGCGAAGGTGCTGGCCGCCGATCCCCTGGCGGCGCGATGAACCCGTACCGGTCGTTGCCGCCACGGTCCTTTTGGCGCACCGCCGTGGCCGAGCCGGACATGCTGGACATCGGGGACCTGTGGACGCCGAAGTTCGTGGTCGACCCGGACGACCCGGTCCTCACCGCCGGTTCGTGCTTCGCCCGCCACATCGGACCCGCGCTGCTGGACTACGGGATGAACTGGCGCGAGGTGGAGTTGCCGCCGCCGGGGCTGACCGGGGACGAGCGCCGGGCCCGCCAGTACGGCCAGTTCTCGTTCCGAACCGGCAACATCTACACGGCCGCCATGCTGCGGCAGTGGCTGGCCTGGGCACTGGACGACGTGGCGGCGCCCGACGAGGTCTGGAACGAGGACGCGGCGTTCTTCGACCCGTACCGGCCGTCCGTCGAACCCGCCGGCCACGCGTCGGCGGAGGCGGTGCTGGCCGCCCGGCGGGTCACGCTGGCGGCTATCCGGGTCGCGGTCGCCGAGGCGGGCTGCCTCATCTTCACCCTGGGGCTGACCGAGGCGTGGCGGGACCGGCCCACCGGGACCGTGTTCCCGGTCTGCCCCGGCACGGTCCGTGGCACGTTCGACGCCGACCGGCACGAGTTCCGCAACTTCACCGTCGCCGACGTGCACGCCGACCTGTCGGCCGCCGTCGCGCTGGCCCGGGCCGTCAACCCCCGGCTGACCGTCCTGCTGACGGTGTCGCCGGTGCCACTGACGGCGACCGCGACCGGAGAGCACGCACTGGTCGCCACTACCTATTCGAAGTCGGTGCTGCGGGCCGCCGCCGGCCAGTTGGCGCGGGAACACGACCACGTCGACTACTTCCCGTCGTACGAGATCATCACCGGTTTCCCGTTCCGGGGGGTCTTCTTCGAGCCGAACCTGCGTTCGGTGACGCCGTCGGGTGTCGACTTCGTCATGCGCCACTTCTTCGCCGGGCTCGAGGGGCGATCCGCCGGGACCCGACCGGTCGGCCCGACCGGGACCAGTGACGGGGGTGACCTGCTCTGTGACGACGCCGTCCTCGACTACTACAACGCCGGCTAGGTTCCTGCTCCTCGGCGACTCGCACGCCGGGCCGATCGGCCGGGCGGCGAAGGCGGCCGGGCTGCCGTTCGTCGGCGGCCCGATCGGCTCCGGGCGCGACTTCAACGCCGACTTCTTCGACGTACGCGCCGACGGTCTGGTTTTCCGCGACGCCGAGGTCGAAAAGCTCTACCGGGGTTTTCTCACCGACCTGGCCGTGGCCGACATCGGCCAGCTCACGATCCCGCTGGTGTCGACGTTCGGGCTGAGCGCCCACTTCTTCGCCACCACCGAGAACTGGCACGTCTACCGGTCCGGTGACGGCGGGTTCCCGGCGGGTTTCCTGTCCAGCCGGCTGTTCGACGACATCGTGCGCGCGATGGCGCGCGACGCGCTGGTCTTCTACCGGCACGCCGTCGACCTGGGGCTACGGGTCCTCGCGGTGCTGCCGCCACAACGGGTGCCGGGCATGGCCGACCGGGCGGTCTTCATGGCGGCGCAGGAGACCATGCGGCGCGCGCTCGTCGACCTGGGAGTCGAGATCGTCGACCTGCGCGCCCGGGTCACCGACGCGACCGGCCTGCAACGCGCCGCGCTGTGCGAGCCCGACGACCCGATCCACGGCAACCTCGCCTTCGGCCGGCTGATCGTGGCCGACCTGCTCGCCCGGGGGCTGTGAAACAACCGATCCACGAGGGGAAAGAGATGGACAACCACGTACTGGCCGCCGTCGAGCGGCTGACGACCCGGCCGCAGGAGCACTACGACACGTTCACCGCCCGGCCGCTGTCGCCGGTCATCGGCGCGGAGATCTCCGGCCTCGACCTGTCCACCGAACTGGACGACAAGCAGCTCGCCGAGATCAAGCAGGCCTTCCTCACCCACCACGTGCTGGTCTTCCGTGACCAGGTCCTGTCGGCCGAGGACCACAAGCGGTTCGCCGGCTACTTCGGCGATCTGCGGTTGCAGCCGCTCGCCGACGTCGACGGCGGGGACCCGGCCATCCTGGAGATCAGCGCCGACAAGGACTCGCAGTTCGTGGCGGGCGAGGACTGGCACACCGACGGCACCGCCGACGCCGAACCGTCGCTGGGTTCGATGCTCTACGTCACCAGGACGCCGGAGATCGGCAGCGGCGGCGACACCCTGTGGGCCAACATGCACCTGGCGTACGAGATGTTGTCCCCGTCGATGCGGTCGTTCCTCGACGGGCTGACCGCGATCCACGACGGCCTGATCCCGTGGCAGGGCTACACCCCGCCGCCGGAGTACGTGGTGCCCAAGAGCGAGCACCCGGTCGTCGTACGGCACCCCGAGACCGGGCGCAAGCTGCTCTTCGTCAACGCCGGCTTCACGTCGCACATCGTGCAGCTGGCGCGGCACGAGAGCCGGGCGCTGCTCGACATGCTCTTCAACCACGTCGCCGGCCAGCCGATCCTGAGCTGCCGGGTCCGTTGGACGCCGAACACGCTGGTGTTCTGGGACAACCGCTGCACCCAGCACCACGCGGTGTGGGACTACTACCCGCACTCGCGCTACGGCCAGCGGGTCACCGTCAACGGCACCCGGCCGACCGCGTAGCGCTAGCGCAGGACGTTGGCGACGTGTCCGCCGGGCTGGATGTTGGGGGCCTGGAACGAGAGCGTGGTGGCGTTCCACGGCTCGGGATAAGGACCCACCGGGGGAGTCGGCTTCGGGATGCGGATCTGCCACGCCGTGCCGTTGCCGCACCAGTCGCCGTCGAGGTGGTCGCCGTGGATGGTGGTGGCGACCGGCTTTCCGGGGATGGCGACGCCGGCCGCGGTGGCCGCGGTCGGCTCGTGCCAGGTTCCGGCGACGTTCGAGGTGGCCCGGACGGCACCGTCGTGGCCGGCGAACACCACGATGGTCGGGCCGCCGGTGAACTGGGCCACGGCGAGGTGTGCCCCGGCCGGTGCGGCCCCGGTGCCGGCGACGGCGACCGGCGCCCACGGGTCCGGCAACGGGCCGCCGGTCAGCCTCACCGGCCAGATCTGTCCGTCGAGCCCGGTGACGAACCCGGCCGCGGCGGAGGTGGCGGCGAGCCCGCCGCCGGGGGTGGCGAAGTTCGGTGGGCTGGCCGGGGCGGTCGTCCAGGTGCCGGTGCCGCTGGACCGGACCACGCGGAGTGCGCCGTCGGTGCCGACGAACGCGACGCCGGGGGTGGTGCCGGGGATGGCGGCGACCACCGCGCCGGGTGGAGCGATGCCGGCCGCGGTGACCTGCTGCGGCCCGGCCGGGGCAGTGCTCCGGTACGACCTGTTGAAGACGGCGCCGTTGCGGGCGACGAAGAAGACGTCCAGGCCGGCGGCGGCTATCGGGGCTCCGGGCGGGGCCATGCCGTAGGGGCCCTCGATGGAGACGCCGGGCCCTCCGGCGCCGCCCGAAACGGTCCGTGACGCGACGAGACCGCCGTGCACGCCGATCGCGAACGCCGTGATGCCGCCACTGGCGAACCGGATGGTGGCGACGCCGGCACCGGGCGGCGCGAACAGGTCACCGTGCACCACGGCCGGTGTGCCGCCGGTGGACTTGTAGAGCAGGCCGTTCGCGCCGGCCGTGAACGCCTCGACCTGGTTGTCGGCGTACGCCGGTGAGGTGCCGATCGGCACGGCCGTGAGGATCAGCGCGGCGCCGACCGCGGCCGCGGCGCGCCGGTATCCGGCGCGGATCTGCGTCATGAGTGCCCCCTTCGGGTGGTGGAACCGGTAGGGACAGACTCGCCGGGCGACCGCCGATTAGATAGAAATAAGTCGATCGACTTCGGGTATCGGCAATTCCCGCGCGCTCCCGACCGGCGCGGCTCCTCGGCCGCCTATCCGGGGGCGACGATCTGCTCGGTGTAGGCCCAGTCGTCCTCGAGAGCCGCGTCCCGCTCCTCGGTCAGGCCGGTGAGGTCGGCCGCCCCGACCCGCCCGGCGGCCGCGACCCGGTCCCGCAGGATCCGGGCGGTGACCAGGGCGGCCCGGGTGCCCTGGGCGGTGACCGGATCCAGGTGGTAGCCGGCGTCGCCGACCAGGCACCAGCCCGGTCCACTCATCGGCCGGCGCAGCATCCGCATCCGGCCGGCGCCGCCGACCGACGTGGCCCGCCGCCCGGCCTCGACAGCCGGCCCGACGTGCGGATCCGCGCGCACCATCCGGTCGTACATCCGCGCCGGATGCTCGCCGGCCTCGTCGATCAGGCTCTGGTGCAGGTCCAGGGCGACACACCACTGCTTGTCGCCGCAGGGGGTCGAGATGAGGACACTGCGGTCCTGCAACGAGAAGTACGAGCGATCGGTCGGCAGCGGCAGGTTCTCGTAGTAGGCGAGCAGGGCGAACCACGGCGAGTCGACGACCCGGTAGGCCGCCGCACCGACCCGCTCGGCGTTGCGCGACAGCCGGCCGTCGGCGAGCACCAGCAGGTCACAGGTGATCTCGCGGTCGACCCCGGCATGCCGGACGGTCACCCCGCGCACCCCGCCGGCGTCGAGCGCGATGTCGCGCAGCTGGGCCGGCCGCAGGACGGTGACGTTGCCACGGCCACGGGCCGCGGCGAGCAGCGCCGGGTCCAGCACCTCACGGGAAACACTCATCCGGTACGAGTACTCGTCCTCCAGCGGATACACCCGCTCGACGACCTCGTCGCCGACCCGGTAGGTGTCGCCGTACGTGCGCGGGGCGCCGCAGGCCAGAACGGTGTCGAGGAGTCCGAGTTCGGCCCAGGCGAGGTTGCCGGTCCGGTCCCAGGTGGACTGTTGCGGCCAGAACGCGGTGGGGCGAGACGCGTCCACGACGAGGATCTTCTCCGTGTACGGGGCGAGTGCCCACGCGGTGGCCGCACCGGCGATCCGGCCGCCGGCGACGACGAGGTCCCAGTGGCCGGCGATCATGGCAGGACCGGCCCGGCGCCGTGGCGTTCCGGGGGTCGCTGGCTGCCATCGCTCGACACGGCTCAGTGTCCCACCCCGAACTGGCCTGGGGAAAGGGCGACCACGAAGGCCGCGATCACGCCCGCGGCGCACCACCATGTTGATTTTGGACATATACGCTCCGATCAAGATCGGGACAATCGCCCTCCACGACAACCGCGAATACATGCGAAAGAATCACTACGCAGAGTGACTTTGCGTTGTCGAAGCGGAACACTCCGAAGCTGTGGTGGCCAGTCGGCCGCCGCGATTCCGTTGTAGGAGGCCGCACAGATGATCGGATCACAGCCCTCGAGCAGGCGCGCGATTCTGCATCGTGCACTTGTCGCCACAGGCGTGGCGGTGCTTGTCGCCGCGTCGCTCACCAGCCCGACATCGGCGGCATCAGCCGTCGACGCCAAGCCCGTCCCGACCGGCGCCGTACCCGGTGGGTTCGCCACCTGGTCGGAACTGATCGAGGTCCAGACCCGCCTCAACGCCGCCGCCGACAAGGTGGAGGCGGCGAAGAACGCCGGCTTCGCCGGGCTCGTGGCCGCTCCGGAGAACCGCGAGCTGCGGGTCTACTGGAAGGGTGACGCCGGAACTGAGGTGCGTTCGCTGATCGCCGACCTGAACCACGACGTACCGGTGAGGTTGCTGCCGGCCCGGTTCTCCGAGGCCGAGCTGGCGAACGCGGCCCGCGGGCTCACCACCGTGCCGAACGTCGTCAACGCCATCCCGAAGGTCGACGGAAGCGGCATCCAGCTCACCGTCAGCGGCGGAGACAGCGCAAGAGCCGGCGCGGCGCGTGCGGTACGCGACTCCACCGTCCCGGTCACCGTCGTGGCCGGCGAGAAGCCCGTCGCCACCTACAACCGGCAGGCCGACGTCCCCTTGTACGTCGGTGGCAGTCGGTTCCGGACGCCGATCGGCGAGTGCACCACCGGCTTCGCGATCTTCCTGGGACCCAACTCGGCGATGCTCACCGCCGGACACTGCGGCGAGAACGGTCAGAGTGCCTACACCGGCGCGGGCGTCTGGTTGGGCAGCATCCACAGCAAGGACACCTGCCAGGACACCATGATCATCGGCGGCGCCTATTCGGCAGGCAGGGTCTACACCGGCGACCCCTACTCGAACAACCGTGTGGCGGTCGGTGGCGTCGTCCCCAACCGCGTCGGCAACTGGGTCACCACCAGCGGAGCCACCAGCGGCGAGCGCAACAGCGTCCAGATCACCGCGACCGGCCTGTTGACCACCATCGCCGGCATCCCGTGCGCCATGGTCGGGCCACTGATCCAGGCCCGCCACACCGGCGGACAGTGCGCGGTCGCTCCCGGCGACAGCGGCGGCCCGGTGGTCGCCTACCGCACCGACGGCAAGGTGAACGCTCTCGGCACCATCACCGCCGGCTCGGACCCCGTCCCGGACAGCGCCTGCCCCGGCACCCTCCACACCCCGGGCTACAACTACGTGTACTACAGCCAGATCCCCATCACGGTGAGGGGTACCAACCTGATCTTTGCCTGACCCCGACGGACGCACCGGGCCTGTCGGCACCGCCGACCGGCAGGCCCGTCGGGCGGGCCGTACGCGTTCCCGACCGGGCGCCGCTGTCAGAAGGGGTGCCGCCCGGTGGCGCCTTCCTGCTCCCACATCGAGGCCATCTCGTCGAACGCCTGCTCCATGAGCTGCACCATGGCCCGGCGGGCGCCGTCCCCGTCCCGGCGTTGGATCGCCTGCGCCACGTCGGCGTGCAACTGGAGCGCCTGCTCGTGCGGCTGGTGTGGCATGAGGTGGTGGTGGTGGCGCCCGGCGAGCACCTCGGCCACGAGGTCCTGCAGCTTGACGAACATCTCGTTGCCGGAGGCGCGCAGCACCCGGTGATGGAACTCGATGTCGAGGCCCAGGAAGCGGTCCTCGTCGCCGGCCTTGCCGGCGGCCCACATCTTGGCGGCGAGGCCGACCAGGTCGCTGGCGTCGTCGTGGCTGACGCGGTGGGCGGCGAGCCAGGCGGCGTGCGGTTCCACGGCCGTACGTAGCTCGGTGATGGAGCGGAGTTGGGCGATGCGTCCGGCCGAGGCGAGTCGCCAGCGGATCACCTGGGGATCGAAGACGTTCCAGTGACCGGCCGGGCGGATCATGACGCCGACCCGCCGACGGGTCTCGATGAAGCCCATCGACGCGAGCACCCGGAGCACTTCGCGGATC
Organism: Polymorphospora sp. NPDC051019; assembly: GCF_040683055.1. NCBI lineage: Bacteria > Bacillati > Actinomycetota > Actinomycetes > Micromonosporales > Micromonosporaceae > Polymorphospora > Polymorphospora sp. NPDC051019. Next base: position 28,781 of record NZ_JBFBCH010000012.1, on the reverse strand, counting down.
ACCGAGCGGGACACCGCGTAGCGGTCGACCAGGTCATCGATGTTGAGCACTGCCCCGGGGGCCAGGTCGCCGCCGCAGATGGCGGTGCCGAGGTGGTCGAGGACGCGTCCGTGCAGGCCGGCCTCGGTGGGAGCGGTCTGGGTGGGAGCGACCCCCGAGGACGGCAGATTCACGCGTCAGAGCATATCAGTCAGGTCTCCCCCTTGTATAAGTCTGCTTTTTCGGCCTAGCATCCCGAAGTTAAGCGGATGTAAAACGCTGAGGTCGCGCCCGTCCCCCGAGGTGGCGACCGGTGACACGCCCATCCCCCGCGGGTGGCGACCAGCACAGAAGGAGAGACGGACGTGGGACGTCGATCGATAATCGGGACATCTCTGGCGGTGGTAGCCGCCATGACGCTGTCCGCCTGTGGCGGCGGCGGTAGCGGCGGCGAATCGGACACCGTGCGGGTGACGCTGGTCAACCACGTGTGGACCGAGAACATCCGGAAGGTGATCCCGGAGTTCGAGCAGCAGACCGGCCTGAAGGTCGAGGTCACCCAGCTCGGCGAGGACCAGCTCTCGGACCAGTACAACGTCAAGCTCAACGCCGGCTCCAGCGACATCGACGTGATGATGTACCGGCCGCTGCAGGAAGGCCGGCTGTTCGCGAAGAACGGGTACCTCGCCGACCTGACCGACCGGGCCAAGGACAGCGCCGACTTCGACTTCGCCGACTTCCAGGAGACCCCGGTCGGGGCGACCACCCACGAGGACAAGCTGGTCGGCATCCCGATCATCACCGAACAGCAGGTCCTCTACTACCGCAAGGACCTGCTGGAGAAGTCCGGCTTCAGCGCCCCGCCGGCCACGCTCGACGAACTGAAGGCCCAGGCGACGAAGATCCAGGCGGACAACCCGGGTGTGGCCGGCTTCGTGGCCCGGACCGGCAAGGCTGCCGCCGTCACCCAGTTCTCCAGCTTCCTGTACAGCTTCGGCGGCGACTTCGTCGACGCGTCCGGCAACGCCGCGGTGAGCACCGAGGCGGCCAAGCAGGCGTACGCCTTCTATGGCGGACTGCTGCGCGAGAACGGGCCGGCCAACGTCAGCACCGACATGAGCTGGTCCGAGGCGATGGCGATCTTCACCCAAGGCCAGGCCGCCTTCTACCCGGAGGCGAACTCGCTCTACAAGAACGCCACCGACCCGAGCAAGTCGAAGGTCGCCGAGACCGTCGGGTTCGCGCCGATGCCGGCCGGCCCGGCCGGTTCGAAGCCGTACAACATCCCGTCGTGGGGCCTGGCCCTCAACGACGCCTCGGGGAACCAGGACAACGCCTGGAAGTTCATCGAGTGGGCGGCCGGCAAGGCGCAGACGCTGGAGCAGCAGAAGGCCGGCGTCCCCGGCGCCCGGACCTCCGTCTGGGACAACCCGGAGGGCATCTCGACCTACCCGGCCGACATGGCCGAGGCGATCACGGTGAGCCTGGCCAACGGCGTCGGCCACGACCGGCCGGTCGTCGAGCGGGTCGCGCAGGCCCGGGAGATCGTCGGGCAGCCGATCGTCGACGCGATCACCGGTGGCGACGCCGCCGCGTCGGCCGAGACCGCCAACGCGGCGTTCCAGAAGTTCCTGGACGACGAGGCCCGCTAGTTCCGAGCGCGGCGTGGTGGGGCCAACTGCCCCACCACCCCGCCCGGGCTCCCACCACGGAGATCTGATGGCAGTTGTAACCGCCCCCAGCAAGGCGCCCAGTGACGCCTCCGTCATGCCCGACACGCCCGGCTGGGCGCGTTGGGCCAACGACCATCGCAAGTGGCTCTTCGCGGCCCCGGCGATGGCCTTCGTCGTCGCGCTGATCATCTTCCCGCTCGGCTGGACGATCTACCTCAGCCTCACCGACTCGTCCGGCTCGGTCCGCGCCGAGTCGGAGTTCATCGGATTGCGGAACTACATCGACGTGCTCGGCGACACCGACCGGTTCTGGCCGGCCGTGGGGCGTACCGCCGCGTTCACCGGTGTCGCGCTGCTCTTCGAGGTCGTCCTCGGCATGGCGATCGCCCTGCTGTTGTGGCGGCCGTTCAAGGGCGAGAAGTGGGTCCGGGTCGCCATCCTCCTGCCGCTGGTCGCCACCCCGGTCGCCGTCGGCATGATGTGGCGGCTCATCTTCGATCCGAACATCGGGCTGGCCAACCAGGCGCTCGGCTGGATCGGCATCGGCCCGCAGCCGTGGCTGGCCGGGCAGCACACCGCGCTGCCCACCACGATCTTCATCGACATCTGGCAGTGGACGCCGATGGTCGTACTGATCCTGCTCGCCGGGCTGACCTCGCTGTCGGACGAGCCGCAGGAAGCGGCGATGATCGACGGTGCCAGCCCCTGGCAGCGGTTCCGGCACGTCACGCTGCCGCTGCTGATGCCCACCGTGATCGTCGCGGTCCTGCTGCGCGGTATCGACGCGCTGAAGACCTTCGACATCCTCTACGCCACCAAGGGTCGTGGCGGCGGTTCGTTCAACGAGGTGGAGACCCTCAACGTGTACGCCTACGGGCTGAGCTTCGACTACAACGAGTACGGCCTCTCCTCGACGGTGCTGATCCTGTTCTTCCTGATCATCATCGGCTCGATGTGGGCGCTGACCTACCGCAAGAAGAAGCAGGAGGCCGGCCGATGAAGGCACGCTCCGGGTTCAAGGTCTTCCGCGCGGTGGCGCTGGTCCTCGTGGTGCTCTCGCTGGTGGCGCCGCTGCTGTGGATGGTCGCCGCGTCGTTCAAGACCAACGTCGACATCTACGACTCCAGCAAGGCGCTGATCTTCACGCCCACCCTGGACAACTACGGCACCGTCCTGCAACAGGCCAACTACGTCCAGTTCATCGTCAACAGCCTCTGGGTGGCCTTCGCGGCGACCGCGCTGTCGCTGCTGCTCGGCGTGCCGGCCGCGTACTCGATGAGCCGCTTCAACATGAAGAAGTCGGCGCTCGTGGTGCTGATGGCCCGGGTCATCCCCGGCGTCTCGCTGCTGGTGCCCTGGTACTACGTCTTCTCGAACCTGCGCATGGTCGGCGGCTTCAGCGTGTTGATCCTGAGCCACATGTTCGTGTCGCTGCCGCTGATCGTCTACATCATGATGGGCTTCTTCGACGGCCTGCCGGACGAACTCGAGGAGGCGGCCCAGGTCGACGGGCTGACCCCCATCGGCGCGTTCCGCCGGATCACCCTGCCGCTGTCCGTGCCGGGCATCGCGACCGCCGGCATCCTGTCGTTCATCTTCTCCTGGAACAACTTCATGTTCGCCCTGGTGCTCTCCGGCGCGGACACGAAGACCCTGCCGGTGGCGATCTTCGACTTCGTCGGGTACGCCAGCATCGACTGGGGCGGTCTGATGGCGGCGACCACCGTGGTCACCCTGCCGATCATGGTCATCGCGCTGTTCGTGCAGAAGTACATCGTCTCCGGCCTCACCGCCGGTGCGACGAAGGGCTGATCGACGATGACAATCATCTCCCGCGTCGAGACCTTCCTCGTCGCGCCCCGCTGGCTGTTCGTCCGGGTGGAGACCACCGACGGGCTCGTCGGCTGGGGCGAGGCGACCTGCGAGGGCCGGTCCGAGACCGTACGCACCGCCGTGGAGCAGCTCAGCGAAGTGCTCATCGGCCAGGACGCGCTGCGGATCGAGGACCACTGGCAGGTGATGACCAAGGGCTCCTTCTACCGGGGCGGCCCGATCCTGGCCAGCGCGGTCGCCGGCCTCGACCAGGCACTGTGGGACATCGCCGGCAAGCGGTACGGCGCCCCCGTACACCAGCTTCTCGGCGGGCCCGTGCGGGACCGGATCCGGGTCTACGGCTGGGTCGGCGGTGACGAGCCGAACGAGGTCCGCGACCACATCGCCGCCCGGGTGGAAGCCGGGCTGACCGCGGTGAAGATGAACGCCTCCGGGCGGATGAGCCCGGTCGCCTCCGTCGCCGAACTCGACGCGGTGGTGGCCCGGGTGGCCGCCGCCCGCGAGGTGCTCGGCGACGAGCGTGACGTGGCCGTCGACTTCCACGGCCGGTTCACCCTCGCCAACGCCCGCCGGGTCGCGCCGCTGCTGGAGCCGTACCGGCCGCTGTTCCTGGAGGAGCCGGTGGTCCCGGAGAACTCGCACCTGATCGGCGAGTTCGTCCGCTCGACCACCACCCCGGTGTCCACAGGGGAACGGCTCTACAGCCGGCAGGAGTTCCTGCCCGTGCTCCAGGCCGGCATCGCGGTGGCGCAGCCGGACCTCTCGCACGCCGGCGGCATCACCGAGGTACGCAAGATCGCCGCGCTGGCGGAGGTCTACGACGTACAACTCGCCCCGCACTGCCCGCTCGGCCCGATCGCCCTGGCCGCCTGCCTGCAGGTCGGCTTCGCCACGCCGAACTACCTGATCCAGGAGCAGAGCATCGGCATCCACTACAACCTCGGCGCCGAGGTGCTCGACTACTGCGTCGACCGGCAGCCGCTGAACTTCGTCGACGGGTACGTCCAGCGGCTCACCGCGCCGGGGCTGGGCATCGAGATCGACGAGCAGGCGGTACGGGCGGCGGACAAGCGCGGACACGCCTGGCGCAGCCCGACGTTCCGGCACTTCGACGGCTCCTACGCGGAATGGTGATCATGACTGTCGACCTCACCGCCGAACTCGCCGCGACCCGCCTGCTGGCGATCATCCGGGGCACCGACACCGCCGCCGCGATCGCGGCCGGCACCGCCCTGCTGGCCGAGGGCGTGTCGATCGTCGAGGTGGCGCTGACCACCCCCGGCGCCTGCGAGGCGATCGAGGCGATCCGGGCGACCGCCCCGGCGGGCTGTCTCGTCGGCGCCGGCACCGTGCTGACCGCCGCCGACGTGGCCGACGTGGCCGCTGCCGGCGCCCAGTTCGTGGTGACCCCGGCGGTCGTCGAGTCGATCGGCGAGGCGGCCCGGCGTGGCCTGCCGGTCGCCGCGGGCGCGCTCACCCCGACCGAGGCGTACGCGGCGGTGCGGCAGGGCGCCAGCGCGGTCAAGCTCTTCCCGGCGTCGGTGGGCGGGCCGGCGTACCTCAAGGCGGTGCGCGACCCGTTCCCGAACATCCCGTTCGTCGCGGTCGGCGGGGTGGGCCTGGCCGAACTGCCCGCCTACCTGGCGGCCGGGGCGATCGCGGTCGGGGTCGGCGGCCCGCTGGTGGGTGACGCCGCGTCCGGCGGCGACGTCGACGCCCTGCGCGAGCGGGCCCGGGCCTTCGTCGCCGCGACCCGGCCATGAGCGACCTCACCGCCGCCCCGAGCCGGCCCGCGCCCGAGCCGGATGCCGGCGTGGGCGGCGTCGACGTGCTGACCGTCGGCGAGGCGCTGGTGTCGCTGCGGTCGTCCGCCCCGCTGAACCTCGGCGGGTCGCTGACCATGCACCTGGCCGGCGCCGAGTCGAACGTCGCGATCGGGCTGGCCCGGCTCGGCCACCGGGCCGCCTGGGTCGGCCGGGTCAGCGACGACGAGCTGGGTGAGTTCGTCCTGCGCCAGCTCCGTGCCGAGGGGGTCGACACGTACGGGGTCCGCCGTGACCCGGACCGGCCGGCCGGTCTGATGTTCCTGGAGCGGCGGACCGCCGACCTGACCCGGGTGATCTACCAGCGGGTCGGGTCGGCGGGATCGGCGCTCGGCATCGACGACCTGCGTGGACCGCTCGCGGCCGGGCCGCGCCTGGTGCACCTGAGCGGGGTCACCCCGGCGCTGTCCGACAGCGCCCGCGAGGCCGTGACGTGGGTGGCGCGGGAGGCGGCGGCCGTGGGCACGCCGGTCTGTCTCGACGTCAACTACCGGGCCCGGCTCTGGTCGCGGGAAGCCGCCCGCGCCGCCCTGGTCCCGCTGGCCGGGTACGCGTCGATCGTCGTCGCCTCCGCCGACGAACTGGACCTGGTCGCCGAACCCGGTGCCGACGAGGGCACCGCGGTTGCCGGCCTGCTCCGTCGAGGCGTACACACGGTGTTGGTGAAGCTCGGCGCCGACGGCGCCCGGGCCTACACTCGCGACGGTGTCACGCCCGTCGCGGCGGTGCCCGTCACCGCCGTTGACACCGTCGGGGCCGGCGACGCGTTCACCGCCGGCTACCTCTCCGGGCACCTCGACGGGCTGGACCTCACCGGCCGGCTCGGGCGCGCGGTGGCGCTCGGCGCCTTCGCGGTCGTCGCCAGCGGCGACTGGGAGGGCCTGCCCCGCCGCGACGAGTTGTCCCTCATCACCGGCAGCGTCGCCGGCACCACCCTCCGCTGAGCACCACCCCGAGAAAGGCACCTCTCGTGAAGATCGTCGCCGCCGACGTCATCGTCGCCAGCCCGGACCGCAACTTCGTGACATTGAAGATCACAACCGAGGACGGCATCACCGGGCTGGGCGACGGCACACTCAACGGGCGCGAACTCTCCGTCGCCTCGTACCTGCGGGACCACGTGGTGCCGCTGCTGCTCGGGCGGGACGCGCACAACATCGAGGACGCCTGGCAGTTCCTCTACCGCTCGGCGTACTGGCGGCGGGGGCCGGTCACGATGGCGGCCATCGCGGCGGTCGACGTCGCGCTCTGGGACATCAAGGCCAAGGCCGCCGGCATGCCGCTCTACCAGTTGCTCGGCGGCGCCTCCCGCACCGGCGCCATGGCGTACGGCCACGCCTCCGGCCGCGACCTGCCGGAACTGTTCGACTCGATCCGCGCCCACCTCGACCTCGGTTTCCGGGCGATCCGGGTGCAGACCTCCGTGCCCGGCATCAACGCCGTGTACGGCGTCGCCGCCCAGCCCAGCATCGACGGCAAGCGCTACGACTACGAGCCGGCCCAGCGCATCCCGCTGCCGGCCGAGGAGGACTGGGACACCCGGGCCTACCTGCGGCACCTGCCCGGCGTGTTCGAGGCGGTCCGCAGCGAGTTCGGCCCGGAACTGCCGCTGCTGCACGACGGCCACCACCGGATGACCCCGATCCAGGCCGCCAAGCTCGGCAAGGCCCTCGAGCCGTACGACCTGTTCTGGCTGGAGGACTGCACCCCGGCGGAGAACCAGGAGGCGCTGCGGCTGGTCCGCCACCACACCACCACGCCGCTCGCCATCGGCGAGGTCTTCAACACCGTCTGGGACTACCAGACCCTTATCCGGGAACAGTTGATCGACTACGTGCGGTCGGCGGTCACCCACACCGGTGGCATCACCGCGATGCGCAAGCTGCTCGACTTCGCCGCCCAGTACCAGATCAAGTCGGGCATCCACGGCCCGACCGACATCTCGCCGGTCGGCATGGCCGCCGCGCTGCACCTCGACCTGGCCATCCACAACTTCGGGATCCAGGAGTACATGCGGCACGGCGAACTGACCAACCAGGTGTTCCGCCAGTCGTTCACCTTCACCGACGGCTACCTGCACCCCGGCACCCAGCCCGGCATCGGTGTCGAACTGGACGAGGAGGCCGCCGCGCGCTTCCCGTACCAGCCGGCGTACCTGCCGTTCAACCGGCTCAAGGACGGCACCGTCCATGACTGGTGACCTACCGCCGACCCGGCACGTCGTGGTGATGGGCGTGTCCGGTGCCGGAAAGACGACGGTCGCCCAGGGGGTGGCCGCGCTGACCGGGCTGACCTTCGCCGAGGCCGACGAGTTCCACTCCGAGGCCAACGTGACCCGGATGCGGGCCGGCGTACCGCTGGACGACGACGCCCGCTGGCCGTGGCTGCGCGCCCTGGCCGACTGGATGGCGGCCCGCCACCGCGACGGCGTGTCGACGGTGCTGGCCTGCTCGGCGCTGCGGCGCACCTACCGCGACGTGCTGCGGCAGGGACCGCCGGGCGTCGACTTCGTGCACCTGGACGGGCCGACCGAGGTCATCCGGGAGCGGATGTCGCTGCGTGCCGGCCACTACATGCCGGCAAGCCTGCTCGACTCGCAGACCGCGACCCTGGAGCCGCTCTGGCCGGACGAGGAGGGCGTCGTGCTCGACCTACGGCTGTCCACACAGGAGCTGATCGACGCCGCCGTCGAACGGCTCGGCCTGCCGGTACGTGAGGTCCCGTCCACGGTGTCGGCGGTGGCACCCGAACGGCAGCCATAAGGGCGGACGTGACCCGCGCGGGCGGCGGCCCGGCCGTATCGGTCGGGCCGCCGTCCGGTTCCCGCATCGGTGCTCAGGCCTTCTCCCAGGGGCTGGGCACCGGGAAGTAGGTGTCCAGGAAGGGCGTCAGGATCTTGAGCTGCTGGGCCAGGTCCTCCTCTGTGGAGAACGCGTCGTTGAGGCAGAACACATGCCGGTCACGGTGGGCCAGCAGGTGCGCCAGCCGTGCGGGCGTGTCGGGGTGGGACAGCTCCGCGATGGTGTATTCGAGTTCGCCCGGCACCGCCCGCCCGGTGTGGAACGCGTAGTAGTGGTGCAGCGACGAGGCGATCGAAATGTCCGTCATGCTGCGGAAACGATTCGCCGCGGTCCGCTGGTGCTCGACCGGCAGGGTCTCCTCGATCTCGTACAGCACACTGCGCCGTAGCGCGTGGGGCATGTGCTTCATCTTCCGGGAGAGCACCGTGCCGAAACGCTCGGCGATCAGGGCGCGGTTGTTCTTGCCGGCCGCGGACGCGGGGATGTCGTCGGCGTTCGGGGGGCCCGGAGGCACCAGCGCCGGTGACGGGAAGAACCGGGAGATGCCGTTGGCCAGGAAGAAGTCCTGGGGCGACACGTCGGTGCCGAGGAAGACGTCGTCGTTGAAGTAGAGGAAGTGCTCGGAGAGCCCGTCGACGTGGTGCAGTTGGCTTTCGATCGCGTGCGAGTTGTATGTCGGAAGCACCGAAGGGTCGGCGAAGATCTCCTGGTGGCTGACCACCCGCAGGCCCGGAACGGACGGATCCAGCCAGCCGGGCACCTGGTTGTCGGTCACGAGATAGATGGTGCGTACCCATGGTGCGAACAGGTGCACCGACCGCAGCGAGTAGCGCAGTTCGTCCCGGCTGAGGAACCGGGCGGCGCTCGCCGCCTCCGCGTGGTAGGGAACTCCGGCTGCCTCGGCACGGCGGCGCAGCCAGTCGGGGTCGGTGCCGTCGACCCAGGTGTAGACGATGTCGATCGGAAAGGTGACGTCGTCCGGCAGCCGACCGGCGAACTCCGGCCGGGTGCGGGCGGGGGCGGGGTCGGTCGCGGCCACCATGCCGGTGAAGAGGGACTCGGAGCCAGGCTCGATCGGCGCCGACGCCGCGACCCGCTGTGCCACGGGATTGCGTCGGGGTGCGACCAGTGCCTCATCCTGCCGGGTCCAGAACTCGACGTCGCAGCCGTACGCCTGGCCCAGCACCAGCCGTTGCCGTGGATCGGTCAGGTACCAGGTCAGCCGCAGCACCGTGGCGTCGGCCAGTCGCTCCCAGACCTTCGGATCGAACCCGGCGGCCGGAGGCTGCTCGCCGCTGGCCCGTGGGACCGTGACGTAACCGGGGGCCTGGCGGCAACGGTCTGCCAGCGCGGCATACACCCGGGCGCGGTCCGCGGCGTCGACGGCGACGACGGACGACCGGTCGGACCGGCCGCGGACGCGGAAGTACTCCACGCCCGCCTCCTCGAGCGCCGCCGTCACCGAAGCCAGGTTCGCCATCCGGGCACGCAAGGGCGTGGCGTCCGCGGCGACCTGGGCGATGCGGGGTGCGCGGTCCGCCGTGACCACCGCCCGGTCGCCGCCGGCGAGCAGTTCCGGATGCCGTCGGGCGAGCCGGTCGGCGTGCCGGCCCGCCATCTGGGTGTCCTGGGAGACCCTGGCGACCCACTGCTTCAGCTGGTGACGGGCCTGCGGGCTCACCTTCGTCGCGATGGCGCGCCGGGTCTGCGGGCTGAGCATCCGACGGTAGACGTTCACCAGGCCCGACGGCTCGGCCAGGGCCCGGGGGGTCTCGGGCGGGTTGGCGCTTCCGTCAGTCATCCGCGTCCTCCGATCCGGCCGGGCCGCCGGCTCACCGTTGCGGCCCCGGCAGCGCCGCGATCGCGGCGGCCACCCGCTGGCAGTTGTTGCGGTCCTGGACGGCGAAGAAGTCAGCCGCCCGGCGCGAGTACTTCTCCTCGCGAACGCACCGGTTCTCCAGGTAGCGGACGATCGCGTCGACGGTTTCCTCCGCCGTCTCGGCGACCGGGCCGAACCCGTCCTCCCGCGCGTCGAAGTAGCCCTTCCTGTAGCCGCCGATGGTGAAGAACTCCTCGGCGTCGAACTGTGTGTAGATCAGCGGAGTGCCGAGATACGCCACGTCGACCGCGGTGGAGGAGTAGTCGGTGATGAACAGGTCGCACTGGCGCAGCGCGTCCTGCACGGTGCGGGTCGTCTGGTCCGCCATCGCGAAACAGTCGTCGGCCGGTACGACGTCGGTCAGCAGCGAGCGCATCTCGTAGTGCGGAAGGAACTCCAGCACGTAGCCGTGGCCGCGCAGGGCCTGCCGCAGCCGCTCGCTGCCGAACAACTCCGACAGGAAGACCTGGTACGCGGATCCCTGGAACGCCACCCGGGGACGGGCCGCCTTGTTGTACGACGGGGTCACCAGATACGTGCGCCAGGTGGGCATGAAGAGGATGCGCCGGCGGCCCCGGTCGGGCACCAGAGCGTCGAACCGTGGCAGCCCGGTGGTCTTCACCAGGTCGCCGTAGTCGAGGTCCGTCGACACGTACTCGGCCTCACGATGGGCCGAGGTCACGAAGAGGTCGAAGGAGCCCCGGCCGCGGTGCAGACCGGCGCTGACGTCCTTCTCGATGACGCCGTGCTGGAGAAAGACCCGGGACGATCCGATCCGCCAGTTCAGGTGCTTCAGGAAGGGTGAGCGTTCCCATCGCGTCGGCAGCATGTAGGCGTCGATGTCGTACGAGTTGATCAGCTTCGTGGTGTGCAGCATCAGGAACTTGTGCCGGAACGAGTCGTAGGTGACGACATTGCCCAGGTCGCGCAGCCGATGACGGTCCGGACTGTCCTTCGTCAGCACGTAGTAGACGTCCCGCCTACGTTCCACCTGGCGCAGATGGCGGAACAGGTGCGACGAGTTGTCCTGGGCGGTGTCCTTACGCTCGCCGATCAGCCAGATGTCCCGCCGGCCCATCAGTGGAGCGGTGACCAGGCGGAGCAGGCGCTGCTTCCAGAACGGGGCCCGCGCGGCGATGTGCCGCAGGTCCTTGCGCACCATCATGTTCCGCCACTTGCGCCGTCCGGTCGGGCCGGCCTGACGCTGGACCAGCAGCGCCGCGTCCTCCCGCCCGGTGAAGGTGGGCAGGATCCTGGTGTCGCCCGCGACCTTGGTGTTCGCATCCCGCAGGAACGCGGCGGAGATCTGACACTGCCGGGACGCCTGCCCGGTCTCGCTCAGGAACACGAGTCGAAGGTTGTGCTGACCGTTGCGTAGCTGGCTCACGGGAATCTCCGCGGAGAATCCCCTCCACTCATGACTTTCGTCAGCGGCCTTCAGGTCGAGGCGTCGTTCCTGGACGACGGGCACCGTCAGGCCGCTGCCGCGCACCCGCAGCCCCAACGGCGTACGCATCGGTCCGCGCATCGGCAGCCCGTTGATCACGACATGTCCGGAGAGCTTGAGTACGTCTCCCGAGGGGGAAAGCCTCGCCTGCTCGAGACGGGCCGACACGGCGGTCACCCGGGTCAGCGGTAGCAGTGCCGGCGTGACCGGGTAGTCGAGGTACAGGTCGCCACCGCAGGCGACGACTCCCGGCAGCCGCTCCCCGGGCCGGGCGAACAACTCGAAGTCATAGGACTTCACCGCCAGGTACGCCACCCGGTGCCGGGTGTCCAGCGTCCACCGGGCGATGAAGGAGGGGTCGATGTCCTGGTAGATCCGGATGAGCTTCTCGAAAATCTTCCACAGGTCCGCGTCTTCGAACACCCCGTGTGCACGCATCGCGAAGCCCTGGTAGCTGCGCACCAGGAACCGCTCCAGCACCTCGCGCCGGAACACGTCCAGTTCCGGACGGAGGTCCGCCAGGGTGTCACAGAGCTCCAGGTGGTCCCAGAAGTTCTGCTTCCGGACGAAAAGGTTGTCCATGATGGAGCTGGCCGCTTCCCGCTTGCGGTACTGGTAGACCACCTCGTCCACCAGGGCGATCCGCTGCGCCTTGAGCAGCATGGGAATCGCCAGGAAGGCGTCCTCGAAGTGCACTCCCTCCCGGAACCGCAGCCCGTGGGCGCGAAGCTGGGCGAGATCGTAGATCTTGTGGCACGGCCCGGCGTCGAAGATCAGATCCGGGGCGTCGACCACCGTCTCCAGGAGCCGGTCGCCCTTGCCGAAGGGCTTCTTCCACAGGAACGTGGTGGGCTTCGGGAAGGTGTCCATGTCGCCGACCGCGATGCTCGCCTTGTGCGTCACGATCGCCTTGAGCAGCACCTCGATGGCGCGCGGCGGCAGCAGGTCGTCCGAGTCGACGAACGCGACGTACGGGGTGTCGGCCATGTCCAGCGCCCGGTTCCGGGCTGCGCCCGGTCCGCTGTTCTCCTGCTGGACCGCGGTCACGTTCGGGTGCTCGGTGGCGAACTGCTTGGCCAGCAGATCGGAGCCGTCGGTGCTGCCGTCGTCGACCAGGATGACATGGCACTGGGCGAAGACGGTCTGCGCGGCGATCGAATCGAGCGTCTCGGGCAGGTAATCCGCGACGTTGTAGACCGGGACGATGATCGTGACCTGGCGGGCAGGGCTTACCACACTGGGCTCCACTGAGAATGGGATACGAAATCGCGATACGGACCCGGGCGGGGGTCGGTTGATCAGCCGTCCGGCTGCCGTAGGACCGCCGTGAAGGACCCGACCGTGTCGAGTGGGTTGTTCGGCAGGGTGGGCGCGTCGACGGGAGCGGCCCGCCGCTGGCCCGGGACAGCTCGGGACGACCTGCGCCACAGTTCGGTCGCGCCCACTTTCCGCCGCTCGGCCACCACGTCGTCGGGCAGTTCGAACGGCGCCGGGAAAGGCAGGTATCGGGGAAGGAAGTGGGCGAGCATGCTCTCCTGCTGAGCCATCGCCCGAGAGTCCGAATCCGTGTCGTTGAGGCAGAACACGTCCCGGTGCCGGCGGGACAGGAGTTCGGCGAGGCGGGCGGGCGTCGAGGGGTGGGCGAGATCGGCGTACTCGTATTCGATGTCGGCCGGAACCGCCTGCCCGGACAGGTACGCCCAGTACTGGTGCAGAGACGAGGGGATGGAGAGGTCCCGGTGGTGACGGAACCGGTGCCGGGCGGTTTCGGCCACCTCCGTCGGCAGCATCTGCTCGATCTGGTGCATGATGCTGCGCCGTAGCGCGAACGGCGTGTGCTTCATCTTCTGTGTGATGGTGACGCCGAACTGTCGCTGGATCTGGCGACGGTTGTTCTTGCCGGCGGCGTTCACCGGCAGGTCGGTGGACCTCGCCTCGCCCAGCCCGAACTGGGCCGGCGAGGGAAAGAACTTCGCGATCCCGTTGGCGTGGAAGAAGTGGGTCGGCAGCAGCGGACGCCCCAGGAAGACGTCGTCGTTGAGGTAGAGGAAGTGTTCGGCAAGGCCGTTGATGCGGTGCAGCCGGGACTCGATGGCATGCGAGTTGAACGACGACCGCCCGCCGAGATCGGCGAAGAGTTCGGCGTGCGAGACGACGGTGACCAGCGGGTGGTGTGGGTCCAGCCAGCTCGGCAGCTGGCTGTCGGTGATCAGGAAGATGCGCCGTAGCCAGGGAGCGAAGCTGTGCAGCGACCGCATCGAGAACCGCAGCTCGTCGCGGTTGTGGTAGCGCGACTCGTTCGCGGCCACCGGGTGCAGCGCCCCGTCGGGGGCGCCCAGGGCGGCCACCTTCCGCTTGAGCCACGCCGGGTCGGCCCCGTCGACCCAGGTGTAGACGGCGTCGATCGGGAAACCCACCCGGTCGAAGGCCCGGACGGCGAGGTCGCGGCGGGTGCCGTAGGTGTGGTCGTCCGCCTCCGGCACGAAGTGGCTGAGCAGCGCCGCGGCGACCCGAACCGGCTCCGGCTCGGCGGGCGTCTCGTCGATCACCGCGTTGTGCCGGGGGGCCCGGACGACGTCGCCGTCACGCGTCCAGAACTCGATCTCGCAGGCGAACCGCGAGCCCAGCACCAGCTCCGCCCGGGCGTCGGTCACCGGGAACCACACCTCGAACACTTCGGTCGGCGCCAGGTCGGGCTGGTGCCGACCAGGCTGCACCTGCACCGTCCGGACGTGGGCGCCCGACAGCACGGGAGCGGAGCGGAGCATCCGGCCGACGGCGTCGCGCTTGTCGGCGAGGACCGCGACGGTGCTGCGCAGGTGATCGTCGTTGCGCAGGCAGTGGTAGCGGATGCCGGCCACGTCCAGAGCGGTCGTGACGGCCGTCAGGTTGCGGTGCCACATCTCCAGCGGGGTGGCCGCCGCGACGACCTCGGCCCGGGTCCGGACGCCGTCGTCGTCGACCGTCACCCGCGATCCGATCTGGTGGAGCTTGGCACTGCCGCGGGGGCTGACGATGGTGCCTACCAGGCTGATCCGTCGGTGCGCGGGAAGCATCTGGACCAGTCGGCGCCGCACCGGGGACGGCAGCATGCGGTAGACCCGCAGGGCGATCATGTGTCGCGTCCTCCACCTCGGACTGACGCACCGACGGCGAACCCAGTCAGCGCCGGCCGGACCGGGCCGACTAACCAGCCGTCACACGCAGTCACAGGTCTTGCCAGCGGACATCGCTGACCGTCCTTTCTCCACATCGCCGTTCGTCACCCCCGAACTCCTCAAAGGAGGCGCGACTCCACCGGCGGACGCGCTGTCCCTGCTCCGGCCGACCGTGACGGCATGGAACGGAGCATGAGGATGTAAGGGGTGACGGTGGAGACCGTAGCAGCGCGTTCACCTCTGCGGCATCCCTCGTACACCAGATCACCCATCTGAACCCTGCCGATGTGGGCCGATTTGCGGCTGTCGCTCATTTCGCGCAATAGATCCCACCAGTTAGATGGATCAGTGATTGCCAGTTCGGCCGATGGACGCGGACCCCTACACCGATGTTCGGTGCGGCACACTCGACCACAGCCGTCACCCGTCGGGCCAGGGTTGCGACAGCGACGGGCCGACCGGAACCCAGCCCATCACACCGGCCGGAATCATTCCGGCCGCGCCGGGCGGCCTTCGAAATCAGGTGCGGCGCGGGACACCGGGATCAGGGCACCCGGCCGGCCGGCGGTTCGCCCACACCCATCGGGGTGGTCTGGGGGTCGGTCGGCGTCGGGGCCGTAGTCTCCGTCGGGCTGGAAGTGGTCCCGCCGGTGGGCTGCGGATCCGTACTCCCCGTCGGCTCCGGCGATTCCGGGGCCGCCGACGGGCTCGGCTGTGGCGAGACCGGGGATGGGGTGGCCGACGGCAACGGGCTGGAGGCGGAACCGGTCGGCCGGAAGGGCCGTCCCGAATTCGGTTGCTCCTCCTCCACCGGCACCTCGGCACTCCCGCTCGGTACGGCAGCCGGCGCCGCCGTCGGTACGTTGACCGCCGGAGCATCGGCCTCACCCGTCGCACCGAGCGCCACGCCCAGGCTCGCCAGCGCCACCAAGATCGCCGCGGCCGCGCCGACCAGGGCGCCACGGCGCCTCTTCCGCCCGGTGACAACCGGCGCGTCGGTGCGGGTGCCCGGCTCGGCGTCGCGCAACGCGGCCACGCCGGCGACGGGCACCACGGTGGCCGGCTCGGTTGACTCCGGCGGGTCGGAGACGGCGACACGGGCCGCCGCGGCCATCGCCTCCCCGCTGCTGAACCGGTCGGCCGGATCCTTGGCCAGGGCGCGGGAGACCAGCGCGCGAACCGCCTCCGGGATGTCGTGCGGCAGCTCCGGCGGCTCGTCGTCGAGGTGCCGGACAGCGACCTGAAGAGGACTGTCCCCGTTGAACGGCGGGCTGCCGGTGAGGCAGCAGTACGCCACCGCGCCCAGGGCGTACATGTCGGTGGCGCCGGAAACCGGGCGGCCAGCGGCCTGTTCGGGGGCCATGTAGAGCGCGGTGCCGGGCACCGCGTTCGCGTTGGTGACACTGGTGACGTTGGTCGAACGGGCGACCCCGAAGTCGACCAGCACGACCGAGCCGTCCTCCTGCACCAGCAGGTTGCTCGGCTTCACGTCCCGGTGCACGATGCCGTTGGTGTGCGCGGCGTGCAGAGCCTCCGCGACCTGGGCCACGATCGACATCGTCTCGACCACGTCCAGCGCACCGAGCGCCTCGATCCGTTTCGACAGCGGCTGCCCGGTGACGAACTCCATGACCAGGTAGTCGGCCCGGGCGCCGTCGGACAACTCGTCCTCACCGCAGTCATAGACCTGCACGATCCCGGGGTGCCGCAGCGCGGCCAGGATCCGCGCCTCGGCGCGGAACCGGGCGAGGAAGCCGGGGTCGGAAACCAGCGCGGGCAGCAGCACCTTGACCGCGACCGAACGGCGGAGGAGCAGGTCCGAGGCACGCCAGACGTCACCCATGCCGCCGGTGGCGACACGTTCGTCCAGGCGGTAGCGGACGCTGAGCACGACCTCCGGAGACAACACGGCAACACCGTACTCAGTCCACCACCGGTGCCGCCGGCCCGGCAGTGGCCCCGGGCGTGAGCGGTACCGGTGGATCGCCGGCGGCCACGTCGATGAGTGTGAATCCGTCGGTCGGTGGTGGTACAACGTCCGAGGCAACACCGTACGCGGTGGGAAGCGGCTGCAGCCGACCATCCCTTGACAGGAGGGCCAT
Source organism: Polymorphospora sp. NPDC051019 (assembly GCF_040683055.1). Taxonomy (NCBI): domain Bacteria; kingdom Bacillati; phylum Actinomycetota; class Actinomycetes; order Micromonosporales; family Micromonosporaceae; genus Polymorphospora; species Polymorphospora sp. NPDC051019. The sequence goes on along the minus strand of NZ_JBFBCH010000012.1, from coordinate 12,086 downwards.
GCACACCCTGATAGTTGCCACCCACCCCGACGAAACGTCCCTCACCCATCACGTGGTCGATCGCTTGATCACCGGACTTGCGCCCCTGAGTACCGCCGTCGCCGACCTGACCGCCGAGAAGTTCGACCCGCGCTTCACGCTCGACGACCACCTCGCCTACAACGGAGCGCGCGGACTTCCCGCCGATGTGCTGGACGAACAGCAGCGACTCGCGCGTGCCCAGCATCTCGTAGTGGTGTTCCCGGTGTACTGGTGGTCCATGCCCGCCCAGCTCAAGGGATGGTTCGATCGCGTATTCGCCAATGGCTTTGCCTACCGCAGCACCGGTACGGGAATCACCCCGGCACTCCAGTGGCTGACCATGCACTTCGTGCCCATCGCCGCCACGAGAGCAGAACCCTTCGCGCGGCGCGGGTATGAATCGGCCCTGCGCACCCAACTGGAACACGGCATCGTGGACTACTGCGGCGGCGTACGTGGAACATTCACACTGATCAACGACTCCCAGGGGAAAACACCCCTGACGATGGTCGATGGCGCCGTCAGGCAGGTCGTCGAGAAGATTCGATCGGACTCGCGCGTCCTGGGCGAGGCATGAGAGCGTGATCTACGATCCGCCGCGTGACCGATGATGCGGATTTGGGTTGTGTCGAGGTGATCAAGAGCCTCCAACGACTTTCGACCCCCAGGGCAGTAGACGTCACTCGGGTGCTGCACCTCGGTGGTGTGCCTCAGTTCGTGTCCATCAGGGGGAGGGATCGGAAGAACCGGTCTTCGTGTTCGTGCACGGTGGTCCCGGCACGCCGGAGATCGCCCATCGCCTCGGCTGACTCGACCTGGACCGGGCGTTGTCGGAGGTGGAGTTTCAGCGGTTGAGCGCCGACATCGGCGAGTGGGTCACGCCACGCAGGACCGGCCCCTGTCCGAGCTCACCGGGACGTTCGGGCCCGCGTCGCTGTGGATCGGCGGAACCAACCCGCTCTTTCCCAAGACGCTCGTCTACACCAGGGCTGACCTCGACGCCGCCTTGATCTGTTTCCATCTATGGAATGCCTTCGAGAGCACCGCACCCGGGACAGCGCCACGGGGCGTGTATCCCGAGCCGTTGCTTCTCGCCGTGCGTCATCGGCCAGGCAGGTTCCCTGCCTCGTTCTCGTTCACCCCGGAGGGCCTGCATCGCAGGCCCGCTGCCGATCAGCCGAGCCCGCTCAGGCAGGCCATCTGGATCTTCCACGGTGACCGCCCAGTACGCCTGCGCGGTGTTCACGAGCCAGGACGCCGGCCTCGCGTGGGCCGCGGAGCACCAGGTGACCGGAATGCTGACCGAGTACACCGACGGGGGCGCCTACGACGTCGCGGTCAGCGAAGGCCGCTTCACGTCGTCGGAAGCGCACCACGGCACCGCAGAGCACGTAGCCGCCTTCAGCCCAGGACTACGTCACGTCCGCCTGGCCGCCGGCCGTCGAGACTGACTGCCATACGCTCCTACCCCAGGACGCGTGGCGCCCGACGGCGCGGCCGTCTCCGGCCGGGCGGCGAGTTACTCGAAAGCAGCCTGAAGGCCGGCCGCGAGGGCCATCAGCCGGCGGCCAGGGCCTGACGGACGCCTGCAGCTACCGTCCCGGGCAGCACCGGCTGGCGAGGCGTCGTAGTTCGGGGAGTCCGGGAACGGTTTCAGCTTGCCGATCTTCTCCCATCCCCTTGCCGGCCAGGACCCGGTCAGGGCGGTACGCGGCCGACCGCCGCCCAGACGCGGCACCCGGATGCCGTCAAGCACCACGACGAACTGGGGACTGTCCGCCACGCTGCCCGGCGGTCAGCACTATCGACAATGGCTTCTGCCCCTGCTCACAGGCCAGGTGCAGCTCCGTCGTCAGCCCACCCCGCGAACGCCCGAGCCCATGATCGGCCGGCTCGACCGTCACACCGCCCGGCGGCTCGACCTGAGGACCTGTGGCAGGCTGATGCCGAACAGCAGGATCAATGCGCCGGCGGCGCGGGTGCTCGCTTGATGCACTATACACAGTGTGTATAGCTTGTGTGTATAGTCCTCTCATGTCTGTTGGCTATGTGTTGCTGGGCCTGCTGGAGCGTGGTCCACGGCACGGTTACGACCTGAAGCGCTCCTATGACGACCAGTTCGGCCACGGCCGGTCGGTGCACTACGGCCAGGTCTACGCGACCCTGGCCCGGCTGCTGAAGAACGGCCTCGTGGAGGTGGAGTCCGAGCCGGGCGAGGGCCCGGAGCGGAAGCGGTATGCCGTCACCGAGGCCGGCGTCACGGACGTCGAGCGCTGGCTGGCCAAGCCGGAGCAGCCCGAGGTGTACCTGCAGAGCAAGCTCTACACGAAGGTCGTCCTGGCGCTGCTCACCGATCGGGACGCGGCTGATCTGCTGGACGTCCAGCGCGCCGCGCACCTGACGCAGATGCGTGAGCTGACCAACCGCAAGCTCACCGGTGATCTGACCGACCAACTTGTCTGTGACCACGCACTGTTCCACCTGGAAGCCGACCTGCGCTGGCTGGAGCTGACCGCGGCCCGGCTGGACCAACTCCGCGCCAAGGTGCGGAAGGAGATGCGATGACCATCCCGCACACCGACGCGCCGCTGCTGGTGGCCGAGGACCTGACCAAGACCTTCGGGGCCACCCAGGCTCTGGACGGTGCCTCGCTGCAGGTGTACGCCGGCGAGGTGCTGGCCCTGATGGGTCCGTCCGGTTCCGGCAAGTCCACGCTGCTGCAGTGCCTGGCCGGGATCGTCGCCCCCGACGCAGGCCGGGTGAGCTATGCCGGCCAGGACGTGTACGCCATGTCTGACGTGGGGCGTAGCGCGTTGCGTCGTACCGACTTCGGGTTCGTCTTTCAGTTTGGGCAGCTCGTACCCGAACTGACCTGCCTGGAGAACGTTGCGCTACCGCTGCGGCTGACCGGCGTCGGCCGGCGCGAGGCGCACCGGCGGGCGGCCGATCTGCTGGCCCGTCTGGAGGTCGCCGACGTGGCGAACAAGCGCCCCGGCGAGGTGTCCGGCGGGCAGGGGCAGCGGGTGGCGGTCGCCCGCGCGCTGGTCACCACCCCCAAGGTGATCTTCGCCGATGAGCCGACTGGCGCGCTCGACTCGCTCAACGGCGAGCGGGTGATGCAACTGTTCATCGCCGCCGCCCGCACGACCGGCGCGGCGGTGGTGCTGGTCACTCACGAGGCGCGGGTCGCGGCGTACTCCGATCGGGAGGCCGTGGTCCGCGACGGCAGGGTCCGCGCACCGGAGTACGTGAAGTGAGTGCCGCCAGCACGCCCGGACGGCGTGGCTCGACGGCGTGGATCGGCGACCTGGTGCTGGGCGTACGGCTGAGCGTGGCCGGCGGCCGCTACGGTTGGGCCCGCCTTGCCATGATCGCGGTTGGGGTGGGGCTGGGGGTGGCGATGCTCCTGGCCGCCAGTGCCGTGCCCACCGTCGGCATGGCCCGCTCCGACCGAAGCACCGCTCGTACGCCGGGACCCGAGGTCACCGAGCGCGGATCGGACACCCTACTGACCGCGGAGATCCGGTCGCACTACCGCAACGTGCTCATCAACGGCCGCTTGCTGTGGCCGGAGGGTGAACAGGCCCCATTGCCGCCCGGCGTGCCGCGGCAGTTGGCCCATGGGGAGATGATCGTTTCGCCAGCCCTCGCCGAACTGCTGAACTCTCCGGGCGCCGGCCTGCTACGTGAGCGGTGGGACGCCCGGGTGGTCGGCATCATCGAGGCCGAGGGACTTGTGGGCCCTCGCGACCACTTTTTCTACCTGGGCAGCGACCGACTCACCGACGAGTCCTTCGGCGCGGAGCGGATCACCGCGTTCGGTGGCCGCCCGCAGCAGGGGCAGGACGGCCTGCCGTTGGTGCTGTTGGTCCTGGCCGTACTCGGGCTGGTGGTCCTGCTGCTGCCGGTCTTGATCTTCGTGACGACTGCGGTCCGGTTCGGCAGTGAGGCGCGGGATCGGCAGTTGGCCGCGATCCGGTTGGTGGGCGCTGACGGCGCCATGACCCGCCGGATAGCCGCCGGGGAGACGCTGGTCGGCACGGCGCTGGGGATGGCCATCGGCGCGCTCGTCTTCCTCGGCGCCGGCCAGCTGATCGGTGACCTGCTCCCGGCCAGATTCGGCTTCTTCCCCGCTGACCTGCGCCCGGTGCCGACGCTGGCCGTGCTGATCGGGCTCGCCGTGCCCACCGCCGCCGTCCTAGTCACCCTCTCGGCGCTGCGGCGAGTGATGATCGAGCCGCTCGGCGTGGTTCGCCGCGGCGGCGAGCGGCGCCGCCGACTCTGGTGGCGGCTGATTCCCCCAGCGGTCGGTCTGCTCCTGCTGTACCCGCTCCTCGGTGACCTGCAGGACAGCGGCGGGTCGATCGAAGCCCAGGTCACCGCCGGGGTGACCCTCCTGCTGGTCGGTGTCGTGCTGCTGCTGCCCTGGTTGGTCCAGGTGGTGGTCCGTCGCCTGGGCGGTGGCGGCGTCGCGTGGGAACTCGCGGTGCGCCGACTGCAACTCGACAGCGACACCGCCGTGCGCGCCGTCGCCGGCATCGCCGTCTCGGTAGCTGGCGTGATCGCCGTCCAGGGCGTGCTCGGCGCGGCGCAGGCACAGCTTGCGACCTCGTACGGCCCCACCGACCGATTCCAGGCCACCATGTACATGATGCTGCCGCCCGACGACATACGGCCGGATCTGACCACCGTCCTCACCGACGTCCCCGGGGTCCGCGCCATCACCGGCGTTTCCCACCTGTACGGCGATCCCGACGCGCCGAACTACATTCATCTGCGGATCGCCGACTGCAACGCGCTGCGGCAGTATGCCGAACTGCCCTCCTGCACCGACGGCGACAGCTTCGCCACCAGCGACCGGGACAACCTGTCGTCCGGTCCCGCAAGCACCATCACAGTCCGCGGCGGGGACGGTGAGCACCAGTGGACGGTGCCAGCCGACATCCGCACTGTCCGGCAATATGATGCTTTCGGTGGCGCCGATTTCCTGCTCACCCCCGCAGCGCTCGGCGCACCCATACCGGCACCGGACATCGCTCTCGTGGGACTGGACCCTGGTGACCCGGAGGCCATCGAACGGGTCCGCAACGTCATGGCCGATATAGATCCATTCGCCCTCGTCCAGACCTTCGACGATCGGCGCGACGCCAGCCAGCTTGCCACTTTCGAACAGGCGCTGCGGGTCGGCGCGGTCGCGTTGCTGGTGCTCATCGGCGCGAGCATGCTGGTCAACATTGTGGAACAGCTTCGTGAACGGCGGCGGTTACTGGCGGCGCTCACCGCGGTCGGCACCCGCCGCCGGACGTTGTCCGAATCCGTGGTCTACCAGGTGGCGATTCCAGTGTTGCTGGGGTTGATTTTGGCTGTAACCACCGGTGGCGCCCTGGCGGCGGTGCTGCTTGCCATGGTGAACGAACCCATCTCGTTCAACTGGGCGGCGATCGCCGGTGTCTCCGGCACCGCGGCGGTGATGGTACTAGCCGTCACGGCCGGCAGCCTGCCGCTGCTCTGGCGACTGACCAGGGCCGAAGGGCTACGCACCGAGTGACATCGCCCGCCCGGGCGGGGCCGATCACGCGGCGGCCCCGCCCGGCGCCGAGCTTCCACGACCTGCACACCGGCGTCATGGCCGAGAGGTCCACTTCGCTATTTCTGCTGCTCGCGAGCGGCTGAGCCCCGCCACCGCCTGAGGCGGGGATCGCAACCGAAAGTCGAAGTGGTTTGCCAACAGTCGTCACCATGACACACCGACATCGGCATCAATGACCGGCCGACGACGACGGGAGACGGCGGAATGCGACGTCGATCTAGCGAACCGACATCCATGCGATCGACGGGGTGCCATGCCGCCGCCGTCACCGCAGCCCAACTGCGGCATCCCGGTCTGCCGCCGGGTCGGTGTGGTCAGCCGGGGATGCTGTTGGCTGTGCCGCAGGGCTTCCTCGAGTTGGTCTTCGAGGAAGATCGGGTGTGGTTTCGCGGTGGTGGCGGTCGAGTTGAGCGATGATGGCAGCACGGGCAGGGCTTACGTCGGATAGATCGACAAGACGTAGGAGCTCGATGATCTTCTAAACTGGTCATGCCGTCTTGCTGCCCCCGTGGAGGGCGCATCCATAGCAACCATTTCAAGCGTCGAGCCATGATCAACACCCGCCCGGACCGGGCGTACGCCCACTAGACCGGACCGGACGGGAGAGATGCTCGCCGCACGAGCACCATCCGAGCACCCAGACGTCTACAAGGGACACAACACTGAAGGCGCCCGACCGGCGTTTTCGCAGGTCGGGCACCTTCCGATCTTGTGCGCCCGAAGGGACTCGAACCCCTAACCTTCTGATCCGTAGTCGGCTGCCTGGCACGCACAATACTCCTTACATCACTCTACCAAAGGCGGCCCGCCGGTTCTTCGAACGAGCCCTGACCACGGTGAAGGTCACGCCGGTCGAGGTGGTCACCGACGCCGCCCCTACCTATCCCGGCGTCCTCGACGAACTGATCCCGTCGGCGTGGCACCACGTCGAACGGCATGCCAACAATCCGATCGAAGCTGACCACAGCCAGCTCAAGCAGCGACTCAGACCGATGCGCGGGCTGCGTTCCGATCGCACCGCCCAGACGATCATCGCCGGACACGCGTTCGTGCAGAACCCCCGCCGCGGACACTTCGAACTCGCCACCGACGCTCTACCCGCGACGCGGGTGGCTGCGGCGTTCACCGAACTCGCCCGAGCGATCTGACCAGTGCCAGCTGACGCGGCTCTGCGTGTCCACCGAACCGACAAAGCAACAGCGCCGTCTACCGCACCTCCGGCATCGACCAGAAACTCACGGGGCGGCCGGTCATGGCCGACGGCGCCTACCGCGGCAATCCAGAGGTGATCATCCCGTACCGCAAACCCGCCGACGGCAGCGAACTACCCAGGTGGAAAGCCAACCTGAACAAGCAGCACCGCACCGTCCGCGCCCAGATCGAACACGCCCTGGCCCGCATGAAGACCTTCAAGATCCTGCGCGACTACCGCCGCGCCGCCCGTACATTGGCCGACACCGCTTCCGGTATCGCCCATCTCCACAACATCATCCTCGCGGGATGACCCCAGCACCACCGCCAGCCAACGCCTTCACCGAGTTACGAGACATCCTTTAGCCGGACGGAACCCGCGCAGTCAGGTATCGGCCTCCCAGAGGCGGAGACAGCCCCGCTCCCAGTCCGCCTTTGAGCGATAGTCACTGCAGATCAGGCGCCTCGCGATCTTGCGCCCCGAAGTGACTCGAACCCTAACCTTCCGATCCATCGCGATCAACGATTATTGGAAACTGGCAAATCAAGCGCCGCAGATCGCCAGGCGCATCCTCCAAAAATGATTCGACAGCCCGTCGAACTAACCGCGATGCCACAATCACTTCTACATTAGTTCCGCCGTCGATCGCCTCCGCCAGGATGCCCGCAGGAGAAACAATGGCTGACTCAAGACCTTCCGGCAATGTATCGAGGTAATCCTCACTGAAGACTAGGTCCAAGAACGCCTGCGCGTGCAGACGGAGCCCTGGCATGTTGATTCTCTGAACTTCCGCCTCAGCTCCCTTCCACTCTGGCAGCCACAAAGGCAAGCCCGCCACTCCCATGATTCCTCCCACACTGCCGCACACCAGGAACCACAACCAGAGCCCCAGATTATGTCGCCACCATGGACGACAGCAACCTAAAGCGAACTGCCACAGATCCCCACGATCAAACAGCAGCCTACTTCACCTTGATCTTGAGGAGGCCAAGCAGGGTACTGCATCGCGGGTGACATGGAGCGATGGAAGTGCCATGCGCATTTCCTCCTGAAGCGAGGCCACGAACCCTCACGGCCCGAAAAGATCCACCCACAATTCCTGCGACACCTTCAGCAGCTTCCGCCTGAATTAAGCACATCACCTCGGCGCATTGGCCATGGTGCTTTGAATTTTTCAAAGCCTTTTCCAGGGCGCCGCCAGCCTGCGGCGACATTCCGTGGCCATTATGGCCATAATAGGTGTTGCCGGACGGTGAGGTATACTCTGCCGCTACATGCGGGCCCCTTTTCGTGGCACCCGGACGAAGCGAATTTGCATAGTTCTGTAGCGCATCATCACTGTTGCCGTCACCCGCAGGCCCAGCCTTAGCGCCGGTACCGGACTTGCCACCGAGGCTCTTGCCGGCGGTGGCGGCGACGTTCTTGGCGCCGGCGCTGGCGGCGGTTCCGGCGGTTCCGGCTGCGGCTCTGGCGCCGCCTCCGGTTATTGCTCCGGCTGCTGCTTTGGCCGCTCCGCCGATGGCTTTGGCGGCGACGGGGCCGAGGACGGAGGTGACGGCGCCGGTTGCGGCGCCGATGATGGTGGTGGTGACCAGGTCGAGGCCGCGTTCGCCGTTCATGTAGCCGGTGACGGCTGCTCCTGCGGCGCCGGCGATGGCGCCGCAGGCGACGGCGCCGACACCGGTCCATCCGATCGCGGCGGCGCAGCCGACGACGACGACCGCACCGACGACGAAGCCGGCGATCTCTGCCTTGTTCTCCTTGACCCAGCTCTTGGTCGCGTCGACAGCGCCGCTGATCTGCTTGCCCTTCTGGCAGATCCAGTTGCACTTCTTCGGTTTCGGGTTTTTCGTCTTCTCCGGCGTGCTCGCTGGCGGTGGGCCGCCGCCGCTCATTCCGTCGGAGGCCAGCCTCAGGCCGGTGGGGTCGGAGTGGGTGACCGGGTCGTTGGCGCCGTACTGGTAGCCGTGGTGCTGGCGTGGGTCTTCTGGGACGAAGACCGGGTCGACGGAGATGAATCGGCCCTGGCCCGGGTCGTATGCGCGGGCGCCCAGGTGGGTCAGTCCGGTGGGGTCGATGTCACCACCGACGAAGCCCTTTTCGTTCGGCCAGGTCGGGTTCGTTCCACGAGGTGTGCCGTACGGGGTGGTCCGGCGGGTCGTGACCGCCTGCGTACCAGCGGCGATGGCGGTCTGGCCGGTGCCCTGGTGGTCGGCGTAGAGCCAGGTCAATCCGCTGATCACGCCGTTGGTGCGTTGGGCGATGGTCTGGCCGGCGAAGGTGATGTAGCGGGTGCAGGTGGTGGTGCCGGCTTCGCGGCGGAGTTCCATGCCGGGCAGGTAGAGGGTGGTGCCGGCCGCGTCGCGGCGGATCAGCCGGCCGCCGTCGGCGTCGTACACGTTGCTGGTCGTCGCGCTGGCGTCGGTCGCCGAGGCGAGCCGGCCCTCGGAGTTCCAGGTCAGCGACTGGGCGGAGGAGACGCCGGGGCGGCTGATGGTGTTTCCGGTGGCGTCGTAGCTGTAGGCATCGACGCTCGCGCCGGCCGGGCCGCTGCGGGTGACCGTGGTGACGGCGTGGGGCCGTACGGCGGCCGCGCCTTGGGCGGGGTAGGCGGAGGTCTGGGTGTTGTTGCCGGTGACGGTGTGTTGTACCTGGGTGAGTCGGTTTCCGGTCGCGTCGTGGGTCCAGGAGTTCCAGTACGGTGCCGGCCCGCCGAGGTTGGCGACGGTGGGGTCCGGTTCGCAGGTGACGCCGGTCTTCGGTGTCCACGCGGTGGTGAGTCGGGTCAGTGCGTCGCGGCGGAAGCACTGGGTGTCGGCCTGGCCCACCTGTGGGGTGTCGGCGATCTCGCGGATGGTGCCGGCGTCGGTGTACTTGTAGGAGCGGTCGACGACCTTGCCGGTGGCGGTTTCCGGCCGGATTGCCGTGCCGGTGACGCGGCGGGTCGCGGGGTCGTAGGTGACGGTGTCCTCGACGTAGATGCCGCTGCTGGTCTTGCGTTCGGTCCGGGTCGGTTCGCCGTACTCGGTGTATGCCTGCTGGCTGACATAGGACCCCATGGTGGTGGAAGTCAACGCTGTCGGCAGACCGCTGGTCGGGTCGTAGACGGTGGTCAGTGTCTCGCTGGGGAGAGCGCCGGCGGCAGGCAACGATGTGGTGGTGGGGCTGCCGTCGGCGGTGGCGTAGCCGTAGAGATAGTCGTAGGTGCCCCCGAGGCCGGTTTCGCTGGCCGGGATGACGTATCGGGCCCCGGCGGGCTGGTACCGCTGGGTCGCGCCGAGGAGCTGCCAGTGGTAGGTGCTGGTCGAGCCGGGTGGCTCGTACCGGATGGCAGCGGTGGTGATGCCGAAGCTCCGTCGTCCAGATCGGTCTGCTCATGGGGTGCCTGCACGGCTGGCGCCGCTACTCCGGTTCCTGGCTCGGCACGACCTCGGACCTGGGCAGCCCGACCAGTTCCTGGAGTACGTCCCCACTGTGCACCTGCTGCGCCACGACGGGCTGGGTTACCAGCTCGTGCACGGCGAGTTGCGTGACCACCTCGCAGACCGGTGGGACGTCACGTCGGCCGACCAGCAAATGCCGGGCCCGCGCTGAGAACTCATCCCAAACAGCCATGGGCTGGCCTGGCTTGCCATCCTTTGGGCCGATGTGAACGACTTGGTGCGGACCTGGGCTTCGGGCGACTTCTGCGGGACGGTCCAGCCGTTGACCCCGGTCCCGTCACCTTGTCCGCGCGCGGCGGAAAACAGCGGGCTGTTGACCGGACGGTCTGGCCTTGTGCCCGCCGGTATCGCGGAAACAGAATAATCTCTGGGCCACCAAGGGATTTTAGGTTGCTCGAATTCTTAATTGCCCGGTGGCCGGCTGGGTTGGCGAGGCTGCCGCCTCGCGTCCAGACATGGTCGCCACCGCCGTCGGCATTCGCGAGATCTACTTTCCGGAGTCGGTGGTCGTTGTGGCGGTGCACTGGCATCTCTGGTTCGATCACGCGACAAGCTGACGGCCGGCAGCCGCGGCACCGCGACTGTCCGCGGATAATCTACCACGACATTGAGCGACATCATGCACCCGCTTCTAAAAGCCGCCGAGGTCCCCATCATGGGCCGGCACCTCGTCGGCACGCTGTTCGGCACCGTCGACATAGGTACCCAGCCATCGGAGGACATGCTTGGCCGAGGTGTCGATCACCGTGAGGAAATCCGCAAAACTCACCGTTCCTGATCATCACCGACAACGACTTCACGACGAACGTGCAGCGGCAGGTCCGCGATATACGACGAAACGCATGGATCGGCGAGGTGTCGCACATGCCCTGCTGACGCCCAGCGGGCGCCGGGAAACCTCGTGTGCCAACGGACGGATCCGCAAGCTATCCGAGATACGTCAGACAGTGGCCCTACAGGGCCTGGATTCGGTGGGCACTTACTTGTTCGCCGAAGTGGAGGAGGGCATCCACGGCCTGGACCTACGCGCCCGGCTTTCCGATTCCGCTACGTTCTGGCGCGCGGCCCCAACGATCAGATCAAGGACTCGTCGCCGCCAACAAACGACATAGCGCGCATCGCTCTCGGCATCCCTCCGGCAACGAGATCCCAGTCGCAGCAAGACCAGCTTTTCGTACCGATGCCGTCGGCTACATCCCAGCACGGCCCCTGACCAGAGGGGAATCACTCAGCAACTGAAATACTTGGGGCTAGCGACCTCAATCAATGTGATGCTAATTTCTTCCCGGCCGGGCCACTTGGTCGGCACGGTCTCCAGACGGGGAGGAGAATGTAGTGCGTAAGTCGAGAATTGGTGCGAGGTTCGGGGCTGCCGTGGCAGCGACATTCCTGGCAGGAGCGGGGATCGTCGCGATGTCGAGTCCCGCGTCCGCAGGAACCTGTGGGCAGTCCTTCAGCCCGACGGTCGGTGGCGGCAAGGCGCACTGGACGCTGACCTGCAGCGGCGGGAACATCACCATGGCTGGGTGGGTTGAGGACACCAGCTCTGACGGGAAGTGTGCCCGAGTCCAAGGCGTCTTCAACAACAACATCTCACACACGACCGCTGGCGCATGCCCGAAGGGCACCAGGATCAACTTCTCCTGGACCGAGGCGGGGACGATCGCAAACGGTTACCTCACGGTCGTCTGACGCACCGCCGGTCAGACCGAGCCGGAGGCGCCCGCCACGTCGGCGGGCGCCTCCGCGCTGGCTCCTGATTGGCCCGCTGATCGGCGTAATGCCTCAGTCACCAGGGCTAAAACCGTCTCGTGGTCCACGCCTTGGGCGGCCGCGCGGG